>NZ_JAUXYO010000035.1 GCF_030694325.1 Allobosea sp. | reverse complement strand
CTGGTGGCGCAGGGGCTGGACGCACTCGGGGCGGACCTCAAGGCGGTCTTCCAGCCAGCGGTCTGGCGCGCGGCGCTGGGCACCAGCCTGGCATCGATGCTGGCGATCGCCGCAGGCGCGCTGGCGAGCGGCCTCCTGGCGCTGCGGCTGACGGGCCTCGCCACCAGGATAGCCGGCCTGTTCGGCGTCGGTCTGGCGGGGCTCGCGCTGGCGTCGAGCGGCCATGCCAGCGCGGCCAACCCGCAAGCCCTGATGCGACCAGCGGTGTTCCTGCACGCGGCCGGCATCGCGCTGTGGGCCGGCGCCCTGCTGCCGCTGATCCAGGCCATCCGACAGCCCGACGCGGCCGCGACGCTGCGGCGCTTCTCCGCGCGCATCGCCGCCATCGTCGCAGTGCTGCTCGGCAGCGGGCTCGTGCTCGCGGTGGTGCAGGTCGAGCGGCCCGCCGCGCTGATCGAGACGAATTACGGCCGCGTGCTGCTGGCCAAGCTCGGGCTGGTCGCGCTCGTGCTGGGGCTCGCCGCATTCAACCGCTGGCGGCTGACGTCACGGATCGAAGCCGGGCGGCCGGCCGCAGCCAGCGCCCTGGCACGCATCATCGCCGTCGAGTTCATGTTGATGCTCGCGATCTTCGGGACGGCGGCACTCTGGCGTTTCACCCCGCCGCCGCGCGCGCTCGCCATCGCGGCCGCGCAGCCGGCGAACCTTCATATCCACACGCTCACCGCGATGGCCGACGTCACGCTCACGCCGGGGCGCGCAGGACCGGTCGCGGTGGCGATCATGCTGATGAACGGCGAGTTCGGCCCGCTGCCGGCGAGGGAACTGACCCTCTCCTTCGCCAACCCCGCCGCCGGCATCGAGGCGATCGAACGCCCGGCGATGCGCGGCGCAGATGGTGTCTGGCGGATCGACGATCTCAGCCTGCCGCGCCCCGGCCGCTGGAGCGTCGAGCTCGCCATCCTGATCTCGGATTTCGAGATGATCCGCCTCACCGAGACGGTCGAGATCCGGCCGTGACCCATACGCCTTCAAACCCAAGGAGAACCCGGATGAACAAGCCCGTGCACTACCTCGCCGCCGCGATGCTCACCCTGACCAGCGTCGTCGCGCTCGCCCATGACTATACGCTCGGCGCACTCAAGATCGACCATCCCTGGACGCGCGCGACGCCCGGCGGCGCCAAGGTGGCCGGCGGCTATCTGACGATCCAGAACGGCGGCAGCGCGTCAGACCGGCTGCTGGGTGGCTCGTCGGAAATCGCCGGCCGCGTCGAGATCCACGAGATGGCGGTGAAGGACGGCATCATGACGATGCGGCCGCTGGACAAGGGGCTCGAGGTCAAGCCCGGCGAGAAGGCCGAGCTGAAGCCCGGCGGCTTCCACATCATGTTCATGGATCTGAAGCGCCCGCTGAAGGAGGGCGAGCGCGTCAAGGGCACGCTGCAGTTCGAGAAGGCCGGCACGGTCGCCGTCGAGTTCACCGTTCAGGCCGTCGGCGCCCGCGACACCGGCCACAAGCACTGAAGCGAGAAAGGCGACACCACATGCGTTTCTCGCTCAAATCGCTCATGGCCGGCGCGGCCCTGCTGGCCTCATCGCTGTCGGCGCTCGCCGCCCCCACCGAGATCACCGACGCGCTCGGCCGCAAGGTCACGGTCGATCTGCCGGTCAAGCGCGTCGCGGTGAACTTCAATTTCGAGGAGTTCACCGCGGTCGCCGGCGTCGAAGGTTGGCAGAAGGTCGTCGGCATCTCGCGCGCGCCCTGGGAAGGCTGGCGGCCGGTGATCTTCAACCGCTACAAGGCGGTGATCCCCAACCTCGCCGCGATGCCCGATATCGGCCACAGCGACGACAACAGCTTCAGTGCCGAGAAGGTCATCGGGCTGAAGCCCGACGTGCTGCTGATGTCGGAATGGGGCTACAAGGCGCTCTCGACGCAGATCCAGCAGATCGAGGGCGCCGGCATCCCCGTCGTCATCATCGACTACAACGCCCAGCTGCTGGAGCGCCATCTCGCCTCGACGCGCGCACTCGGCAAGGTGATGGGGACGGAAGGCCGGGCCGAAGGTCTCGCTGGCCTCTATGAGCGGCAGTACAACGACGTGCTCGCCCGCGTCGCGAAGGCCAAGGCGGCCGGCGCCCCGACGAAGAAAGTCTATGTCGAGCTCGGCCAGGCCGGGGCCGAGACGATCGGCAACACCTACAACAATACGATGTGGGGCAAGATCATCACCACGCTGGGTGCCGAAAACATCGCCACCGGCAAGATCCCCGGCCCCTGGGGACCGCTCAACGCGGAAGCCGTGATCGCCGAGAACCCGGACCTGATCCTGATGGCATCGTCCTCCTGGGTGAACCGGCCCAAGGCGGTGCGCACCGGCTACGACATCGCGGAGACGGAGACCCGCGCCAGCCTGAAGCCCTATGCGGAGCGTCCCGGCTGGGCGAATCTGAAGGCGATCAAAGCCGGCGACATCAACGCCATCGAGCACGGGCTCGCCCGCACGCTCTACGACTTCGTGGCGATGCAATACATCGGCAAGCGGCTCTATCCGGAGCAGTTCGCCGATGTCGATCCGGTGGCGTCTTTCAAGGCCTATCACGAGCAATATCTGCCGATCTCCTTCAGCGGCACCTGGATGCTGCCGCTGAAGCCATGACAGCGCTCTCCCTCACCGCGACCTATGCCGCGATGGGGGCGCGGCGCGCGGCCGTGCTGGTTTTCGGCTGCGTCGCCATCCTGGTCAGCCTCGTGCTCGACGTCGCGACCGGGCCGGCCTTCCTGCCGGTCGCGGCGGTGGCGAAGTCGGTGTTCGGGCTGGCGCAGGACCGCACGGTCGACGCCATCGTCTGGTCGATCCGCCTGCCGATCGCTTTCGTCGCGCTCGTGGTGGGGGCGGCGCTGGGGCTGTCCGGTGCGATCATGCAGACCATCCTGAACAACCCGCTGGCGTCGAGCTATACGCTCGGCGTCTCCGCCGGAGCCGGCTTCGGCGCGGCGCTCGTCATCGTGCTGGGCGTTGCCATGCCGGTGCCGGAGGCCTGGGGCATCCCGCTGATGGCCTTCCTCTTCGCCGGCATCGCCTGCGCGGGAGTCTACGGCATCGGCCAGGCGCGGGAATCCTCGCCCGAGATGCTGGTGCTGGCGGGCATCGCGCTGCTCTTCCTGTTCCAGGCTCTATTGGCGCTGCTGCAGTTCGTCGCCTCGCCCGAAGCGCTGCAGCAGATCGTGTTCTGGCTCTTCGGCTCGCTGCAGAAGGCGAGCTGGAGCAAGCTCTGGATCATAACGGTCGTGCTCGTCGCCTGCATCCCCGTCCTCGTCGCCGATGTCTGGCGGCTCACCGCGCTGAAGCTCGGTGACGAGCGGGCGCGGGGACTGGGCGTCGACGTCCGGCGCCTACGGCTGCGCTCCTTCGTGCTGATCTCGGCGCTCACCGGTGTGGCGGTCGCCTTCGTCGGCACGATCGGGTTCGTCGGGCTGGTGGCGCCGCATATCGCGCGGATGCTCGTCGGCGAGGACCAGCGCAGCTTCCTGCCGGCCTCGGCGCTGTATGGGGCGCTGCTGCTTTCGCTCGCCTCGATCGCCAGCAAGACCGTTCTGCCCGGCGCGATCGTGCCGATCGGCATCGTCACCTCGCTGATCGGCGTGCCCTTCTTCGTCTGGCTGATCCTGCGCAACCGGAGGGCCTTCTGGTGAAGCTGACCGTCGAAGGGCTGAGCGTCCGCTACGGCGTAACGCAGGCGATCGAGGCGGTGGATGTCGCCGCGCATCCCGGCGAGGTGCTCGCCGTCATCGGCCCCAACGGCTCGGGCAAATCCTCGCTGGTCAAGGCCGTCGCAGGGCTGGTGGCGCATGCGGGCGTGGTCAGGTTCGACGGCTCGCCCCTGCGGCCGGAGCGGATCGGCTACATGCCGCAGGACATCGGCGCCCGTGCCGCGCTGACCGTGCTGGAGGCTGTGCTGCTCGGGCGTCTCGGGCGTCTGGGCCTGCGGGTACGTCCGGAGGATCTCGCCGCGGTCGAAGCGGTTCTGGGCGAACTCGATCTGATGCCGCTGGCCTCGCGCTATCTCGGCGAACTCAGCGGCGGCCAGCGTCAGCTCGTTTTCCTGGCGCAGGCACTGGCATCCGAGCCGTCGCTGCTCCTGCTCGACGAGCCGATCAGCGCGCTCGACATCCGCCACCAGCTCGAGGTGATGGAGATCGTGCTGCGCATGACCCGCGCGCGGGGCCTCACCACGCTCGTGATCCTGCACGACCTCAACATCGCCGCGCGCTTCGCCGATCGGGTGCTGGTGATGCGCGCAGGCCGCACCGCCTGCTGCGGCCGGCCCGAGGCGGTGATCGACGCCGCGATGGTCGCCTCCATCTTCGGCGTCGAGGCGACCTTCTCCTCCGATCCGCAGGGGCGCCTGATCGTCACGCCGCTACGGGCGCTCGCGGCGGCGTGACATCGCTGCCGCGAGCGCTGGCCGGCCTCAGCGGAAGGGCGGGCTGTATTGCAGGCCGCCATTGGTCCAGAGCGCATTGGGGCCGCGGGCGAGCTTCAGCCGCGACTGGCTGCCCAGATAACGCTCGAAGGATTCACCGTAATTGCCGACGGTGGCGATGATGCGGACGACCCAGTCGTTGCTCACGCCCATCGCCTCGCCGAACTTGCCGTCGAGCCCGAGGAAGCGGCGGATCTCGGGATTGGCCGATCGGGTCATCTCGCGGACATTGGCCTGGGTCACGCCCAGCTCCTCGGCATTGACGAGCGCCGCCACCGTCCAGCGAACGAGGTTGAACCAGCCCTCGTCGCCGGTGCGGACCCAGGGACCCAGCGGCTCCTTGGAGATCACCTCCGGCAGGACGTCATAGGCGTCGGGGTCCTGCAGCTTGAGCTTCACCGCCGCCAGCGCGGAGATATCGGTCGTATAGGCGTCGCAGCGCCCGGCCTCATAGGCCTTCAGCGCCTCCTCCGATGTCGAGAACGCGGCAGGCTCGTATTTCATGCCGAGCTTGCGGAAATAGTCGGCGAGGTTGAGTTCGCTCGTGGTGCCCTGCGCCACACAGACCGAGGCGCCGTCGAGCTTGGTGGCGCTGGTCACGCCGAGCTTCTTGGCGACCATGAAGCCCTGACCGTCATAGTAGTTCACCGCGGTGAAGGTGACGCCCTGGCCGAGATTGCGCGACAGCGTCCAGGTCGTGGTGCGCGGCAGGACGTCGATCTCGCCGCCCTGCAGCGCGATCAGCCGGTCCTTGGAGGTCAGCGGCACGAACTTGGCCTTGTCCTGATCGTTGAAGATGGCAACCGCCAGCGCCCGGCAGATGTCGATGTCGAAGCCGTTCCAGCGCCCCGCCGCATCCTGGATCGAGAAGCCGGCGACGCCGGGGCTGGTGCCGCAGATGATGTGGCCACGTTCCTTGATCTTGGCGAGCGTCGGGCCCGTCTGCGCCGTGGCAGGCAAGGTGGCGGCCGCCAAGGCGGCCACACCGAGAATCCATTGCTTCATCGTCTTTCCCCTTGTCGTTGTTGGTGGATATCGGACGCAGCTCTCCCCGCGCGGCGGATGCGTTGCCCGCCGCGTCGTCGAATCCGGAACGTCGTCTTCTCTTTCGTCTGGCGGCTGCGGCCTCGCGCGCGTCAGGCCGCCGCGGCTCCGGCCCGGCCTTCCAGCGCGACCAGCAGCGCGTCGAGGTCGTTCCAGAGATCGTCCTCGTCCTCGAGGCCGATGCTGATGCGCAACACGGTGCCCTCCGGCTTCCAGGGCACCACGCTGCGGTCGCCCTTCACCGCCATCGGCGCGATCAGGCTGCGCGTGCCGCCCCAGGAGGCTCCGATGGCGAAGACCTTGAGCGCCGTCAGCGCGGCCTCCAGCACCTCCTCCGCCACCGGCTTCAGCACGAGGCTGAACACGCCCGAGGAGCGGCCCATGTCGCGCCGCCAGTGCTCGTGGCCGGGGCAGGAGGGCAGCGCCGGGTGCAGCACGGTCTCGACCGCCGGCGAATGCGCCAGGCGCTTGGCGAAATCCTCCGAAACCCGGCCCATATGCGCGACGCGCAGCCCCATCGTCTCGATGCCGCGCAAGGCGAGCTGGCATTCGTCGGGCGAGACGCCGACGCCATAGCCCCGCAGCAGCTCCTTGAGCTTCTGGCGCAGGCCCATGTCCGCCACGGTGATCGAGCCGAGCAGCAGGTCGGAATGGCCGCCGACATATTTGGTCAGCGCCTCGCAGGCGAAATCGGCGCCATGAGCCAGCGGCTTGAAAATCAGCGGCGTCGCCCAGGTGTTGTCGCAGCCGACGAGACGGCCCTTGGCCTTGGCGGCCTTCACGATGGCGGGCACGTCCTGCACCTCCATCGTGCCGGAACCCGGCGACTCGACCCAGACCAGCTTGGTGGCGTCGTCGATGAGATCGACGATGGCGGCCCCGATCAGCGGATCGTAGACGCCGTAATCGATGCCGCGCGGCTTCAGGTAGTCCTGGCAGAAGCTGCGCACCGGCGGATAGACATGGTCGGGGATCAGCACCTTGTCGCCCGGCATCAGCACGGCGAGCATGACCATGGTCACAGCCGCCTGGCCCGACGGCACCAGCACGGTGCGGACACCGCCATGCAGCGCGGTGAGCTGTGCCTCCAGCGTGCGGGTCGTCGGGGTGCCGTGCAGCCCGTAGGTGTAGCCGTCGAAGCCGCGATATTTGCGCGCCGCGAAGCTTGCCGCGTCCTTGTAGACGATGGTCGAGGCGCGGTGCGTCGGCACGGCGAGCGAGGCATAGCCCTCCTCGTTGACGGCCGGGTGGTGAACGCAGCGGGTCAGGTCATGCATGGAAATCCCTCTCTGGGACTCATGCGTAAGCCATCCGCCCGGCGCCGCAATCAGGCGCGAGGCATGACATGATGCCTGGTTGTTATGGCTTTTCCGTCGGTCGCGTGCTTTAGCGCTCTGCCATCAGGCAATCGATGAAATCGCGCACCAGCTGCGATTTCGGCCGATCGGCGGGCAGCAGCAGAACGCTCTTGCTGTGCACCGCAGGCTCGAAAGGCCGCAGCACGATCCGCGATTGATCGAAGCCCGCGATCGCATAGGGGCTGACCAGGCCGACGCCGACCCCTTCCGAAATCAGCGCGAAGACGGTGGCGGCATAGATCGTTTCGACGACGATGCGCGGCGGCAGTGCTCCCGCCTCGGCGATGGCGAGGTCGAGCCGCTGGCGGGCCCTGTCCTCCGGCACATAAGCGACAAAATCAAGGCCTGCGAGATCATGGGGCGTGATGACCGCCCGCTCCGCGAGCGGATGCCCGGCGGGGATCGCAAAGAGCGCGCGCGGCGCGACGAAGGGCTGATGAAGGAGGCCGCTGACATCGACCTCGTCGGCAGCCAGGCCGAGATCGAACTCGCCGGCGGCGACGCCGTTGCGGACGTCGCGCGAGGGCAGCACCATCAGCGTCACCGCCGTGTCGGGGCGCCGGTCGCGGAAGCGCCTGACGGCTCGCGGAACGAGCGAAGCCCCCAGCGCCGAGAGCGAGGCGACCCGGATCTGGCCGGCGCCATGGTCACGGATGCGGGCCGCGGCCGAGCGGATCTTGTCCATGCCGCGGAAGGCGGCCTGAACCTCCTCATAAAGCAGGCGCCCTTCCGGCGTCGGCACGATGCGGTTGCGCACCCGGTCGAAGAGCAGAAAACCGACGGAGGTCTCGAGATCGGCGATGGTGCGGCTGACACCGGGCTGGGTGACGCCGAGCAGTTCGGCAGCCCGCGAGATCGTGCCGGCCTTCATGACGGCAACAAAAGTCTCGATCTGGCGGCTGTTCACGGCGGCGGTGCTCCGGCTCGTCCGCTGGCGCGGCGGGCACAAGGCAAATCACAGCCCGCGCTGCGCCGCAAATGCGAGAGGCCGCTGTCACGAGACGGTCATCGACGCGGCGGTATCTGCCGCGCCATGACAGTTCTTCCGTCAACGCTTCATTCGCCCGTGCCGTCGCGCGCCCCGGACGGTTCCGGCCCGCTGCTGGAGTTGCGGGACTATTCCGTCACCTTCGAAGGACGGGACGGGCCGCTGCCGGTCGTGCGCGGCATCGACCTGTCGCTCGCAGCGGGAGAGGCGCTCGGCATCGTCGGCGAATCCGGCTGCGGCAAGAGCGTGACCTGGCTCGCGGCGCTGCGCCTGCTCGGGCGCGGTGTCGCGACACGCGGCGCGGTGAGGCTGCAGGGCGCCGATCTCACGCGCCTGAGCGAGCGCGAGATCGCCCGCATCCGCGGCGGGCAGATCGGCCTGATCTTCCAGGACCCGACCAGTTCGCTCAACCCGGTGCAGCGGATCGGTACGCAGCTATCTGAGGTGCTGGCGCTGCATCGCGGCCTGCGCGGCCGGGCGGCACAGGCCGAGGCGCTACGCCTGCTCGGCCGCGTCGGCATCGCCGATGCGCCGCGCCGGCTACGGCAATATCCGCACGAATTCTCCGGCGGCATGAACCAGCGCGTGATGATCGCGCTCGCTCTGGCCGGCGAACCCGAGCTGCTGGTCGCGGACGAGCCGACGACCGCGCTCGACGCGACGATCCAGGCCCAGATTCTTGACCTGATCCGCGACATCCGCGCCCAGACCGGCATGGGGCTGGTGCTGATCTCGCACGATCTCGGCGTGGTTGCCGATCTCTGCGACCGTGTGGCGGTGATGTATGCCGGCCGCATCGTCGAGACCGCGCCGACGGCGGAATTGCTGTCGCGGCCACGCCACCCCTATACGCGCGGCCTGCTCGCGGCCCTGCCGACACTCGCCGGTCCGCGCCTGCGGCTGACGCCGATCCCCGGCACCGTGCCTTCGCCCGAGGCCATGCCGCAAGGCTGCGCCTTCGCGCCGCGTTGCCCGATCGCAGCCGAAGCCTGCCGCAGCGAGGTGCCGGCGCTGACCTATGCCGGGCAGGACCGCCGGGCGGCCTGCCTGCGGCTGGCGGAGACGGCGCAGCCCGACGCGGCGCTCCCGCCACCCGCCGCCTCTGCCCTGGCCGGGGCCCTGTGATGAGCGTGCTGCTGGAGGTCCGGGATCTCGCCCGCCATTACCCGGTGGCGCTGTCGGGCGGCAGCCGCCGGCTGCTGCACGCGGTGGACGGGGTGAGCTTCTCGCTCCCGGCCGGGCGGACGCTTGGCATCGTCGGCGAGTCCGGCTGCGGCAAGTCGACCACCGCCAAGCTCGTTCTCGGCCTGCTGCCGGCGACGTGCGGCACGATCCGCTTCGAGGGCGAGGCCGTCGGCGCGCAGCGCGACCGGGCCTGGAGGGCGCTGCGGCGGCGCATGCAGATGGTGCATCAGGACCCGCTCGCCGCGCTCGACCGGCGCCTGCGCGTCGGCGAGCAGGTCGTCGAGCCGCTGGCGATCCACGCGCTGGAGGCGAACGCCGCCGCCCGGCGCGAGAAGGCCCTGGCGCTGTTCGAAGCGGTGGGGCTGCGCCGCGACCTGTTCGCCCGCTATCCGCACGAGCTCTCGGGCGGGCAGCGGCAGCGTGTGGTTCTCGCCCGCGCCCTGGTGCTGAATCCGGGCCTGCTGGTCTGCGACGAGCCGATCTCGGCGCTCGACGTCTCCGTCGCGGCGCAGGTCATCAACCTGCTGCAGGACCTCCAGGCCCGCTTCGGCACGGCCTATCTCTTCATCAGCCACGATCTCAAGGTTGTCCGGCAGATCGCCGACGAGGTCGCGGTGATGTATCTCGGCAAGATCGTCGAGCAGGGCCTGCCCGAGGCGCTGTTTCACGCCCCGGCACATCCCTATACCCAGGCGCTCGTCTCGGCGGTTCCGACGGCGTTGCGCGGAACACGCGAGCGCATCATCCTGCCGGGCGATCCGCCGAATCCGGTGGACCGGCCGGCCGGCTGCGCCTTCCATCCGCGCTGCCCGCGCGCCGTCACCCGCTGCCGGGAGGAGGAACCCGCCCTGCGTCCGAGCGCCGATGGCCGGCTCACGGCCTGCCACCTCGTTCCCGCCTCTGCCGTCGCGGCGGCCGCCTGACCGCCCCCTTCTTCATCCCGCCGGAAGCTCCCTGCCCATGGACCATCACGATACCCCCCTTGCCGACCGCGTCGTCGTCGCGGTCTTCGACGGGCTTCGCCCCGACATGCTGAGCCGGGAACTGACCCCGAACCTGCTGCGGCTGGCCGCGCGCGGCACCTGGTTCCGCCAGGCGCGCAGTGTCTTTCCCTCGGTGACGCGCGTCGCCACCACCTCGATCGCCACCGGCGCGCCTCCCGGCGTCCACGGCATCGTCGGCAACGCCTTCCATCATCGCGAGGCAATCCCCGAGCGCATCTTCGACACCAGCGACGCAGCGATGCTGCGCCGTGCGGAGGCCCATCACGACGGGCGGCTGGTCGATGTCGAGACGATGGGCGACCGGCTGGCCAAGGCCGGCAAGCGGTTGGCCGTCGTCCATGTCGGCTCGCCCGGTTCGGCCCATTTCATCAACTCCCGCGCCCGCGCCAATGGCCACTGGACCTTCTCCGTCCATGGCGCTGATGCAACCCAGACGCCGGAGGCGGTCGAACAGGCGCTGGCGCTGCTCGGCCCGCTGCCGCCGCGAGAGATGCCGCGGCTTTCCGAGCTCGCCTATGGCGGCCGGCTGATGAGCGAGCATGTGCTGCCCGTTCTGGCGCCCGATGTCGCGCTGATCTGGTTCAACGAGCCGGACACCACCTTCCATTACCGGGGCCTCGGCTCTGCCGAGGCGAAGGCGGGGCTGAAGGAAGCCGACCGCGCCTTCGGGACCATCCTCGACTGGGTCGAGGCGCAGCCGGATGCGGAGCGCATCGCCGTGATCGCGGCCTCCGACCACGGCCAGATCTCGACGGGCTCGGTCGAGCCCCTGTTCGACGCCGCCGTCGCCGCTGGCTTCAGCCTGAGCGCGGCGAAGGAAATCGGCGAGGCCGATCTGACCGCGACGGGCGGGGTGAGCGGCGAGATCCGCCTGCGCGATCCCGCGGACCGTGCGACGATCGCCCGCATCGCCGCCTGGCTGATGGAGCAGCCCGCCATCGGCCATGTCCTGTCGGCCGATCGCAACGGCGTCGAGGGCCAGGTCGAGGGGACGCTGTCGCTCGGCCTGATGGGCGCCGGCCATGCGCGCCAGCCGGAGCTGATGTTCATCCTGAAATCGGGTCTGCAGGCGGATCCCTACGGCCTGCCGGGCCTGGGCGCGATGACGCCCGGCGACGTGCCGCTCGGCGGTGGCATGCATGGCGGCATCAACCCGCATGAGCTCAACACGGTGCTGATCCTCGCCCGGGGCAATGCCGCCGAGTCCGGCGCGCTGTCGCCGGAGCCGGCCGGCATCATCGACATCGCCCCGACGGTGCTGGGCCTGCTCGGGGTGGCATCGGCGCCGACCATGGTCGGCCGCAATCTGGCGCGCCCGTCGCGCGCCGAGGCCCGGATCGAGCGCCACGCGGCCGGAACGGGCGCTTTCAGCCAGACGGTCGAGATCGTCGAGCAGGACGGCCGCCGCTTCATTCTCGGCGGCGGGCAGTGACGGCGACCGGGCGGCCCCGCGGCCGCCTGGCCTCGTTCGGACGGACGACGCTCAGCCCTTGGCGAAGGCCAGGTTGTCCGGCCGCAGATCCATGAAATAGAAGGTGGTCGGCCGCCAGGCGATCGAGCGCTTGATCGCGTAGGCCTCGCTCGGCTGGTAGAGGATCGTGGCCGGCGCCTCGTCCTCGAAGACGTCGAGCATCTGCGTGAACAGGGCCTTGCGGCGAGCCGGGTCGGTCTCGGCCTCGAGCGCGGTGCCGGCGGCGTTGAAGGCCGCGGTCGAAGTCCAGAACTTCGAGACCTGGATCTCGCCGGCCGGGCCCCAGGCCACCCAGATCGCGCCGAGCGGATCGGGCAGGCGCGTCGAGTTCGACCAGTTGAAGATCTGGACGCCCGGTCCGCGCATCTGGGCCGAGTTCTCGACGACCTGCAGCGAGGCGTTGATGCCGACCGCCTTCCACTGCTCGACCAGGATCTGCGCGGCCTCGAGCGCATTGGTGTAGTAGTTCGCCATGGTGCGGTAGACGATCGGCTCGCCCTTGTAGCCGGCTTCCTGCAACAGCGCCTTGGCCCGGGCCGGGTCGTGGACGAGATTGCGGCCCTCGACGAACATCTGGCCGTATTCGGGATAGTTGTGGCCGGCCGGCACCTGCGCCGTGCCCTGCCAGAGCGTGTCGACCAGCTTCTGACGATCGATCGCGAAGGACAGCGCCTGGCGGATGCGCTTGTCGGCCAGCACCTTGTCCTGCTGGTTGAAGGCCAGCACATGGACATTGGCCAGCACGACGGAGCGGACGTCGATATCCTTGTAGGCGCCGACGACGCTCATCTGGTCCGGCGGGATGTTGGTGATCAGGTCGTAGTCGCCGGCGACGAGACCGGCGACGCGCGCCGCGAGTTCCGGCACGCGCCGGAAGGTGACGCGCCGCGCCGTTGGCTTGCCCATGAAGTAGTCGTCGAAGGCCTCCAGCACGGTCGCCTCGGCGGCAGCATGCGAGACGACGCGGTAGGGACCCGTCGCGATCGGCTTGCGCGAATAGGCCTCGAAGCCCATGGCCTCATAGGCGCGCTTGTTGACGATCCAGGCACACCAGGAGGCGAGGCGCTGCTCAAGCAGCACGTCGGGCGCCTTCGTCTTGAAGCGGACGGAGTAGCGGTCGACTGGCTCGACGCTTGCGAGGATGCCGAAATAGGCGCGACCGCCGGGGATCTGCGCCTTGTCACCCCAGAGGCGGCCGTCGCGAAAGGTGTAGGCGACGTCCTCCGAGGTCAGCTCGTCGCCATTATGGAACTTCACGCCCTGGCGCAGAGTCACCACCAGTTCCTGCGGCGAGACCCGCTCCCATTTGGTCGCCAGATGCGGCTTCAGCTCCGAGCCACCGCCATCGGCAGCGGCGAGGAAGTCGCGCCGGATCAGCGTGTCGAAAATCGAGTAGGTGACGCGGGTGCCGACATTGGAAAGCTCGCGCGCCGGCTCGAGCGTGGCAGGCAGGTCGGCGACGGCGACGGTGAAGTTCGGGCGGCTTTCGGCCTGCGCGAAGGCGAGCGGCGTGCCGGCGAGCACCGGAGCGGCGGCGGCGGCCTCAAGGAAGCGGCGGCGGGAAATCAGCGTCATGACGGTCCTCGACAAAGGCATTGTGCGGGCCGGCCGACAGCCCGCCCCGCGATGGCGCTGACTTGCCTCAGCTTGACGACAGGCCGGTGACAGGCCGCGCGTCGAGGAGCAGGCGCGGATCGTCGAGCATCACTGCGTCGGGACCGAGTGCCAGAACCCGTGCGATGCCCTGGGCATCGATGGCGCCGACGCCGAAGGGCGGATAGCCGGCTTGCGGAACGGTCCGCGGCTGGCCGACCATGACCGCGGCCTGCAGCCCCGCCGCCTGGGCCGCAGCAATGCGCTGCCGGCTGGCCTGCCCCTGCCAGAGCCGCAACCAGTCTGCGCCGGCGGCTCGGGCATCCCCCGCCCCGTCGGGATCGGGCAGCAGGCCGAGGATCGCTATATCGGGGTCGAGAACACGCGCCGCCGCGACCGTGGCCAAGTCGCGCAGCCCGAGGACGGCGCGCCCTTTCGCCCCGCCCTCGCCGAGCGCCGCGAGAACGTCCGGCAGGATCTTCGGATCGGCCAGTTTCACGTCGAGCAGGAGCCCGAGCGGCGCCGAGGCCGCGATCGCTTGCGCCAGCGTCATCAGGCTAGGCACGAGGCGTTTCAGCGTCGCGAGATCGGTTTCGGCGACGCGGCGCGGATCTCCGGCGAGGCGCAGCAGGTCGTCGTCGTGCAGGCAGACGAGCGCGCCGTCGGCGCTCAGGCGCAGGTCGGTCTCGACCCAGTCGGCGCCGAGCGCGGCCGAGCGGGCAAAAGCCGCGGCGGTGTTCTCGGCTGCGAGCAGGGCCCCGCCGCGATGGGCGATGGCGAGCGGCCGGGCGGGCGGGCCGGTGACGGGAGACGGCATGGTCAGTTCCGTTGCGTGGTGGGGTCGAAGCGGTCGCGCAGCCAGTCGCCGAACAGGCTCATCGAGAGCGTGGTCAGGAAAATGGCGAGACCGGGAAAGACCGCGATCCACCAGGCGTTCAGGAGATAGCGGCGCCCCTCCCCCAGCATCAGGCCGAGCGAGGTCTCGGGCGGCTGGACGCCGAGTCCGAGAAAGGACAGCGAGGTTTCGAGCAGGATCGTGCCCGGGAAGTTCAGCGTCGCCTGGACGACCAGAGCCGCGACGATGTTGGGCAGGAGATGGCCGAGCATGACCCGCGCCGTCGAGGCGCCCAGCCCCTCGACGGCGTTGATGTAGTCGCTCTCCTGCTCAGAGACGACGAGACCGCGGGCGAGGCGCGTGTAGCGGTCCCAGCCGTCGATGCTCACCAGCACGATGAAGAGCAGGATGTTGTTGCCGAAGAAGGCGAGCATGGTTAGCGCCAGGAACAGCGCCGGGATCGCGGCCTGCGCATCCACCGCCATCATGATCGTCTGATCGACGAGGCCGCGGCAGCGTGCCGCGACGAAGCCGAGCAGCGTGCCGAAGACGGCGCCGATCAGGGTCCCGGCGACTGCGATCAGGATCGAAGTCCGGATCGCGAAGATAAGCCGGCTCAGGATATCGCGCCCAAGTTGGTCCGTCCCCAGCCAATGGGTGACGCCGCCGCTCTCGAACAGCGGTGGCTTGAGCCGGGCGGCGAGGTTCTGCGTGGTGTAGTGCAGAGGTGCCAGCCAGTCGGCGAGCAGCGCCACGCCGACCACCGCCACCAGGAAACCGGCCGAGAGCCTGACGACCGGCGACATGCCCCGGCCGTGACGACGCGGCGGTGCCGCAGGCGCCGGCAGCGTATCGAGGCTCGTCATCAGGCCGGTCTCCCCGAGCCGCGCGCGAACCCGCCGAGGCGTGGATCGATCAGGATATGCAGGATGTCGACGAGCAGATTGGCAGCGACCATGATCACGGTGACGGTCAGGATCACCGCCTGCACCACGGCGAGATCGCGCGTCGAGACCGAGTCCACCAGCAGCCGGCCGATGCCCGGCCAGGCGAAGATCGTCTCGACAACGGCGCTGCCGGCCAGGATGCCGCCGATCTCGATGCCGAGGAACATCAGGAGGGGCACCGCCGCATTGGGCAGGGCGTGGCGCAGGATCACCGCGAGCGGCATCACGCCCCGGCCACGGGCCGCGCGGATGAAGGGCTTGCCCAGCACCTCCAGCGTCGAGGTCCGGGCAAAGCGCGCCAGCCGTCCCGCCAGCGGAAGAGCCAGCGTGACCACCGGCAGCACGAGGTGCCAGGCCGTCTCCGAGCCCGCCGACGGCAGCACGCGCAGCTTCAGCGCAAACAGCAGGATCAACAGGATGCCGAGGAAGAAGATCGGGATCGCATAGCCGAAGACGGCCGACGCCATGGCGAGCCGGTCGATGGCGCTGTTGTGGCGAAGCGCCGCGAGCACGCCGAGCGGCAGGCCGATCAGCAAGGCCAGCAGCAGGGCCGAACCGCCGAGCAGGACGGTCTTGGGCAGCGCCTCGCGCACGGCCTCGAAGGCGGGGCGGTCGTCCCCGAACGACAGGCCGAAATCGCCCCGGGCGACGGCAGCGAGATAGCGCAGATATTGCTCGATCAGCGGCCGGTCGAGCCCCCAGAGCTCACGGTAATAGGAGCGAACATCCGGCGGCGTGTCGATCGAGAGCATGATGTCGGCCGGGTCGCCGGCCAGCCGCAGCGCGATGAAGACCGCGGAGACGCAGATCAGGACGGTGACGAAGGCACGCGCGGCGCGAAAGGCCAGGAATTGCAGCATCGACCGAGGGAACCCGCTGAACCGGAGAGGTCCGCGCTTGTGGCGGCGGGTTCATGACATGCCGATGACGCGCAGCCCTCTCGCTTACCGGCGCATCGCCGGCGTTTCGACGGGAAGCCCCGTGGCGCGAGAGGCGAGATAGAGTTCCAGCGCGAGGTATTCGGGCCCGCCTGCCTCGAACTGCGTCGCGCGCACGCCGAGCGAGCAGGCCCGCAGGCGCCGGTGCAGCGAGCCGACATCGTTCCATTCCAGCCGATAGGCGGGGTAGCCCGTTCCGGCGCCGTGGCTGATCGTGTCGCCGCGCAGCTTCTGGCCGACGAGCCCGTCATGGCATTGCTGACAGGACAGGTTAAGCTGGCCTTGCCTTCGCTCGAAGAAGGCCTTGCCGGCCTCGTAGAAGGGCTGCGCCGGCCCGTCGGTACGGACCTGCATCGGCAGGCCGCGCGAGAGCGAGGCGAGATAGGCAGTCAGCGAAAGCAGTTCCGGCGTCTCGTAGCCGAAGGCGGGCTGGCCCTGCCGCTCGACCCGGCACTGCTCGATGCGCCCCTCGAGGTTCAGCAACCGGCCCGCGGCGGCGTCGATCTGCGGGTAACGCGTCGCGGCGCTGCGCAGGCTCTGCTGCGGCTGCGCATGGCAGCCGATGCAGGCCTGCCCCTCCCCGGCCGGCTTGCGGGTGAACAGCTCGCGTCCCTGCTCGACCCAGAAGAAGCCGGGATTGCGCGTCTCGTCCGCCTGCTGCCGGCGCAGTTCGGGGGAGAGGAAGTCGGAGCCGGATCTGATCTCGGCGAGGACGCCGGATGTCTGGAGAATGAGACAGGCGAGCGCGACCACGAAGCCGATCGCTGCCAAACCACGCGGGTCATCCCGGGCGACCGAAGGGAGACCCGGGATCCATTCCGGAACGCCTGCTCGGAAAGGGTCAGGAATGGATCCCGGATCTCCGCTGCGCTGCGTCCGGGATGACTGGCGGTGAAGCACGATCGGAACCGCTCACCGCCTCACGTCACGGTCAGCCGGGCGGTGCGGGTGTAGGTCGCGCCGCCGTCCTCGCGCCATTCGAAGACGATGTCGCCGGTCTCCACCGCCCGCGTCGTGAAGGAGACGAAGGGGTTGGCCGAGACGCCGGTGTGCATGTCGAAGCGGAAGATCGGCTCGCCGGCATAGGTCGCGGTGAGCCGGTTCAGGATCTTGCGCGGCACGGTGCCGCCCTTGCCGTCGGATTGGCCGCCGCGGTCCATCGGGTGACGGGTGAGAACCCTGATCTCGACGATCTCGCCGGCCTTCGCCTGGGCGGGCACAGTGATGCGGGCGTTGAAGCTCATGGTCGGTCTCCTCAGCCGCCGTCGATGCAGGCGCTCAGCGTCACGACGATGTCGGCATCCGTCATGACGAAGCGGCCGTCGCTCAGCGAAGCCAGCGCCACGACCTTCTGGGATTGCGCGATCCGCAGCGTGGTCGCGACCTCGGCGCGGCCGGCGCGCGGGCCGAGATGGAAGCGCGCCATGTCCGGAAACGGGTTCTTCTCGGCGATGAGATGAATCCAGCGGACATGGTCGGCTTCCGTCATCGGGCTGTCGACGACGATTCGGGTGTCGACGGAATTGCCGTTCTCGGCGAGCGCCGGGATCTCGAGCCTGATGCGCGCACGCTCGGGCACGGCGCCTTCGGTGACGCGGGCAACGAGACCGGCGAGATCGGGCGGCGTGTCGGCAAAGGCCGGCAGCGCGAGTCCGGTGGCGACCAGACCGGCCGCCGTGCCTGCCAACAGGCTGCGGCGGTGGATCCCCCTGTCATTCCGCGCGGAGCGTGGCGAGATAGCTGACGACATCCTCGATCTCCTGGGCCGAGAGGGCCGGCTTGCCCCGGAAGGACGGGGCGACATCCTGCAGATTGTCCGTCCGGAAATAGGGCGGCATCACGGTCTGCGGGTTCAAAAGCGAGGCATCGACGAGCCGCAGCCGGATCTGGCCGGCGTCGAGCCGCGCGCCGACGCCGGCGAGCGGCGGGCCGATCGAGCCCTGGAAGGGCTCGGAGGGGTCCGCGCCCTGGTGGCAGATCAGGCAGTTGCCCCGCTCGCGGTCGCGCACCAGGGCCTCGCCGCGCCGGACATCGCCATCGAGGCCGCCAAGCGGCGCGGGGATCGCGTCGCCGACGACTGCGAAGGGTTCGAGCGCCATGGCGGGCGACATCACCGGCAGAGCCAGCAATGCTGCGCCCAACCCGATCCGCGCCCGCATGCCGGCTGGTCTCACGCCTTCTTCAGGTCGGCGTTCTTGAGCGGCAGGTTGCGGATGCGCTTGCCCGTGGCGGCGAAGATCGCGTTCAGCACGGCGGGCGCCGCGACCGCGATCGTCGGCTCGCCGACGCCGCCCCAGAAGCCGCCCGACGGCACGAGCACGGTCTCGACCGCGGGCATCGCCTCCAGCCGCATCACCTCATAGGTGTCGAAGTTCTCCTGCTCGACGCGCCCGCCCTTGATGGTGATCTCGCCATAGAGCGCCGCCGAAAGCCCATAGACGAAGGAGCCCTCGATCTGGCGCTCGACCTGCGCCGGGTTGACGACATGGCCCGGATCGGTCGCTGCGACGATGCGGTGGATCTTGAGCTTGCCGTCGTCGCTGACCGAGACCTCGGCGACCGCCGCGACATAGGCGCCGAAGCCCATGGTCTGGCAGATGCCGCGGAAGACGCCGGCGGGCAGCGGCTTGCCCCAGCCCGCTTTCTCGGCCGCAGCATTGAGCACGGCGAGATGCTTGGGGTGGTTCTTCATCAGGGCCCGGCGGAACTCGAGCGGGTCCTTGCCCGCCGCGTTCGCGAGTTCGTCGATGAAGGATTCGAGATAGATCGCGTTCTGGTTGAGGTTGACGCCGCGCCAGAAGCCCGGCGGCACATGCGGGTTGCGCATGGCGTGGTCGATCAGCAGGTTCGGGATGGTGTAGCCGATCGACGCTTCCGGCCCGGGCGGGTTGAGGCCCTGGAAAACGACCGGATCCCGCCCGTTCTGGATGTTCTGCGGGAAGATGCCGGCGACGATCGACTGGCCGGAGATGCGCATGTGCAGGCCGGTGAGGTTGCCATCCTTGTCGAGGGCGCCGGTCAGCTTGCACTGCGTCAGCGGGTGGAATCGGCCATGCAGCATGTCCTCCTCGCGCGACCAGATCAGCTTCACCGGCGTGCCGGGGATCTGCTTGGCGATAGCGACGACCTGGCGGACCCAGTCATGAACGGCGCCGCGCCGGCCGAAGCCGCCGCCGAGGTCGATCTTGTAGGCCTCGCATTTCGCGATCGGCAGGCCCGAGGCCTCCGCCGCCGCGGCGAGCGCCGCCTCGCCGTTCTGCGTCGGGGTCCAGACCTCGCATTTCTCGGGCGTGTAGAGCGCGGTCGCGTTCATCGTCTCCATGCAGGCATGGTTCTGGAACGGGTAGGAATAGACCGCCTCGATCGTGCGCGCGGCGCTGGCGATCGCCGCCTTGACGTCGCCGTTCTGGTTGCCGACCACGGCCTCGGGCACGTCCAGCCCCTCCTTCAGCCAGGCGGCGAGGCTCTCGCTGGAGACATTGGTGTGCGGCCCCTCGTCCCAGACGATCGGCAGCGCGTCGAGCGCGGTCTTGGCCTGCCACCAGGTGTCGGCCACGACCGTCACCGCGCTGTCGCCGACGGGAAGCACATGCTTCACGCCCGGCATGTCCTTGATCTTGGCGGCGTCGAAGCTCTTCACCTTGCCGCCGAAGACGGGGCAATCCTTGATCGCGGCGTTGAGCATGCCGGGCAGCTTGAAGTCCATGCCGTAGATCTTGGCGCCGGTGGTCTTGTCGGCGGTGTCGAGCCTCGCCAGCGGTTTGCCGGCGATGATCCAGTCCTTCGGATCTTTCAGCGCGACATCCTTGGGCGCCTCGAGCTTGGCGGCCGCAGCCGCGACCTGGCCGTAGCGTAGCGACCGGCCGGAGGCCTTGTGGGTAATCACGCTCTTCTCGGCGGTGCATTCGGCGGCCGGCACCTTCCACTCATTGGCCGCCGCCTGGATCAGCATGGTGCGGGCGGCGGCGCCGCCCTTGCGGACATATTCATGCGATTCGCGGATGCCGCGGCTGCCGCCGGTCGAGAAATTGCCCCAGATGCGGTTGCGGGCGACGTTCTGGCCCGGCGTCGGATACTCGGTCGTGACCTTCGCCCAGTCGCAGTTCAGCTCCTCGGCGACGAGCTGGGCGAGACCGGTCAAGGTGCCCTGCCCCATCTCGGAGCGGGCGATGCGGATCACCACCTTGTCGTCGGGATGAATCACGACCCAGGCGTTGATCTCGGGCACGGCGCCTTGCGCCTGCGCCTCGCCGAAGGGGATCGTGAAGCCGAAGCTGAAGGCGCCGGCCGCGGCGGCGGAGCCGGCGAGCAGGCTGCGGCGGGAGAGCGCCGGGCCGGTGGAAGGCTGGTTGGCAGAGAGGGTCGTCATGTCGTCCTCCGGATCAGGTTGGCACGAGGGAGGCGGCGGGCGACGATCGCACCGGCCTCGACCTCGCGAGGAAGGGAAACCAAAGCGAGATCAGCCGCGGCCGAGCGTCCCGCCCGCGACGACGTCGAGGATCGCGGTCTTGACCCGCGCATAGGTCCCGCACCGGCAGATATTGGTGATCTCGGCGGCGATGTCGGCCTCGGTCGCCTTCGGATTGGCCTGCAGCAGGGCGGCCGTGGCCATGATCATGCCGCTCTGACAGAAGCCGCATTGCGGCACTTCGTGCTTGATCCAGGCCTGCTGCACCGGATGCGTGCCATCGGGCGAGAGCCCTTCGATCGTGACGATCTTCTGTTCCGCCGTCACCGCATCGAGCGGGAGCGCGCAGGCGCGGGTCGCGACGCCGTCGATATGGACCGTGCAGGCCCCGCACTGGGCGACGCCGCAGCCGTACTTCGTGCCCGTCAGGCCGATCTGTTCGCGCAGGACCCAGAGCAGCGGCGTATCGCCCGCCGCTTCGACGTCCAGCACCTTGCCGTTCACATTGAGCTTCGCCACCGTCGACCTCCCGGTTCCGATCAAGAAGGGCAGCGAGAGAGCCCACGCGCCTCGCCGCGGGACCGGCGAGGCCCCAGGGCACACCGGTCAGACTTGAATTGGAACAGAGTGAAGCTCAGTTGCGGCCGCAAGCCAACAGCGGCCGCCGGGCCGATCACGCCGCGTGAGGACACTGGAATTTGCGTTCCGCGCGGCGGCAGGGCGGATTTTTCGCGCCGGCGTTCGGTTTGAGCCCGCCAATCGCTTCCGTTTCCGAAGCCGGTGCCGCGACCGGAATCACGGCAACGTGATCCCCTCTCTCAACCCCCCAGGCCGGCTGCGGGAAGGCTGCGCCCACCGCGACGGCGCGAGGGCGTTGCGGACGGCTTCGGCTTTGTCTCCGTCGCCGCGGGCTCCTCGCCGGCATGTTCGAAAGCCCAGATTTCCTTGGCGCGATCCCAGTGGCGACGATCCTCGCCCTCCGGGCGTCCATCCTCGATCCAGAGGCGGTAGGCGATCTTCCTGATCTCGCCGAGCGCTTTGTCGTCTTCCATGGTGGACATCCTCCATCCGGGGTTGGCGGCCGGCGGAACGCGGGCAGGCCTTTCCTGTGAACCGCCATCCGGCGTGTGCGTTCCCCAGGTTCGCGCCCGAAAAAGAGGCTGCGACCGGATCAACCGCGGGGCGGAGCCGGATCGACCGGCAGGGTGACGATGCGGATGGCGGTGTCGTCGGGGTCGTTGGCGATGTCGAAGCCGAGCTGCCGGCAGAGCGCGAGCATCCGCGTATTTTCGGCCAGAACCTGGCTGCGGATGATCTTCAGCCCTTCGGCCCGCGCCCATTCGATGATCAGGGTCATCAGGCTCCAGCCCAGCCCCAGTCCCTTCATGTCCGAGCGCAGCAGGATGGCGTATTCGGCCTCCTCATGGGCGATGTCGGCATGGAGGCGCACCACGCCGGCGACCGCGCCCGCCTCGTCCAGCGCCACGAAGGCCATGGCGCGGGCATAGTCGAGCTGGGTCAGATGGGCGAGGAAGGCGTGGCTGAAGGCCTTCACCGGCGCGAAGAAGCGCAGGCGCAGGTCTTCCGGCGTCACCTTCGTCAGCATCTCGGCAATGGCGCCCTCGTCGTCCGGCCGGATCGGCCGCACGTCGAACGTCCGTCCGCCGCGCAGGGCCATCCGCCTCACCCAGGCCGCCGGATAGGGGCGGATCGCCGGGCGGCGGCGCCGCTCCGGCCGGCGCTCCAGCATGATGCGGGCATCGACTGCGATGACGCCGGTCTCGTCGGCGAGCAGCGGGTTGAGGTCGAGCTCGCGGATCTCCGGCAAATCGACCGCC
Source organism: Allobosea sp. (assembly GCF_030694325.1). Lineage (GTDB taxonomy): Bacteria > Pseudomonadota > Alphaproteobacteria > Rhizobiales > Beijerinckiaceae > Allobosea. The sequence continues at coordinate 10,804 of NZ_JAUXYO010000035.1, read as the reverse complement.
ATCTGGCCGACCGCGACGATCGCGGCGGCGACCGCCTCGAGATGGGCCGCCGGCACGTCGCGATAGGCGGCCAGCACGCGCGAGACGCGGGTCCGCGCAATCAGCCGCGCCGCGAGGCCGAGATCGAGCGGCGGCAGGGCGACATGGCTGTCGTCGATCAGCTCGGCCGCGATGCCGCCCCGGCCGAAGACGACGACGGGCCCGAAGCAGGGATCGGTCGCGAAGCCGACGATGAGTTCGCGCGCCTTGGCGCGCTGGGCCATGGGTTGCACGGCCAGCCCGGTGATGCGGGCGGCCGGCCGCTCCTGCGCCACCCGCGCCAGCATGCGCTGCGCGGCCTCGCGGATCGCGGCCTCCGTCGCGAGATCGAGCGCGACGCCGCCGACATCGGATTTGTGGACGATATCGGGCGAGACGATCTTCAGCGCGACCGGCCGGCCCGAGGTCAGGAAGGGCCGGGCCGCGAGCAGCGCCGCTTCGAGATCCGCCGCCAGCACGGGCTTGAGCTCGGGAACGCGATAGATCGCCAGCAGTGCGGAGACCTCGCCGGCGTCGAGCCAGTCGCGCTCCTCGGCCAGGGCCCGGGCGACGATGGCCCGGGCCTGGGCAAGGTCGGGCGGCGGCACCTCGCCGGCCGAAGGCGGCGTCGCCATCAGCTCCGTCTGCAGGCGAGCTTGGCGCAGCAAATGCTGGAAGCCGAGGACCGCTTCCGCGCCCGTGGCGAAGGACGGCAGCCCGGCGGCCGCAAAGCGCGCCCCGACCGCCTCGTCGCCGCCGATCCAGGCCGCCAGCACGAGCTTGCCGCGGGCGGCTTCCTGCGCAGCAGTGACGACCGCCTCGGCGCAGGCCCCTGCCTCGGCGAGACGGTGCGGCGCATGGACGGCCAGAACCGCATCGACGCCGTCGTCGGCGAGCAGGGCGGCGAGGGTCCCTGCATAATCGGCCAGCGTCGCGACCTCGACGATCGCCTCCCGCTCGGCCTCTTCCGCCGTGGCTCCGCGCAGGGCGAGGCGCCCCCCGAGCTGCCGCAGGCGGCCGGCCGCCAGTGCGGCGAGCCCCGCGCCATTGCTGACGATCGCCAGCCGCCCGCCGACGAGCTGGCGGCTGCGTCCGAGCGTTTCTGCCGCGGCGAAGAGCTCGTCGAGATCGTTGACGCGCAGCAGGCCGGCGCGGTGGAAGGCGGCGTCATGGGCGCGGTCGGAGGTTACGATCAGCCCCGCATGGGTCAGTCCCCCGCTCCGGTGGGATGGCTGCCAGGGCTTCAGCACCAGCACCGGCTTGAGCCGCGCAGCAGCCCGCGCCGAGGAGAGGAAACGCCCCGCGTCCTCGACCTCGTCGAGCGCCAGCAGAATCGCGCGGGTGCGGCCGTCCTGCCCGAAATGGTCGAGCGCGTCGGCGAGGTCGATGTCGGCGGCGGCGCCGAGCGAGACGACGCCAGAGAAGCCGACCTCGCGGCGCGCCGCCCAGGCCAGGATGCCGGCCGCGATCGAGTTGGACTGTGCCACCAGCGCGAGGCTTCCGGCCGCCGGAACGAGAGGGGCGAAGCTCGCATTGAGCTTCAGGCGAGGCGTGACCAGGCCCATGGAATCGGGGCCGAGCAGCCGGATACCCGCTCGCCGGGCGGCCTGTGCCAGAGCGGGCGCATCCGAGCGGTCCCCGTCCACGACCAGCACGCCGGCGCAGCCGCGCGCGCCCGCCGCGGCAATGGTTTCGGCCGCGCCGGCGGCCGGCACGATGACGAGATCGACGGGCTCCCGCAGATCGTCCAGCGTGGCGAGGGGCTCGAACCCCGCCGCCTGCCGTCCCACGATGAAGCGGCGGCCGCCGAAGCCTTCCGCTGCAAGCCCCGCGAGAAGCGGCGAGGTCGAGGCCCCCGGCGGGGCGACGACCGCCAGCGAGCCGGGCTCCAGCATGCGTTTCAGTCGATCCGTGCCCATATGCGCAGCGTAGCCGATTCGGGTGCGGGCGTGTGTGACGGCCGCCATGGCGGGAACCCTTGCTCCCGATCCGGCTTTTCGACCAGGGGCCGCGATGCCCCGATCACAGGACACACCATGCCCATCGCCTTCGACAATTCCTACGCCAGGCTGCCGGAGCGCTTCTTTGCGCTGACGCCGCCCACGCCCGTCCCTCAGCCGCGGCTGGTGCGGCTGAACCAGCCACTGGCCGAGGAACTGGGCCTCGATCCCGCCTGGCTCTCGGGCCCCGAGGGGCTCGCCATGCTGGCGGGCAATGCGGTGGCCGAGGGCTCGACGCCGATCGCGACCGCCTATGCGGGCCACCAGTTCGGGAACTTCGTGCCGCAGCTGGGCGACGGCCGGGCGATCCTGCTCGGGGAGGTGATCGATCGCTTCGGCCGCCGCCGCGACATCCAGCTGAAGGGGGCCGGGCGCACGCGCTATTCGCGCGGCGGGGACGGGCGCGCGGCCGTCGGACCGGTGATGCGCGAATACATCGTGAGCGAGGCGATGGCGGCGCTCGGCATCCCGACCACGCGGGCGCTCGCCTTCGTGCTGACGGGCGCGCCGGTGATGCGCGACGAAATCCTGCCCGGCGCGGTGCTGACGCGCGTCGCTGCCAGCCATATCCGCGTCGGCACTTTCCAGTTCTTCGCGGCGCGGCAGGACACCGAGGCCCTGCGGGCGCTCGCGGACCATGTCATCGCGCGCCATCATCCGCAGGCGACGGAGGCGCCCAACCGCTATCTCGGCCTGCTCGAGGCCGTGATCGCGGTGCAGGCCGACCTGATGGTGCGCTGGTTGCTGGTCGGCTTCATCCATGGCGTGATGAACACGGACAATGTCTCGATCGCCGGCGAGACCATCGACTACGGCCCCTGCGCCTTCCTCGACGCCTATGACCCCGCCACCGTCTTCAGCTCGATCGATACAGGCGGACGCTACGCCTATGGGAACCAGCCGACGATCGCGCTGTGGAACCTGACCCGCCTGGCCGAGGCGATGCTGCCGCTCTTCGCCGAAGAGACCGAGGCGGCTGTGGAACTGGCACAGGACGCGCTCGCCGGCTTCGCGCCGCGCTTCCAGGCCGGCTACGACGCCGGCATCGCCCGCAAGCTCGGCCTGCCCGGCGACAGCGAGGCCGATACCGTGCTGGGCGCCGAGTTCTTGGGTCTGCTCGGCGCGCGCGAGGCGGACTTCACGCTGACCTTCCGCCACCTCGCCCGGCTCCAGGCCGGCCGCGTCGACGAGGCGCCGCTGCGGGCGGCACTGTCGGACGACCCGGCGTTGGTGGATTGGCTGGCCCGCTGGCGCCAGCGCAGCGCGGACACCGCGCCTGGCGCGCTGCTGCGCGTCAACCCGGCCTATATCCCGCGCAACCACCGCGTCGAGGCCGCCATTGCCGCCGCGCAGGAGCGGGACGATTTCGGGCCCTTCGAGGAGTTGCTCGCTGTGCTCGCCGAGCCCTTTGTCGAGCATCCGGGCTATGCGGATTACGAGACGCCGCCGCGGCCGGAGGAGCGCGTGCTGCGCACCTTCTGCGGCACCTGAGCCCCTCGGCGGATCGTTCTGCTGCGCGGGGCCGGCTCCCCAGCCGCCTCAGAGCTTGGCGAGCTCGGCCGGTGTCGGCCCCTCGGCGATCTTGTCCATCAGCCAGCCGACGAAGGCCTGGATCTCGGGATTGTCCCGCTCCTCGCGCCGATAGATCAGGCGATGGGCCACGACGCCGATGCCGGTCGGGCCGAGCGGCATGACGAGCCTGCCCGCCGCGAGGAGATCGCGCGCCTGCAGCGTCGATTCGAGCGCGAGGCCCAGCCCGTCCTCGGCAGCGGCCAGAGCGAGATGGGCACGGTCGAACTGCAGGCCCCTGGCGCTCAGGGGTACGAAGGGGGCGTGTCGCGCGGCCCACTGGTCCCAGGGCACGACGCAGCGCAGCGAGTGGATCAGCGGCACGCGGGCGATGTCGCCCGGGGCCTCCAGCCCATGGGTGGCGACGAAGGCCGGGCTGGCAAGCGGGACGATCAGTTCCTCGCCCAGCGCCACCGCTTCGCAATCCTCGGGGACCGGCCGCGCATACTGGATGTCGATGAGGATGCCGTCCTGCCCCAGGCGGGCCGGCTCATGGCTGGCGAAGAGCGAAACGTCGATGCTCGGGTGCTCGCGCAGGAACTGGCCCAGCCGCGGCATCAGCCAGAGCGTCGCCAGGCTGGGCGAGGCGTGGATCGGCAGGCGCCGCACGCCCGCCCCCGAGGCGACGCGGATCGTCGCCGTCATCAGCCGCGCGAAGCTCTCGCCGATCGAGGCGGAATAGGTCAGCGCCTCCTCGGTCGGGACGACGCTGCGGCGCACGCGCAGGAACAGGGGTCGCCCCAGCATGCCCTCCAGCGCGCGCATCTGATGGCTGATCGCCGACGGCGTCAGGTTCATCAGCTTGGCGGCGCCGGCGAAGCTGCCGGCCTCCATCACGGCGCGGAAGGTCTGCAGCCATTGCAGCGGTGGCATGCCTCCTATCATCGGTGAATCCTATTCGTCGATCATGCCAAGATTCTTCGTTTTTAAGGCGAGCGAACCCCATGTTACGCCTGTTGCATGAGGAATGCAGCTCATCAAACGAAGCTGCGGCCCGCAGGGAGGAAAGACGCGCCGACAACCGGCGTCAGGTGACGCGCAGCCCGCGTTCGCCACCCTTTTTCCTTGCGACGCCTCCTCGAATAACGAGACGTCCGACCCCTCGCGGTCGGCCTGGCGAGGAAAGAACCGGCGCATGAACCTGCACAGACTGCTTCTCGAACGGAAGGCCGCCGGCAAGCCGGTCACCGTCGCCATCATCGGCGCCGGCAAGTTCGGCACCATGTTCCTCTCCCAGGCGCGCAGCACGGACGGGATGCACATCGTCGGCGTCGCCGACCTCAACACCGCCCGCGCCCGCTCGCAGCTGAGACTGGCCTGCTGGCCGGAGGAACAATATGCGGCGGCCTCGATCGACGACGCGCTGAAGAACGGGGCGACGCTCGTCACCGATGACGGGGACGCCCTGATCGACCATCCCGGCGTCGAGGTGATCATCGAGGCGACGGGCGATCCGGGCGCCGGCATCCGCTTCGCGATGCGCGCCATCGCCAACGGCAAGCACATCGTCATGGTCAATGTCGAGGCCGATGCCTGCGCCGGGCCACTGCTGGCGCGCAAGGCGCGCGAGGCCGGCGTGGTCTATTCGCTGGCCTGGGGCGACCAGCCGGCCCTGATCGCGGACCATGTCGACTGGGCCCGCGCCTCGGGCTTCCGGGTCGTCAGCGCCGGCAAGGGCACGCGCTACCACCCGACCTATCACCAGTCGACGCCCGACACGGTCTGGGACATTCTCGACAAGTACATGAAGATCAAGGATCGCAATTCGATCAATCCGAAGATGTTCAACTCCTTCGTCGACGGCACCAAGTCGGGCATCGAGATGACCGCCGTCTGCAATGCGACGGGGCTGGAATCGCAGGCCGAGGGCCTGTCCTTCCCGCCGGCGACGCGGTTTGAGCATGCCGAGATCTGCAAGCCCAAGGCCGATGGCGGCGTGCTGGAGCGGGCCGGCGTCACCGAGGTCACCTCCTCGGTCTATCGCGACGGCACGGATGTGCCCCATAGTCTGGTCATGGGCACCTATGTCGTCTTCGAATCCGACAGCGCCTACAGCGAGGAGTGCTTCCGCGAGTATTCGATGCTGCCCGACAAGAGCGGCCGCTACTCCTGCCTCTACCGGCCGATCCACATGATCGGGCTGGAGCTCGGCATCTCGGTCGCCTCCGCCGCGCTGCGCCACGAGCCGACGGGCGCGCCGATCTGCTTCAACTCCGATGTGGTCGCCACCGCCAAGCGCGACCTCAAGGCCGGCGAAATGCTGGATGGCGAAGGCGGTTTCTGTGTCTGGGGCAAGCAGACCCCGGCCAAGACCTCGCTGGCGGAGGGGTACCTGCCGCTCGGCCTCGCCCATCGCGTCAAGCTCAAGCACGACATCGCGCTTGGCCAGCGGCTGAAATGGTCGGACGTCGCCTTCGACGCCAATGATTCCGCGGTCAAGGTTCGCCGCGAGATGGAGGATCACTTCCGGGGCTGACGCAGCCCCGGCCCAGCAGTGCAGACCGGCGAGAGCCCGAGACAACGGGCCGGCCCAACGTCCAGGGAGGACATCATGACCAAGAGCAGAACAGACCAGCCGACCCGCCGGACCGTCCTGGCAGGAGCCGCGCTCGGCGCCGGCCTCATCGCCATGCCCGGCATCCTGCGGGCCCAGCAACTGAAATGGATCGGAGCATCGGCGACGCCGCAGACCGACTTCATCTCCCAGAGCCTCGACGTCTTCGCCGCGCGCGTGAAGGAACTGTCCAAGGGCCAGATCGACATCGCCTCCCACCATGCCGGCGCGCTCGGCGGCGAGCGCGAGAATGTCGAGGGGCTGCTGCAGGGGTCGATCCATGTCGCGACGCCGGGCGCCGCTCTGCTCGCCGGCTGGTACAAGCCAGCCGAGGTCTTCACCTATCCCTATCTGTTCAAGAACGTCGCCCACAAGGACAAGGTCATGACCGCGATCATGGCCGAATATGGCGACGACGTCGCGGCTCAGGCCAAGCTGCGTCCGCTGGGCGCGATCCCGCGCATGCCGCGCCAGCTCTCCTCCAGCCGCGTCGTCAAGACGCCGGCCGATCTCAAGGGCTTCAAGATCCGCGTGCCGGAGACGACGATGTGGCGCCGGACCTTCGAGCGCTTCGGCGCCTCACCGACGCCGCTGCCCTGGCCGGAGGTCTTCCAGGCGCTGAAATCAGGCGTGATCGAGGGTCAGGAGAACCCGATGGCGCTGACCTTCAACGGCGGCATCTTCGACGTGAACAAGAACCTCGCTCTGACCGAGCACATGATGCAGGACAACATGATCGTGATCTCGGAAGCGAGCTTCCGCGCGGTCAACGAGGAGCAGCGCAAGGCCCTCGTGCAGGCCGCACGCGACATGGAAGACGCGCTGCGTCCGAAGGTGATCGCCGACGACGAGCGCATTCTCGGCCTGGTCAAGGCCAAGAACATCGCGATCAACGATGTCGACAAGGACGCCTTCCGCAAGACGCTCGAAGGCATGGAGACCGAATTCGCCCATGTGAAGAAATGGGTCGACCGGATCAAGACGATCGCCTGATCTCCGGCATCGCCGCCGGGCCCGGTGCGGGCCCGGCGCCTTTCTCTCTCGTGACGGGGATGCCATGCAGCGCCTCACCGGACTGCCTGCGCTGTGGCGCAGGGTTTGCGATGTCTGCGACTGGACCGCCCGCGCCATCGTCGGCGCGTCGATCGCGGCCATCGTGCTGATCACCATCGCAGCGGTCTGGTATCGCTACGGGCTGGAGCGCCCGCTGTCCTGGACCGAACAGGTCTGCCGGATCCTGTTCGTCTGGTCGGTCTTCGCCGGCGCGGCGGTGCTCTACCGCAACATGCTCCACATCGCGATCGACATGTTCGTGCTGATGCTGCCGCAGCGGCTGCAGACGCTGGTGCTCTGGCTCAACCAGGGGCTCGTCCTGCTGCTGGCCGTGCTGATGCTCTGGTTCGGGCTGCAGATCTCGATCGGCACGCTCGGCCAGACCTTCGGGGCGCTGGAGATCAGCCCCGCCTCCTTCTATTTCGCCGCGCCCTTCTGCGCCGCCCTGATGATCGTGTTCTGGATCGAGAAGCTGTTCGATCCGACGAGGCGCGATCCGCTCGGCGACGTTCATCTCTAGACCTGCACCTCTAGGAGACGATCCCCATGGCCGGCGTGCTGATGCTGTCGTTCGGCGTGATGATGGTGCTGGGCCTGCCGATCGCCTTCGCGATGGCGCTGGCCGCCGTCATGACGATCGCCAACCACCCGACGCTGCCCTTCTCGGTTTTCGTGCAGCGGGCGTTGATCGGTGCCGATTCCTATTCGCTGTTGGCGATTCCGTTCTTTATCCTCGCCGGCAACATCATGAATGTCGGCGGCATCACCACGCGCATCATCAGCTTCGCCAATGCCTGCGTCGGCCGGTTCAGTGGCGGGCTCGGCCTCACCACCGTGATGTCCTGCATGGTCTTCTCCGGAGTGTCCGGCTCGGCGGTGGCGGATGCGACCGCACTGGGCAAGGTGCTGATCCCCGGCATGAAGCGCTCGGGCTACGATCCCGGCTTCGCCGCATCGATCACGGCCTCGGCCTCGGTGATGGGGCCGATCATTCCGCCCTCGATCCCGCTGGTGATCTATGCCCTGTCGGTCGGCAAGGGCGTCTCGGTCGCCGCCCTGTTCCTCGGCGGCGTCATTCCCGGCCTGCTGCTCGGCGGCGGGCTGGCCATGGTGGTCTACCTGATCTCGCGGGCCCGGAAATATCCGGTCAACGAAGCCGTGCCGATGCGCGAGGTGCTGCGCTCCGGCAGGGGCGCGATCTGGGCGCTGATGATGCCCTTCGTGATCCTGTTCGGTGTCACCGGCGGCGTGGTCACCGTCACCGAGAGCGCCGCCGTGGCCGTGCTCTATGCGCTCTTCGTGGCCATGGTGATCCATCGTGAGCTGTCCTGGCGCCAGCTCTGGGGCATCTGCGTCCAGAGCGGGCTCGATTCCGCCGTCGTCATGATCATCATCGCCTTTGCCGCCGGCTTCGGCTGGCTCATGGCGGTGAGCGGCCTGCCGCGCGAGATCGCCGCCTGGATCGGCGCCTTCTCGGACAGTCCCTGGGTCATTCTGCTGCTGATCAACGTGCTGCTGCTGGTCGTCGGCTGCTTCATGGAAGCGATCGCGGCGATGATCATCCTGATCCCGGTGCTGATCCCGATCGTGGAGGCGGTCGGCATCGACCTCGTGCATTTCGGGCTGATCATCGTCTTCAACCTGATGCTCGGGCTGCTCACACCGCCGGTCGGCATTCTCCTCTACATCTGCGGCAACTTCGCCCAGGTGAAGATCGAGCGCGTCGTGCGGGAGGTGCTGCCCTTCTTAGGCGTCGGGTTCGGCGTGCTGGTAATCATCACCTTCATCCCCGAGGTCGTGCTCTGGCTGCCCCGGCTCGTGCTGAACTGAGCCTAGTGGCGCCGCCATGCGCGCCACGCCGGCCCCGGCCCGCGCAACGCAGGCCGGGGCATCTGTCGCGCCCGGCCTCCGTCATGCTCTGATCGCGCTCCGGCCGCTCAAGAGCTGCTGCAAGGAGACCGACGATGGATGGCCGCCGCCCGACGATCCAGTCCCGCCACGGCATGGTCGCCGCGGCTCATCCGCTCGCGGCCCAGGCGGGCGCGAGGCTGCTGATCCAGGGCGGCAACGCCTTCGACGCCATCGCCGCGACCGCAGCGGCACTCACCGTGGTCGAGCCCTTCATGTCGAGCCTGTCGGGCATGGGCTCGGCGACGCTCTGGTCGGCGGCGGAGGGGCGCGTGAGCGTGCTCGACTTCGTGCCCCCGATCCAGAAGAGCTTCCCGGCCGAGCGGTTCTCGCAGCGCAGCGACCTCGAGCGCGGTCCCCATGCCGTGGCGATGCCGGGCAACCTCGCCGGCTGGTGCGAACTGGTCACGCGCCATGGCCGGAAAACGCTGGCCGAGGTCTTCGCCCCGGCGATCGCGCTGGCGCGGGACGGCTTCGCCCTCTCGGAATTCGGCGTCGCCGAGTTCAACGAGCAGGCGCCGCTGCTGCAGGCCTGGACCGAGCTCTATCCCGGTTTCGCCGCGACCTATCTGCCCGAGGGCGGGCCCGTCCGCGTCGGCCAGGTGCTGCGCCAGCCCGATCTCGCGACGACATTCGCGGCAATCGCGGCGGAGGGGCCGGATCATCTCTATCGCGGCGCGCTGGGGCAGCGCATCGTCGCCCATCTGCGTTCGCTCGGCGGGCTGATGACGATGGAGGATCTCGCGGCGGTCACCCCGCGTTGGCGCGAGCCCTTCGCGGCCTCCTATCGCGGCCTCACCGTCCATGTGCCACCGCCGCCCTGCGAGGCCTTCCAATTCCTGCTCAGCCTGAAGATCCTCGAGGGCTGCGATCTCGGCGCCCTCGCCAAGGACGGGCCGGAGCATCTCGACCTCGTCTTCCGCGCGATCCGGCTGGCGGCCGGGGTCCGCATCGCCGCCAACAATCCCTCGCCCGAGCGTCTCGCCGCGATCTTCGCGAAGGATGCGCTCGCCGCGCTGCGCCGGCGCCTGACCGACGGCGCGCCGGTCGAGGGGCCGACAGAGCAATGGACGCCGCAGCCGGGCGAGGACCCGGCGCATACGACCTCGTTTTCGGCGGCCGATGCGGATGGCAATCTGGTGTGCATCACCAACAGCCTGGGCAGCCCCTTCGGCAGCGGGATCGTGGTGCCGGGCACCGGCGTCTGCCTCAACAATTTCCTGTACTGGTCGGACGTCCAGACCGGCAGCCCGAACCGCTCGAAGCCCGGCGACGAACTGCCGATGTGCATGTCGCCCAGCATCTCGACGCGGGACGGCCGGCCCGGGCTCGCGCTGGGCACGCCGGGCAGCTACGGCATCATGCAGACGCAGACGCAAGCCATGGTGCAGCATCTCGATTTCGGCCTGCCGCTACAGGACGCGATCGAGGCGCCGCGCGCGCGGCTCTGGGACGGGCGGGCGATCGAGGCCGAGAACCGGATCGCGCCCGAGACCCTGGCCGAACTGCGCCGGCGCGGCCACGCCATCACCGCCTTCGACACGGGCTGGACGATGCGCTGCGGCGGCATGCAGGCGGTGTCGGTCGACCCCGTCACCGGCGGCGTGATGACCGGCGCGGCGGACCCGCGCCGGGATGGGTATGTCGTGGCGGTGTGAGAGATACCAATAGCGCGCCGTCATCCCGGACGCAGCGAAGCGGA
>NZ_JAUXYO010000031.1 GCF_030694325.1 Allobosea sp. | reverse complement strand
GCGCCTGACCGGCGCCTTCTCAGCCGCGGCCGGGCTGGACGGGATCGCGGCAAGGCTGCGCGCCTCCGCGGGGCTCGCACCGTGAGCGCTGAAAATCAGCCAGCGCGCGTCCTGATCGCGGTGACGCACCTGCTCGGCAGCGGCCATCTGGTGCGGGCGGCGCAACTGGCACGGGCGCTGGCGGAAGGCGGCTTCGACGTGACGCTGGCCAGCGGCGGGATGCCGCTGCGCGAGATGGGCGGCGAAACCTTCGCCTTCGTGCAACTGCCGCCGGTCAAGGTCGAGGGGCTGGATTTCCGAAAGCTGCTGGACGAGGCGGGCACAGCTGTCGACGCCGGCCGGCTGGCGCGGCGCCGGGCGATGCTCGCCGCGCTGGCGACGACGCTGAGGCCCGACGTCGTCGTGACCGAGCATTTCCCCTTCGGCCGTCGGCAATTGGCGGAGGAATTCCTGACGCTGATCACCGCGGCGAAGGCTGCCAACCCCTCCGCGCTGGTGCTGGCCTCGGTGCGCGACGTGCTGGTGACGCCGCGCCCCGACCGGATCGCCGAGGCGGAGCAGCGTCTGTGCTCGTGCTTCGACGGCGTCCTCGTCCATGGCGACCGGAGCTTCCTGCCGCTCGAAGCCTCCTGGCCGGTTTCGCCGGCTCTGGCGGAGCGGCTGCACTATACGGGCTATCTGGCGCCGCCGCCGGTGCCGGCGCCCGTGCCGGGCGACGGGGAGGGGGCGGGCGATGTCATCGTCTCGGGCGGTGGCTCGGCTGCGGCGCTGCCGCTGTTCCGGCTCTGCCTCGAAGCGGCGCGGCTTTGCGAGCCCTCGCGCCGGTGGCGCATCCTCGTCGGCAAGGGCGTGGCGGAGGGCGATGTCGCCGCACTGCGGCAATCAGCCTCGCCTAACGTCACGATCGAGCGCGCGCGCGCGGATTTTCCGGCTCTGCTGGCGCGCGCGGCGCTCTCGGTCAGCCAGGCCGGCTACAACACCGTGCTCGACCTCGTCGCCGCAGGCCGCCCGGCGATCGTCGTGCCCTTCGACGAGGGCGCCGAGACGGAGCAGGCGATCCGCGCCGCGGCGATGGAAAAGGCGGGATTGGCGCGCTGCCTGAGCGTGTCTGGGCCCGAGCCAGCCAGTCCGGCCGATCTGGCGACGGCGGTCGCAGCGGCGCTGGCGCAGGAGGCGCCTGCGCGCCCGACGATCGATCTCGGCGGCGCGGAGCGGGTGGCCGGCCTCCTGACACGCCTGCTCGCGGCCAGCAAACACGGCTGACGACGCCTTGGGCGGCACGGCTCTTGCGATGCCCGGCATGCCTGCCGCGAAGTGCCGACCCGGCGCTTTGCGAATTGCCGGTCCCGGGCTTTGCCTCTAATTAGGAGGCATTGCCTCCCTCCTCGGTCGGCGTCGGGACAACCGGTCTTCCCCGGCCACGCTCCCACGCCCGGAGACTTGATGATGACAACGACGACTGCCGCCGGCCTGCCCGACATGAAGCTGTCGGTGCGCCAGACCTTCGGGATCGATTCGGATCTGGAGGTGCCGGCCTATTCGACGACCGAGGCGCATGTGCCCGATCTCGATCCGGATTACCGGTTCGACCACGACACGACGATCGCGATCCTGGCGGGCTTCGCCCATAACCGGCGCGTGATGATCTCGGGCTATCACGGCACCGGCAAATCGACCCATATCGAGCAAGTCGCCGCCCGGCTGAACTGGCCCTGCGTGCGCGTGAACCTCGACAGCCACGTCTCCCGCCTCGACCTCGTCGGCAAGGACGCGATCGTGCTGAAGGACGGCAAGCAGATCACCGAGTTCCAGGATGGTATCCTGCCCTGGGCCCTGCAGAACAACATC
>NZ_JAUXYO010000018.1 GCF_030694325.1 Allobosea sp. | reverse complement strand
GGCTCCGGCCGCCAGCGCGGTCAGGATCAGCACCGGCGCGGCGGCGAGCAGCGCCCCGGGCGCGACCCGCCGGCCGCCCTTGCGCGGACCGGGCAGCCTGGGCAGGGAGCGCGCCATCAGAACGGGGTGACCTTGTCGACGAGCTGCTGGGCCCAGGCCGGCTGCTGCACCTCCATGCCGCGGCCGCGCCCACCATAAGAGATCCGCGCCTCGGCGATCTTCTCGTAGGAGACGACGTTGTTGCCGGTGATGTCGCGCGGACGCACGATGCCGGTGACGTTGAGCACGCGCATGTCGTAGTTCACGCGCACCTCCTGCGAGCCGTTGATGACGAGGTTGCCGTTGGGCAGGATTTCGGTGACCACGGCGGCGACCGACATCTCGACCTCTTCCGAACGGTCGGTCAGGCCGCGGCCGCGCGAGGAGGTGTCGGAGCTGGCGTTCGCGCTCGCCGAGGCGTCGCCGGAAGCGCCGTTGAAATTCGCGAGGAAGCCGAGGCCGTATTTCGCCGCCGAATTGCGCGAGCGGTCCGACTTGTTGTCGAGCTTGGCCTTGTCGTTGATCGAGATCTTCACCGTGACGACGTCGCCCGTCTTCATGGCACGGGTGTCGCGGAAGAGGTCCTCGCTCTGGCGGGTGTAGATCGAGTTGAAGGCGACATCGACGCCCCGTCCGGGCGGCGTGCCGAGCGGGATCGCGTCGCGCTGGACGACGAGGCCGCTGCCGACACGCGACATCGCGGGCTCGCGGTTGAGCTCGGCCATGTCGGTGCCACAGCCGGCGAGTGTCACCGCGCAGGCGGCGAGAATGAGGGCCTTCATCGGGTCTGAACTCCGGTTGAGGACGATGTCGGGAGCGAGCGCCGGCCGCCCATCACCTCGGCGAGCTGGGCGGCGCGCGAGGCCTCCATCTCGTTGAGGACGGCGCTGGCGGCCCGGGGCGGAAGCTTGCTGAGCACGGCCACGGCCACGCTCTGGTCCATCGCCGAGAGCTGGAGCGCGGCGGCATCCGGGCGCATCCGGGCGAAGATGTCGGTCATGCGGGCCTCAGCCTGCTTCACCTCGGCGGCGCGCTGGTCGGTGAGCATCTGCAGCTCGGCCTTGCGCTCCTCCAGCCTCTTCAGGGTCTCGGTGAGCTTCGCCTCGAGCCCCTTGAGCTGGTTCGCCTGCCAGGCGAAGCGGGCCTCGGCCGCGGGATCGCGGATCGCGGCGCAATAGCTTGCCGCGTCCGAGGTCAGGGCGGCCGGCGCGGCCGTAGCCGGCGTCTGGGTCGGCGCCGCGCCGGCCCCGGAAGCGGGGGCCAGCAGCAGGGCCGGCAGCAGGAACAGGGTGGGAAAAGGCTGCGACGGCATGGCGCCCCTCGGCTCGATGGTCGACGACTGGGTTCTAGCGGACGTCGCTTTCGCGGGGCTGGCGCGGCGGCAAGCCCGCGCCGGCCCGGCGTGCTACTGCACGACGAGGTCGGCCTGGAGCGCACCCGCGGTCTTGATCGCCTGCAGGATGGCGATGATCCCGGCGGGTTTGAGCCCGATCTGGTTGAGGCCGCGCACCAGCGTGTGCAGATTGGCGCCGTTGATGATGGCGAGCCGGCCATTGCCCTGCTGCGCCTCGATCTGCGTGCGCGGCACCACCACGGTCTGGCCGTTGCTCAGCGGTTCCGGCTGCGAGACCATCGGCGTCTCGGTGACGCGCACCGTCAGGTTGCCATGGGTGACGGCGACCGTGGAGATCTTGACGTCGCGGCCGATCACCACCGTACCGGTGCGCTCGTCGACGACGACGCGGGCGGGTGAATCGGGCTCCAGCGTCAAGCGCTCGATCTCGGCGATGAACCGGGCGGTCGACATGTTCGGCGGCCGCGTCAGGCTGATCGTGCGATGGTCGAGCGCGAAGGCGACGGTCGACTTGTAGCGCTCGCGGGTGAAGGCGTTGATCGCGCCGGCGACGCGCTCGGCCGTGACGAAATCGGGATTGCGCAGCTCGAGCGAGAGCACATGCAGCGTCGCGAGCTGGTCGGGGATCTGGCGCTCGACGAGGGCGCCGCCCGGGATGCGCGCGGCCGTGGTCACCCCTTGAGTCAGCCGCTCGGCCTCGCCCTGGGCGGAGAAGCCCGACACGTTGAGGCGTCCCTGCGCCAGCGCATAAGTCTGTCCGTCGGCCGCCAGCAGCGAGGTGACGACGAGCGTGCCGCCGAGCAGCGAGGTTGCGTCCCCCATCGAGGCGACGGAGACGTCGATGCGGCTGCCGCGCCCGGCGAAGGCCGGCAGATCCGCCGTCACGATCACCGCCGCGACATTGCGCGTGCGCAGCGCCGAATTGCGGACATTGACGCCGAGCCGGTCGAGCATGGATTGCAGCGCCTGGCCGGTGAAGGGCGAGTTGCGCACGCTGTCGCCCGTGCCCTGCAGCCCGATGACGAGCCCGTAGCCGACGAGCTGGTTGTCGCGCACGCCCTGCA
>NZ_JAUXYO010000017.1 GCF_030694325.1 Allobosea sp. | reverse complement strand
GGCAGGGGGGCGGCGCGACGCGCGGCGGCCGCGGCGGCTTCGCGCCGGTTGCGCCTTGGGCAAGCGGGCCGCTGAAGGCGTCGAGCCAGCTGTCTCGCACCAGGATCATGGCGCGCGGCCGGGGCGAGGATACCCGTGAAGCCTTCATTCTGCTGGCGCTGGCGAGCCATCCCGGTCTGATCCTGCGCTGTGCCGACGAGATCGCCGATCTGGCGCTCGACGGCCCCGCCGCCGAGCGCTTCCGCCAGGCCCTCCTCGACGCCGCGATGGAAGGCGTGCTCGACGAGGGGGCGCTGGCGATGCGGCTGGAACAGCCACGCGTGCGGGAGGCGCAGGCGCAGTTGATGGCGATCACGGGGCCGGCCGAGCGCCTGAAACTGGCGCAAGCCGCTGATCCGGAATCGGTTTTCGACTCGATTCGTCAGGCGATCGTCTTGCATCATCGCGCGCGGACGCTACATAGCGAGTTGAAGGCAGCCGAGCGCGCATTGGCTGACGAAGCGACCGAAGCCAATTTCGCCTGGATCAAGGACGTCAAGGCTCGCCTCGAGACGATCGAGGGGACGGAGGCGATGTCCGAGGATTGAGGGAGTTCCAAGGGTCCTTCTGGTCAGGTCTGCGCGTCGGCGGGGTTTGGTTTACGGTTCATCAAGGATGAGCGGTGCCATCTCGCCTGTGTGATTTGGGTGGGGTGAGCGCGCCGGACCTGCGGCCGCGCCGCCCTTTTATGCGTCCGCATATGGCTTCTTCCGAGCCGTGGCGGTCTGAGAGTGCGGAGCGCTATTGATGGCGACGAAAACGAGCGAACGGGACAAGGCCGATCAGGCCACGCCGGAAGCCCCCCCGACCTCCGACGGTCCGTTGCTCGATCTGACGGATCAGGCCGTCAGGCGCATGATCAAGCTCGCCAAGAAGCGCGGCTATGTCACCTATGACGAACTGAACGAGGTCCTGCCTTCGGAGGAATTCACCTCCGAGCAGATCGAGGACGTGCTCGGCCAGCTCAGCGAGCAGGGCATCAACGTCGTCGACAACGAGGATCCGGAAGCCTCCGGTGAGGAGCGCGCCGCGGCCCGCACCGGCACCAACGGCCCCGACGAGGAAGAGGTCGAGGGTGGCGATCTGGTCGACGCCTCGCGCTCGGCCCTGCCGGTCGAGACCAAGCGCAATCTGGAGCCGACCGAGCGCACCGACGATCCGGTGCGGATGTATCTGCGCGAGATGGGTTCGGTCGAGCTGCTCTCCCGCGAGGGCGAGATCGCGATCGCCAAGCGCATCGAGGCCGGCCGTGAGGCGATGATCGCCGGGCTCTGCGAGAGCCCGCTGACCTTCCAGGCGATCATCATCTGGCGCGACGAACTCAACGAAGCCAAGGTCCTGCTGCGCGACATCATCGACCTCGAGGCGACCTATGCCGGCCCCGACGGCAAGAACCCGGCCCAGGTCGCGGGCGAGGGCGGCGAGGCCGAGGCCGCTCCGGCCGCCGAGGGCGAGACGCCCGAAGGCGAGCTGCCGCCCGATCTCGACGACGACGACATGGAGAACAACGTCTCGCTCTCGGCCATGGAGGCCGAGCTGAAGCCGCGCGTGCTCGAGACGTTCGATTCCATCGCCGACAACTACAAGAAGCTGCGCCGCCTGCAGGACCAGGACATCGCCAACCGGCTGGAGAACACCAAGCTCTCGCCGTCGCAGGACCGCAAATACAAGAAGCTCAAGGACGACATCATCACCGCGGTGAAGTCGCTCTCGCTCAACAACAACCGCATCGAGGCGCTGGTCGAGCAGCTCTACGACATCAACAAGCGCCTGATTTCTCACGAGACGAGGCTTCTACGGCTGGCCGAGAGCTATGGCGTCGGCCGCGAGGACTTCCTCAAGCAGCATGTCGGCGGCGAGCTCGACCCGAAATGGGTCCTGCGCGTGTCCAAGCTCGGCTCGCGCGGCTGGCGGGACTTCGTCGCCGCCGAGCTCGAGCGCATCAAGAGCCTGCGCGACGAGATCCATACGCTGGCGAGCGAGACGGGCCTGGAGATCCAGGAGTTCCGCAAGATCGTGCTGATGGTCCAGAAGGGCGAGCGCGAGGCGCGTCAGGCGAAGAAGGAGATGATCGAGGCCAATCTGCGCCTCGTGATCTCGATCGCCAAGAAATACACCAATCGCGGCCTGCAGGTCCTCGACCTGATCCAGGAAGGCAATATCGGCCTGATGAAGGCGGTCGACAAGTTCGAGTACCGCCGGGGCTATAAGTTCTCGACCTATGC
>NZ_JAUXYO010000014.1 GCF_030694325.1 Allobosea sp. | reverse complement strand
CATGTCGAAGCGGATCAGCTCGACGCCGAGCGAGGTGGCGAGCTGGCGGGCGACCTCGGTCTTGCCGACGCCGGTGGGGCCGGCGAAGAGATAGCAGCCGATCGGCTTCTCGCCGTCGCGCAGGCCGGCACGGGCGAGCTTGATCGAGGAGGACAGCGCTTCGATCGCCTTCTCCTGGCCATAGACGGTGCGCTTGAGCGTCGTCTCGAGGTTGCGCAGCACCTCGGCATCGTCCTTCGAGACGGTCTTGGCGGGGATGCGCGCCATCGTGGCGATCGCCGCCTCGATTTCCTTCACGCCGATCGTCTTCTTGCGCTTGTTCTCAGCGACCAGCATCTGCGAGGCGCCGGTCTCGTCGATCACGTCGATCGCCTTGTCGGGCAGCTTGCGGTCATGGATGTAGCGCGCCGACAGCTCCACCGCCGCCTTGATGGCGTCGTTGGTGTAGCGCAGCTTGTGGAACTCCTCGAAATAGGGCTTCAGCCCTTTGAGGATCTCGACCGCGTCCGGGATCGAGGGCTCGCTGACGTCGATTTTCTGGAAGCGGCGCACCAGGGCGCGGTCCTTCTCGAAGTACTGGCGGTACTCCTTGTAGGTGGTCGAGCCGATGCAGCGCAGGCTGCCCGAGGCGAGCGCCGGCTTGAGCAGGTTCGAGGCGTCCATCGCACCGCCCGAGGTCGCACCGGCGCCAATCACCGTGTGGATCTCGTCGATGAACATGATCGCCTTGGGGTGGGCCTCGATCTCCTTCATCACCTGCTTGAGGCGTTCCTCGAAATCGCCGCGATAGCGGGTGCCGGCGAGCAGCGTGCCCATGTCGAGCGAGAAGACGGTGGCGTCTTCCAGCACCTCGGGCACCTGGCCGCGGGTGATCTTCAGCGCCAGCCCCTCGGCGATGGCGGTCTTGCCGACGCCGGGATCGCCGACCAGCAGCGGATTGTTCTTCTGCCGGCGGCAGAGGATCTGGATCGTGCGCTGGACCTCGGCCTCGCGGCCGATCAGCGGGTCGATCCGCCCGTCGCGCGCCTTGCGGTTGAGGTTGACGCAATAGGCGTCGAGCGCGCTTTCCTTCTTCTTCTTGTCCTTGTCGGCGTCGTTGACCGGATCGGCCGCGCGCGAGTCGCGCTGCTGCTCGGGCTCCTCCTCGACACCGCGGACGGGCCGTGCCTCGCTCGCGCCGGGGCGCTTGGCGATGCCGTGGCTGATGTAATTGACCGCGTCGTAGCGGGTCATGTCCTGCTCCTGCAGGAAATAGGCGGCGTGGCTCTCGCGCTCGGCGAACATTGCCACCAGCACATTGGCGCCCGTCACCTCCTCCCGGCCCGACGACTGGACATGGATGACCGCGCGCTGGATGACCCGCTGGAAGCCGGCGGTCGGCTTGGAATCATCGCGCCCGTCGGTGACGAGATTGGCGAGTTCGGCGTCGATATAGTCGACGAGATTGCGCCGCAGCGTGTCGAGATCGACGCTGCAGGCGCGCATCACCGCGGCCGCGTCCTGGTCGTCGACCAGCGCCAGCAGCAGATGTTCGAGGGTGGCGTATTCGTGATGGCGTTCGTTGGCGAGCGCCAGAGCCCGGTGAAGCGCCTGTTCGAGACTGCGCGAGAAACTCGGCACGGATTGCGCTCCTATTCCGATTTCGAGGGGATGAGCGAACTCAAGAGGCTACTTCTTCTCCATCACGCATTGCAGCGGATGCATGTGCTTGCGCGCCAGATCCATGACAAGGGTCACCTTGGTCTCGGCAACCTCGTAGGTGAAGACCCCGCATTCGCCGACGCCGTTCTGATGCACATGCATCATGATCTGCGTCGCCGCCGCGCGGTCCTTCTGGAAAAAGCGCTCGAGCACATGAACGACGAACTCCATGGGGGTGTAGTCGTCGTTCAGAAGCAGGACACGGTAGAGATTGGGCTTGCGGGTGCGCGTCCGGGTCAGGACGGCCGTGCCGGCGCCCTCGCGCCCGCCATCGGCCGGCGGCCCCGCCCGGCGGGGACGGTCGGCCATGGAGGGCCTCGTCGCGACGGAGGCCACGCACGAGCCGGCGCCGGCCGCCCTCCTGCCGCCCTCCGCCCGCACCGTGCTCGCAACCGTCGTTCTCAAGATCGATCCCTGTCGTGACCCGCCCGACATAATGCTTCGCGGATGAATTTACAGACCTCGGGGCTGCTTCGCCAGTGCGATCGCGCGTCCGACGCATAACTTCGGCGTCGCAGGGCCGCGGCTTGACCCGCGCCCCCCGCCGGCCATAAGCCCGGCGCCTCAGCAGACGGGAGAGGCCGCCCATGACCGCCAATGCCATCGTCACCGTCGGTGCCGATCTCGCCGCCCCGGTCCGCTTCGGCAACCGGCTGCCGCTTTCGGTCATCGCCGGCCCCTGCCAGATGGAAAGCCGCGACCACGCGCTGGAGATGGCGTTCGCTCTGAAGGAGATCGCCGAGGAACTCGGCATCGGCCTCGTCTTCAAGACCTCCTTCGACAAGGCCAACCGCACCAGCGTCAAGGCGGCACGCGGCATGGGGCTCGCAGCGGCGCTGCCGGTCTTCGCCGAAATCCGCGAGCAGACGGGCCTGCCGGTGCTGACCGACGTCCACGAGGTCGAGCACTGCGCCCTCGTCGCCGAATGCGTCGATGTGCTGCAGATCCCGGCCTTCCTGTGCCGGCAGACGGACCTGCTGGTCGCCGCCGCCCGGACGGGCCGCGTCGTCAACGTCAAGAAGGGCCAGTTCCTCGCGCCCTGGGACATGGTCAACGTCGCAGCCAAGATCACCGAGAGCGGCAACCCCAATGTGATGCTGACCGAGCGCGGCGCCTCCTTCGGCTACAACACGCTGATCTCGGACATGCGGGCCCTGCCGATCATGGCGCAGACGATCGGCGCGCCGGTGATCTTCGACGCGACGCATTCGGTGCAGCAGCCCGGCGGCAAGGGCTCGTCGTCCGGCGGTCAGCGCGAATTCGTGCCGGTTCTGGCGCGGGCGGCGGTCGCGGTAGGCGTCGCCGGCGTCTTCATCGAGACGCATGAGGACCCCGACAGCGCCCCTAGCGACGGCCCCAACATGGTGCCGCTCTCGGCCTTCCCTGCGCTGATCGCAGAGCTGCAAGGCTTCGATCGACTTGCCAAGGCGAGAGCCCAGCCTACGCTGGCTTATGTCTGAAACACCGCCTCCGGGACCGGCCACCGCGCCGGCCCCCACCTCGCTGCCGGCCCTGATTATCATCCTCGGCGCCTGCGGCTTCGCCTCGACCTTCACGATGCGGATCATCGATCCGCTGATCCCGACGCTCGCCGGCGAATTCGAGCGCAGCGTGTCGCAGATCGTGATGATGGTGACCGGCTTCTCGCTCGCCTATGCGCTCGGCCAGCCCTTTCTCGGGCCGGTGGCGGACGCCATCGGAAAAATCCGGACGATCCTGACCTGCCTGATCGCGCTCGCCTTGTTCTCGACGGTGGCCGCGGTCTCGCAGTCCTACGAGATCATGACGTTGGTGCGGGCGATCACCGGCATCGCCGCCGGCGGGATCATTCCGATCGCCATGGCCGCGATCGGCGACCGTGCGCCGATGCAGGAACGCCAGATCGCGCTCGGGCGCTTCCTCGTGCTGATGATCATCGGGCAGATGTCGGGCTCGGCCTGTTCCGGCCTGATCGCGACCCATGCCGGCTGGCGGGCCGCGTTCCTCTCGGCTGCGGTCGTCTCCGCGCTGGCGGCCGTGCTGGTCGCGCTCGTGCTGAAGCCGCGGCGCCATGTGACGCGCGCCAAGCTCAGTGTGGCGGGCGCGCTCGCCAATTACCGCATCGTCTTCGCCAATCCGCGCACGAAGCTGCTTTACGGACTGGTCGTGATCGAGGGTATCCTGCTCTTCGGTATCCCGGCCTATGTCGCCGCGATCCTGTTCGAGCGAGCCGGCGTCGGGCCTGCCGAAGCCGGGCTCGTCATCGCCGGGATGGGTTTCGGCTGCCTGGTCTACGGGCTCATGACGCGGATCCTGGTCGAGCGGCTCGGCCCCACGCTGATGACGCGCCTCGGCGGGGTGGTGTGCGCGATCGGCCTGTGCCTTTTCGCCTTCGACTGGGTCTGGTGGAGCGCAATTGCGCTCTTTGCACTGCAGGGCTTCGGCTTCTTCCTGCTGCACGGCACGTTCCAGGCGCAGGCGACGGAACTCGCGCCCGCCGCCCGCGGCTCCGCCATGGCGCTGTTCGCCTGCTGCTTCTTCCTCGGCCAGGCGACCGGGCCGCTGGCGATGGGCGCCGTCATGCGCGTGCTGGGAACCCCGGGCGCGATCCTGGCCTTCGCGGTCGCCATCGCGCTGTTCGGCTATCTGACGCCACGGATCCTCCCCGTCCCCCACAGCAGGACCTGACGTCTCGTAAAATGCGAAACATCGCGGAGTTTCAACGATTGACGGAACGGAATCGCAACCTCTCACCGGCATAACCTCCGGCATCGTGATCGGCTTCAGGCTTCCGACGCCCGCTCGGACCCTCCCGAGGCCCTCGCCAGAGCTGAGAGGCTGCGATGCACCCGTCGTTTCGAAATGCCGTCCTCGGAGTTGTCCGCCGTTTCCGCCGCGACGAAGCCGGCGCGACCGTCACCATGTTCGCCTTCGCCGGCGTCGCGCTGATCTGCATGGCAGGGGCAGTCATCGACTATGGCCGCCTGACCAAGGCGCATACCAACCTGCAGGCCGCGACCGATTCCGCAGCGCTCGCCGCCGCAAGGCTGCCGAGCAAGGATGCCGCCACCATGCGTGCGGCGGCCGACAAGTTCTTCGTCGCCAACACGGTCAGCATCGATGGCCAGAACATCCAGATCACCAAATTCGACTTCCAGGAATCGTCGGGGACCGTGACGATCGAGAGCAGCGGCGTGCTCGACACCTCGCTGATGTCGATCGCCGGCATCAAGACGATGGCCTTCAGCTCGCGCTCGGCCGCGCTGAAGGAAGTGACCGGCACAGTCGAGATGGCGCTCGTGCTCGACAACACCTGGTCGATGTCGGAGAGCGCCGGGGGAAGCGATTCCAAGATCACCGTGCTTAAATCGGCAGCCAAGAGCCTGGTCAACACCCTGCTCACGGACAACGCGGCGAGCGTGAAGATCGGCATCGTGCCCTTCGCCGACTATATCAATGTCGGCACTGGCAACCGCAGTGCCTCTTGGATCTCGGTTCCGGCCGACAAGACGGACGTTAAGCCGATTCCGGCAGTCGATCCCGTCTGCACCACGGTGAGTACGAAAAACGTTTGTACCAAGGGCGCGCCGAAGACTTGCACGTCGGTGACCGACGGCGTCGTGACGTCCTATGACTGCACACCCAACGTCTGCACGACCGTTCCGATCACGCCGTACCAGTCCTGCACCAAGGGCAGTCCCGCGACCACGCAGACGACCATCACCAAATGGTATGGCTGCATCTACAGCCGCAACACGGGCGCGAACCTGCTGCTGCCGGATGCTTCGGCCTCGACGAAGTATCAGGGCTTCATCGGCACCAGCCAGAGCTGCCTCAACCCGATCGTTCCGCTGACCAACAACAAGATGACGCTGACGAGCGCGATCGACGGGCTGGTCATCAACATCGGCAACTACAAGCCCTCGACCTATATCCCCGACGGCATGGTCTGGGGCGTCAACCTCCTGTCGCCCGCCGCCCCCTTCACCGAGGGCGCCGCTTACGACACGGCCAACAAGGTGCCGCGGAAGGTTCTGGTCCTGATGACCGACGGCGCCAATACGCGCATCCTCAACTCGAACGGCTCCCACGGGAACCTGAACAGCAACGCGACGACGGCGGCCAATCAGGTCACCAAGGTCAACAATGACACGCTGAGCATCTGCACCGAAGCCAAGGTGAAGAAGATCGAGGTCTTCACCATCGCCTTCGCCGTGACGGACCTCGCTGCCAAAACGATGCTCCAGAGCTGTGCCACCAGCACCAACCATTATTACGACGCGACCAACGCCGCGGCCCTGACCACGGCCTTCCAGTCGATTGGCCAGTCGCTGACCAGCCTGCGTCTGTCGCAGTGAGGCTCAGCGCCGGCCTTCGGCCAGGACGTCAGCGCCCGCGATAGGGCGCGACGCCCTGGTCCGGCAGCCAGAGGCCCTTGGGCGGCTCGCCAGTCTGCCAGAACACGTCGATCGGAATGCCGCCGCGCGGATACCAGTAGCCGCCGATGCGGAACCATTCCGGCTCCAGCAGCTCGACCAGCGTCTTGCCGATGCCGACGGTGCAATCCTCATGGAAGGCGCCATGGTTGCGGAAGGCGCCGAGATAGAGCTTCAGCGACTTCGACTCGACCAGCCATTTCCCCGGCAGATAGTCGATGACGAGGATGCCGAAATCGGGCTGGCCGGTGACCGGGCAGATCGAAGTGAATTCCGGGCATGTAAAGCGCGCCAGATACGAGGTCCCGGCATGGGGATTGGGCACGCGGTCGAGGCGCGCCTCCTCCGGCGAAGCGGGCAAACCGGTCTGCTGCCCGAGTTGCAGGGTGGCGGCATCGAGGGACATGAGGGGCTCCTGAGGTTGGGCGCCTTCTAGAGCAAGGTCACGCCGGGTGGGAACCGGTTTTCGCGGGCGCCGGTGCCGCAGCCCTCACCAGAACCAGATCGGGCGGCCCGCGACGAAGCAGAGACCGGCCCAGTAGAGGACCGTGAGGGCGACCGAGGCCAGCACAGTTGCTCGCGAGGGCCGGCGGTTGTCGGACCAGATCTGGAACATTGTCGTCTCCCGATGGAACAGTGCCGCGTTCGGCACCGGGAAGACCGCAAGCCGCGGACCGCTCGTGGCCGCGACACTCGGGAGCAGCCGGCTCCGCCGACGGGCGATCGGGGCTTCCCGCAGGGCTGCCGCTTGGCTAGAAGCACGGCCGACGCCCTCCCCTGCGCCCGCCACGGAGCCCTTCCATGACCGCGATCATCGACATCATCGGCCGCCAGATCCTTGATTCCCGCGGCAACCCCACGGTCGAGGTCGACGTCGTGCTGGAGGACGGCTCGATGGGCCGCGCCGCGGTGCCTTCCGGAGCCTCCACCGGCAAGCATGAGGCCGTCGAACTGCGCGACGGCGACAAGAGCCGCTATCTCGGCAAGGGCGTGCTCAAGGCGGTCGAGGCCGTCAACGTCGCCATCGCCGAGCAGCTCGTGGCGATGGACGCCGAGGACCAGGTCGCGATCGACGAGGCGATGATCGCGCTCGACGGCACGCCCAACAAGAGCAAGCTCGGCGCCAATGCGATCCTTGGCGTCTCGCTCGCCGTCGCCAAGGCCGCGGCCGAGGCCGCCGGCCTGCCGCTCTACCGCTATGTCGGCGGCACCTCCGCCCGCGTCCTGCCCGTGCCGATGATGAACATCGTCAATGGCGGCGCCCATGCCGACAACCCGATCGACTTCCAGGAATTCATGATCATGCCGATCGGCGCGCCGTCCTTCTCGGAGGGGCTGCGGATGGGCTCGGAGATCTTCCACACGCTCAAGAAGAAGCTCCACGACGCCGGCCACAACACCAATGTCGGCGACGAGGGCGGCTTCGCCCCCAACATCCAGTCGGCGGAAGCCGCGCTGGACTTCGTCATGTCCGCGATCGAGGCCGCCGGCTACAAGCCGGGCGAGGACATCGCGCTGGCGCTCGACTGCGCCGCGACCGAGTTCTTCAAGGACGGGTCCTACGTCTATGAGGGCGAGCGCAAGAGCCGCGATCCCAAGGCGCAGGCGAAGTACCTCGCCAAGCTCGTCGGCAGCTACCCGATCGTCTCGATCGAGGACGGCATGTCCGAGGATGACTGGGAGGGCTGGAAGGCGCTGACCGACCTCGTCGGCTCCAAGTGCCAGCTCGTCGGCGACGATCTCTTCGTCACGAACGTCACCCGCCTGTCGCGCGGCATCAAGGAGAAGACGGCCAACTCGATCCTGGTCAAGGTCAACCAGATCGGCTCGCTGACCGAGACGCTGGCGGCCGTCGAGATGGCGCAGCGCGCCGGCTACACGGCCGTGATGTCCCACCGCTCGGGCGAGACCGAGGATTCCACCATCGCCGACCTCTCGGTCGCGACGAATTGCGGGCAGATCAAGACCGGCTCGCTCGCCCGCTCCGACCGGACCGCGAAGTACAACCAGCTCCTGCGCATCGAGGAAGAGCTCGGCGCCCAGGCGGTCTATGCCGGCCGCAGCGCGCTGAAGGCCCTGGCCTGAGCGCTCACAGGCGCGGCAGCAGGCTGGAGGCGCGCGACAGCGTCCAGAGGCCGGCCGCGCCGACGACACCGACCGCCCCGGACATCGCGTCGCCGACGCGGGCGACCGGGGTGGGCATCGCCACGCCGAGCAGCCACAGTTGCGGCTGGGACGGCGGTGCGTCTTCGACAGCCGCCGCCTGAACGGCCGGTGCGATCGGGAGCGGTG
>NZ_JAUXYO010000012.1 GCF_030694325.1 Allobosea sp. | reverse complement strand
CACCGCTCGCCCAATGCCGGCTGGCCGGAGGCGGCGATGGCGGGCGCGCTGGGTCTGAGGCTGGCGGGGCCGCGCATCTATGGCGCAGTCACCGTCGAGGACGGCTGGATGGGCGATGGCCGGGCGGAGGCCACGTCGGCGGATATCCGGCGGGGCTTGCGGCTGTACCGGAAGGCTTGCGGGCTGTTGTGGGGACTGGCGGGGTGTGGCGCGCTGATCGCGCTCACGCTGTCGCGTGTGTGAGCAGGCTGGCTTACGGCTGGCCATTGTTTGCGCTAAAATCCGGCCTTGAGCCGGATGGGAAGGCGATCATGGGCACGCATGTGACGATCGACGACGACGTCGTCCGCGCCGCCGAGAAGCTGGCGCGGGAGCAGGACCGCACCGTCGGAGAAGTGATCTCCGATCTGGCGCGGCGCGCCCTGCCGGCGGAGCCGGAGATCACCTACAGAAACGGCTTCCCTCAACTGCCAAGCCGCCCCGGCGTCGTGGTCACGTTGGAACTGGTGAACGCGCTTCGCGATGAAGAGCCGTGACCTATCTACTCGACGTCAACGTTCTGATCGCGCTCATCAACCCGTCGCACGTTCATTCCTCGGTCGCACATGACTGGTTTTCATCCCGTGCCAAAGGGTCATGGGCGACCTGTCCGATCGTCGAAAACGGCGTAGTGCGCATCCTTGGTAACCCGCGCTATCTGTTTGCGCCGGCTCAATCATCACCTGCCGGTGTCGCGCGGGTTCTGAGTGAACTCCGCTCCATTCCCGGACACGTTTTTTGGCCCGATACGGTCAGTCTGTTTGACGACGCGATCGTCGATCTCTCACGGCTGCGCCATTCAAAAGAGGTGACCGATACCTATTTGCTGGCGCTTGCGTCATCCAAAGGCGGGAAGCTGGCGACCTTCGATGCGCACATCGCCACCGCAGCAGTCCGTGGCGGCGCCGACGCGCTTCACCTCATCCCCACCGCCTGAACGCCCCCTCAAAACTCGATCCCCTCCTGCGCCTTCACGCCGGCCGCGAAATGGTGCTTCACCAGCGTCATTTCGGTGACGAGGTCGGCGGCCTCGATCAGCTCCGGCTTGGCGTTGCGGCCGGTGACGACGATGTGGAGATCGGGCCGGCGCGCCTGCAGCGTGGCGACGACCTCGGCCAGCGGCAGGTAATCGTAGCGCAGCGCGATGTTGAGCTCGTCGAGCACGATCAGGCGGATGCTCTCATCCGCCATCAGTTCTTTGACCTTGTCGAAGGCGCGGGTGGCGGCGGCGATGTCGCGGGCCTTGTCCTGCGTCTCCCAGGTGAAGCCCTCGCCCATGGTGTGCCAGGCAATTTGCTCGCCGAAGGCGTCGAGCGCCCGGCGTTCGCCGGTCTCCCAGGCGCCCTTGATGAACTGCACCACGCCGACGCGCCAGCCATGGCCGAGTGCGCGCAGCATCAGCCCGAAAGCGGCCGTCGACTTGCCCTTGCCGGGGCCGGTGTTGACGATCAGCAGTCCCTTCTCGACCGTCTTGGAGGCGACCTCGGCGTCCTGCAGCGCTTTGCGCTTCTCCATTTTCGCCTTGTAGCGGGCGGCCTCGTCGGTCTGGTTCGTCATCGGCTTTCTCACGTCACGGGCCTGTTCACTTCACCTGCATCGGCAAGCCGGCGACCATGAGGACCACGCGGCCGGCCCTCGCCGCAATCGCCTGATGCAGCCGGCCGGCCTCGTCGCGGAAGCGCCGCGCCAGCGCGTTGTCGGGCACGATGCCGAGCCCGACCTCGTTTGAGACGAGCACGATCGGCGCCGTCGCCTGCGCACAGGCCTCGATCAGGGCGCGGCCGGCGGCGGCAGTGTCCCGCTCGGCCAGGATCAGATTGGTCAGCCAGAGCGTCAGGCAATCGACCAGCACGGGGCGGCCCTCGGGCAGGCCGCGGATCGCCTCCGGCAGTTCGAGGGGAGCGTCGACCGTCAGCCAGTCTGCAGACCGGCGGGCGCGGTGCTCGGCGATGCGCGCGGTCATCTCGTCGTCCCAGGCCTCGGCGGTGGCGATATAGGCCCAGGGGCCCGGCAGCGCCTCGATCAGCGCTTCGGCATGGCGGCTCTTGCCCGAGCGGGCCCCGCCGAGGACGAGGGTGAGGTGTGGAATCGGTTCGATCACGTCAGCCCGTGAAGAAACAGGCCCTCATCCTGAGGAGCGGACGACAGTCCGCGTCTCGAAGGATCATCCAGAGCGCACTGAAGCATCCTTCGAGACGCCGCTTCGCGGCTCCTCAGGATGAGGGCTGGGGTGGAAGCGAGCCAACTGCATTGCACAGCCTCGCGCACATGGCTAATGATCGTCGCCGACGGTGCCTCCGCGAGGAGGTGAAAAGGGAACGCGGTGTGATGCCGCGGCTGCCCCCGCAACTGTAAGCGGCGAGTTTCGCGCCATCGGCCACTGGGAGCGATCCCGGGAAGGCGGCGTGGAATGACCAGACCCGCGAGCCAGGAGACCTGCCGTCGACAGTGTTCCTATGGGCCCATCGGACGGGGTGTTCCGACGGCGGCTGTGTTCGCATGGCGAAAGTCATGCGGCTCCGTCCTTGGGAACGTGAGGCCGGTCGCGAGATCGGCCGCCTTCTGACGGAGACCGGACCACCATGACTCTGCGCAACCGCCTGACCCTCGCCTTCACCGCCCTGCTCTGCAGCCCGGCGCTGGCCCACCATCCGATGGGCGGCCAGACGCCGTCGACGCTGACGGAGGGGCTGCTGTCGGGCCTCGGCCATCCCATTCTCGGGCTGGACCATCTCGCCGCGCTGGTCGCGGTCGGCCTCGTCGCTTCGCGCTACGCCTCGGGCGCGCTGCTGCTGCCGGTTCTGTGGATCGTCGGCATGGGGCTGGGCGCCTTCGCGCATATGAACAGCATCGATCTGCCGGCCGGCGAGATCCTGGTCGCGGGCAGCCTCGTCCTCATCGGCGCCATCGGCGTGCTCAAGCCCTCGCTGCCGCTGCCGGCTCTCGCCGCGCTCTTCGCGGCGGCCGGCTTCGCCCATGGCCATGCGCTGGCCGAATCGATCATCGGCGCCGACACCGCCGTGGTCGGCGCCTATCTCATCGGGCTCGTCGCGATCCAGGCCGCCGTCACGGTCGGCACGATCCTCCTTGTCCGTCGGCTGTTTTCGCCGGAGGCGAGCCTGTCCATGCCGGTCCGCGCGGCCGCCGCCGCGATGGCCTGCGTCGGCCTGGTCTTCCTGATCGCGGCCTTGCCCGCCACGACCACCGCCGCG
>NZ_JAUXYO010000010.1 GCF_030694325.1 Allobosea sp. | reverse complement strand
CCGGATCGGCCGGGCGGGCGATGGCGAGCCGCGCCCCCTCCGGCGCGCGCGAGACGAAGACGCTCAGCGGCGAGCCCGCCATCACCCGCTGCGAGGCGGAGAGCCCTGCGCCCGCGGGCTGCGCCGGCTTGCGGGAGGCCTGCGACTGGGCCGGGGCCTGCGCATTTGCCGACGACAGGGCGGCCAGCGGCAGGAGGGCCACCGTCAGCAGGGCGAGACGGCGCAGCCTCATGCGCCGCGCGCCAGCTCGCGGATATGGGCGGCAAGCCTGGGGCTGCGCGCCGTCAGCGCCTTGAAGTCGATCTGGTCGAGCACGAGAAGCTTGGTCGGCGCGGTCGCGACCGCGGCGTTGACGCCGCAGGCATGGCTCGTGATCGCGACATCGTCCAGCGTCAGCGCGCCGAAGAAATGGCCCTCGTCCAAGGTCGTCTTTCCCTCCGGCAAGGCGAGCTCGACCTCGCCGCTGGCGACGAAATAAAGGGCCTGCAGTGGATCGCCCTCATGCGCGATGACGACGCCGTTGCGCACGGTGCGGGCGCGCAGGAACTGCATCACCTCCGCGATCTCGACCGCATCGAGTTGGCCGAATAATGGCACGCGCGCGATCATGCTCCAGGTCACGACGAATTCGCGGCGGTGGATCTCCTGCGCGAAGGCGGTGGCGACGATGCCGACCGGCAGCGCCAGCATGACGAGCCCGAGCACCGCGGTGACGGCGGCCACCGCCTTGCCCGCCGCCGTGATCGGCGAAACGTCGCCATAGCCCACCGTGGTCAGGGTGATGATCGCCCACCACATCGCGTCGGGGATGGTGCCGAGCTTGTCGGGCTGGGCCTCGTGCTCGACGAGATGCATGACGCTCGCCGCCATCAGCATCACGCCCATCAGTACGACGAAGCAGGCGAAGAGCGCCTTGCGCTCGGCATGGAGCGCGGCGGCGAGCGAGGCCATGCCCGGCGAATAGCGGCCGAGCTTGAAGAAGCGCAGCAGCCGCAGCAGCAGCAGGAACTGCAGATCGGCGAGGCCCAGCACGGCGAAGGCGAGCGGCAGCGTCGCCAGCAGATCGACCATCGCCGGCAGCGAGGCGGCATAGGTGAGCCGCGCCTTCAGCGGCGTCAGCGCCCGGTAGCGCGCATGCTCGGGCGCGACCCAGAGGCGTGCGGCGTATTCGAGGGCAAAGAGCACCAGCGAGACGGTTTCGAACGCATGGAAGGCCGGGCCGAAGCGCTGAGCCAGATCGGGGATCGAATGCAGCACGATCGCCGCGACATTGGCGCAGATCAGCAGGACGAGCCCGCGATGGATCGCCGTGGCGACGGGGTCGTCCCCCGCGCCATGGTCGAACCAGAGATGCACCCGGCGCCGCCATCCCATCGCTGAGGCGGCGGCGGCCATGGCGGGCCTCAGCCCATCGCGGCTGCGACGGCGTCGAGCGCGGCTTGCGCCTTGTCGCCATCGGGCCCACCGGCCTGGGCCATGTCGCGGCGTCCGCCGCCGCCCTTGCCGCCCAGCGCCTCCGACGCCGCGCGCACCAGCGCGACCGCGTCGAAGCGCTCGGTCAGATCCGGCGTGACGCCGACGACGACGCCGGCCTTGCCATCCTCGGCGACGCCGACGATGGCGACGACGCCCGAGCCGATGCGGGTCTTGGCCTCGTCGGCCAGGCTCTTCAGATCCTTCATCTCGACGCCGCTGACGGCGCGCGCCAGGAGCTTCGTGCCGGCGATCTCCTGGACCGGGTCCTGCGCTTCGCCGCCGCCGCCCATGGCGAGCTTCTTGCGGGCGTCGGAGAGCTCGCGCTCGAGCTTGCGGCGCTCCTCGATCAGCGCGGCCAAACGCGGGCCGGCCTCATGGGCGGGCACCTTCAACAGGCTGGCAAGCCCGTCGAGCAGGCGCGACTCGGTGTTCAGCCGCAGGCGCGCGCCGTTGCCGGTCATCGCCTCGAGGCGGCGCACACCGGCCGCGACCGCGCTCTCACCGACGACGCTGACGAGGCCGATATCGCCGGTGCGGCCGGCATGGGTGCCGCCGCAGAGCTCGACCGAGAAGGCGCGGCCGGTGGCGTTGGTGCCCATCGAGACGACGCGGACCTCGTCGCCGTATTTCTCCCCGAAGAGGGCGCGCGCGCCAGACGCGATCGCCTCGTCGACGCTCATCAGCCGCGTCGAGACCGGCTCGTTCCGGAGCACGATGGCGTTGGCGATCTCCTCGACCTCACGCAGCTCCTCATCCGAAATCGGCTTGGGGTGCGAGAAGTCGAAGCGCAGGCGCTCGGGCGAGACCAGCGAGCCCTTCTGCGCGACATGGTCACCCAGCACCAGCCGCAGCGCCTCGTGCAGCAGATGGGTGGCGGAGTGATTGGCGCGGATCGCCGTGCGGCGGGCATGGTCGACGATGAGCTCGACGGCGGCGCCGCGCTTCAGCGTGCCGTTCTTCACCGTCACCGCATGGGCGAAGACGTCGCCGAGCTTCTTCTGGACATCGCCGACGGTGGCGAGGAAGCCGGCGCCGCGGACCGTGCCGGCATCGCCGACCTGGCCGCCGGATTCGCCATAGAACGGCGTCTGGTTGACGATCATCAGCCCGCTCTCGCCGGCCTGGAGCGTCTCGACCTCGGCATTGTCTGATATCAGCGCGGTGATGACGCCCTCGGCGGTCTCGGTGTCGTAGCCGAGGAATTCGGTGGCGCCGAGCTTGTCGCGCAGGGGGAACCAGAGCTTCTCGGTCGCGGCCTCGCCGGTGCCGGCCCAGGCGGCGCGCGCCTTGGCCTTCTGCTGCTGCATGGCGGCGTCGAAGCCCTCCGTATCGACGGTGACGCCGCGGGCGCGCAGCGCGTCCTGCGTCAGGTCGAGCGGGAAGCCATAGGTGTCGTAGAGGGTGAAGGCGACCTCGCCCTTCAGGCTCTGGCCTTCGGTCAGGTCCTTCGCGGCGTCGTCGAGCAGGGTCAGGCCGCGGGCGAGCGTGGTGCGGAAACGGGTTTCCTCGAGCTGCAGCGTCTCGGAAATCAGCGCCTCGGCGCGCAGCAATTCGGGATAGGCGCGGCCCATCTCGCGCGTCAGCACCGGCACGAGCCTGTGCAGCAGCGGGTCCCTCGCGCCGAGCAGCTGCGCATGGCGCATGCCGCGGCGCATGATCCGGCGCAGCACATAGCCGCGGCCCTCGTTGGAGGGCAGCACGCCGTCGGCGATCGGGAAGGCCGAGCAGCGCAGATGGTCGGCGATGACGCGGTGGCTCGCCTTCATCGGGCCGTCGGAAGGAACGTTGGTGAGGTCGGCGATGGCGGAGATCAGCGCCGCGAAGAGGTCGATCGCGTAGTTGTCATGCGTGCCCTGGAGCACGGCGGCGATGCGCTCCAGCCCCATGCCGGTGTCGATCGAGGGCCGGGGCAGGTTGGTGCGAACACCGCCCGCCGCCTCCTCATACTGCATGAAGACGAGGTTCCAGATCTCGATGAAGCGGTCGCCGTCCTGATCGGGACTGCCCGGCGGGCCGCCGGGGATGTCCTCGCCGTGGTCGTAGAAGATCTCCGAGCACGGGCCGCATGGGCCGGTGTCGCCCATCGCCCAGAAATTGTCCGAGGTCGGGATGCGGATGATCTTTGAGTCGGAGAGGCCCGCGATCTTCTTCCAGAGGGCATGCGCCTCGTCGTCCTCGGAATAGACCGTGACCGTCAGTTTTTCCTTGGGCAGGCCGTATTCACGGGTGACCAGGGTCCAGGCGTGCTCGATCGCCTGTTCCTTGAAATAATCGCCGAAGGAGAAGTTCCCCAGCATCTCGAAGAAGGTGTGGTGGCGGGCGGTGTAGCCGACATTGTCGAGGTCGTTGTGCTTGCCGCCGGCGCGGACGCATTTCTGCGCGGTGGTGGCGCGGACGTAAGGCCGCTTCTCCTGGCCGGTGAAGACGTTCTTGAACTGCACCATCCCCGAATTGGCGAACATCAGCGTCGGGTCGTTGCGCGGCACGAGCGGGCTCGACGCCACCACCTCATGGCCCTGGCCCTTGAAGTAGTCGAGGAAGGTGGACCGGATTTCGTTGACGCCGCTCATCGCTGTTCGAACTCTTGTCTGTCGGGCTGCCCTCCGGGCAGGGCCGGCGGTTTCAAGCGTTCTAGTGAGGCCGCCTGCCGCTGTCGAGAGAGCGCGCGCGGCTCAACGCCTTGTGCGCAAACGCAAACGGACGGCCCGAGGGCCGCCCGTTCATTTGGGTCAACTGCAGCGGGCTTCATGGGAGCCCTCATCCTGAGGAGCAGCCATAGGCTGCGTCTCGAAGGATGGTTCAGCTGTCGCCCGAGCCTCCTGGAGCATCCTTCGAGACGCCGCGTGCCGCGGCTCCTCAGGATGAGGGCTCGACGAGGACGCTCAGGCCTCGCCCTCGTCGAGATCGTCCGCCGTCGGGGTGGCCTGATCGAGGATGCGCTCGGCGACGAGGCCGGAGTTCTGGCGGATGGTGGCCTCGATCTTGGCGGCCATCTCGGGATTGGCCTTGAGAAAGCTCTTGGCGTTCTCGCGGCCCTGGCCGAGCCGCTGGCTGTCGAAGGAGAACCAGGCGCCGGATTTCTCGACCATGCCGGCCTTGACGCCGAGATCGACGAGTTCGCCGACCTTGGAGATGCCCTCGCCGAACATGATGTCGAACTCGACCTGCT
>NZ_JAUXYO010000327.1 GCF_030694325.1 Allobosea sp. | reverse complement strand
CGCAGTGCGCGGCGGTCGCGGTTCGCCATCCGCGGCTGAGGCGCAGCGACGCGCAGGCCCTCGATCCGCGCGCTCTGGCGCTCGACATGCAGGGCCCAGAGCGCCTGCGAGACGGGATCCTTCGCGCCGACGGCGAGGCTGTCTTCCAAGCTCGAAGCCGGGCGGTGACCGCCTTCGAGCGAATGATCGAGGCGGTTGAGCGCGTCGCGATGGGTCGGCAGCGCCAGGCGCGCGACATGCCAGAGGGAGGCCAGCAGCGCGGTGGCGAAAAGAGCGACGCCGAGCGCGCGGCCCTGCCAGGGCAGGATCGTCCAGAGGCCGAACCACGAGAGCGCGAGAAAAGCGAGGATGACGGCTACGGGCAGCCAGAGCCGCGGCCAGAGGCGCTCCCAGCCCAGCGAAACCCGCGACGCCATGGCGAGGCGTGCCAGACGCTGCCGCACGCCCTCGATCCGAACCGGCGCCTCGCGGCGCTGCGCTTCCTTCATGCCGTCGCTCCGAGCCGCCCCCGAATGCCGCCGGGATCTCTCGCCCGCATCAGGGCCAGGATCACGACGCTAGCACGTGAATGTGGCAAGGCCAGTGCGAAGACGTCGCGCCCCGGCCCGCTCCACGTTTCGTGAACAGGATGTCGGTCCGCAACCGCGAAGCCCGCCAAGCCTGCTCAGGCCAGCCAGGGCGGTGCACGATCCGTGCCGAGCAGCTCCTCGAAGGACTGGCGCGGCCGGGTCACCGCGAAATCGGCGCCCTTGACCAGCACCTCCGCCACCAGCAGGCGCTGATTGTAGGTTGAGGCCATGCTGGCGCCATAGGCGCCGGCGGTCATGAAGGCGATCAGATCGCCGGGCTTCAGCGCCGGCAGCACGCGGCCGGTGGTGAAGGTGTCGCCCGATTCGCAGAGCGGTCCGACGACGTCATAGGCGACCTCCGGCGTGCCGGGGTGAGGCTCCGCCACCGGCCAGATCTCGTGATAGGCCTCGTACATGGCCGGCCGCACGAGATCGTTCATCGCCGCGTCGACGACGAGGAACTGCTTGGTCGGGCGCGGATTGAGATGCAGCACCCGCGTCATCAGGATGCCGGCATTGCCGACGATCAGGCGCCCCGGCTCGAAGCCGAGCTCGACGTCGAGTCCCTCTGTGACGCGCGCGACCATGTCGGCATAGGCCTCGATCAGGCCCGGCCCGTGGTCGAATTCCCGGCCTTTTAGGTCCTGGGGGATGTCGTAGGGGATGCCGAGCCCGCCGCCGAGATCGAGCCGCTCGACCCTGTGGCCCTCGCCGCGCAGGGCGCCGACCAGCGTGGCCATCTTGGCATAGGCCGCCTCGAAGGGCTCGGTCGCGCGGATCTGGCTGCCGATATGCAGCGCCAGCCCCATCATCCGCACGCCCGGCAGGTTGGCGGCGCGGGCATAGAGCCGGCCGACCTCCTCGAAGGAGACGCCGAACTTGTTCTCCGACGAGCCGGTGGTGATTTTGGCGTGGCCGCCGGCGCCGATGTCGGGATTGACGCGGAACACCGCCTCCTGGCGCTTGCCGAGCTGGCTGGCGACCCTGGAGAGCAGGTCGAGTTCGGATTCCGTCTCGATGTTCACCTGGTAGATGCCGGCCTCGACGGCGAAGCGCAGCTCGCTCTCGGCTTTGCCGACCCCGGAGAAGACGATCTTCTCCGGCGGGAAGCCGGCGGCGAGCGCCTTGCGGACCTCGCCTTCGGACACCGTGTCGGCGCCGGCGCCGAGCGAAGCCAGCGTCTTCAGCACGCCGAGATTGCCGTTGGCCTTCATCGCGTAGAAGACATGCGCCTTGCCGCCGCCGGCGGCGCGGTTCATCGCCTCCGCATAGAGCCGGTAATGCCGCTCGATCGTCGCCGAGGAATAGACATAGACCGGCGTGCCGACCGCCTCGGCGATGCGGCGCAGATCGACCTCCTCCGCGAAGAGGGCGCCGTCGCGATAGCTGAAATGATGCATCGGTTCTTGCCGTCGGTTCGAGATTACGGTCCCGCAGCCCTCATCCTGAGGAGCCGTTCCTGAGGAACGGCGTCTCGAAGGATGCTTCGGTGCGCTCTGGATCATCCTTCGAGACGCCGCGTGCCGCGGCTCCTCAGGATGAGGGCCGGTTCGTGACAAAACTCAGAGAATCGGGTCGAGAACGAAGGGCTTCTCGGGCACAGTGATGGCCCGGTTGGCCTTGGCCGGGCGGGCCAGGATCGAGGTCTCGCCGATGCCGCCCGTGTTGTTCTCGACCGCACCGATCTGCGAATCGGGCAGGTCGATCGCGCCGGTGGCGTTCGGCGGCGCCTCGAGCGGGCCTTTGCGGCCGCAGGCTCCCAGCGCGAGAGCGAGCAGGCCCGCGACCAGGACGGCGCGGCCGAGTTTCAGGCGGGAGTGCAGCACGGAAGCGAACCCTTGGGCGAGGCGAGGACGGGACTGTAGCGAAGGATGACGGCAGAGGCGAGGCTTTGAAGACCAAGGCCGTCATTCCGGACGAAGCGCAGCGGAGCTCCGGAATCGATCGTCGGGCGACAGCGCTCTCTGATGGATCCCGGGGCAAGCCCGGGATGACGGCGCGGTTCGAGCGTCAGGCCTTCGCCAGCTTCTTCAGCCAGCGCCGCGCCTGGCGGCGGACATTGTTCGGGGCCGTGCCGCCATAGCTCACGCGGCTGCGCACCGACTGGTCGACGCCGAGCACGGCGAAGACGGCCTCGGTGATCTGCGGCTCGACGCCTTGCATCTCGGCGAGGCTGAGCTTCTCCAGCCCGATCTTGCGCTCGGACGCGATGCCGACGAGCCGGCCGGTCACATGATGGGCGTCGCGGAAGGGCATCTTCAGCACGCGCACCAGCCAGTCGGCGAGGTCGGTGGCCGTGGCGTAGCCCATGCCCGCCGCCTTCTTCATCACCTTCAGATCCGGCTCCATGTCGCGGACCATGCCGGCCATGGCGGCCAGACAGAGCGAGAGCGTCTGGAGGGCGTCGAAGGTGCCTTCCTTGTCCTCCTGCATGTCCTTGGAATAGGTCAGCGGCAGGCCCTTCATCATCGTCAGCATCGCCTGCAGATGTCCGAAGACGCGGCCCGCCTTGCCGCGCACCAGCTCGGCGGCGTCGGGATTGCGCTTCTGGGGCATGATCGAGGATCCGGTCGAGAAAGCGTCCGACAAGCGCACGAAGCCGAATTGCGGCGTCGCCCAGAGCACGATCTCCTCGGCCAGCCGCGACAGGTGCATCGCGCAGATCGAGGCGGCAGCCAGCGTCTCCAGCACGAAGTCGCGATCCGAGACCGAATCGAGCGAATTCGCCGTCGGCCGGTCGAAGCCCAGCGCATGGGCCGTCATCTCGCGGTCGATCGGGAAGGAGGTGCCGGCGAGCGCGGCGGCGCCCAGCGGGCATTCGTTGAGCCGCGCGCGCGCGTCAGTGATGCGGCCGCGATCACGGCCCAGCATCTCGACATAGGCCAGCAGATGATGGCCGAAGGTCACCGGCTGGGCCGACTGGAGATGGGTGAAGCCCGGCATCACCGAACCGGCATGGATCTCCGCCTTCTCAGCCAGCGCGAGCTGAAGATCGGCCATCTGCTCGTCAAGCTGGTCGAGCGTATCGCGCACCCACAATTTCATGTCGGTGGCGACCTGGTCGTTGCGCGAGCGGCCGGTGTGGAGGCGCCCGGCAGCGGCGCCGATGCGATCTTTCAGGCTGCTCTCGACATTCATGTGGACGTCCTCGAGCGCGCGCGAGAACGTGAAGCTCCCGGCCTCGATATCGCTCTGGACCTGCTTGAGCCCGGCGCTGATCTCGGCGACATCCTCCTTGGTCAGGATGCCCGTCTCGCCCAGCATCGCCGCATGGGCGAGCGAACCGCGGATGTCCTGACGCCACAGGCGCTGGTCGAAATCGATGGAGGCATTGATCTCCTCCATGATGGCATCAGGTCCCGTGGCGAAACGCCCACCCCACATGCGATTGCTCACGACGGTCTTTCCTGCTTTGAGGACGCGATGAGGTCCAGACTGAAATTGACGGCCGCGGTCGGAGCCTTCGCCCTGGTCGCCGTCGCGGGCGTCGCGGCCTTCTACTCCGTTGCGGGCAATGCCGGCAATTCCGCTTCTTGCAGTGCCGCCCGTCCCGTCGCGGCGCGCATGGCCCCGCTGGCGCGCGGCGACGTCGCGGCGGTGCAGGTCCATGGCACACCCCTACCGACGCCGGACCTCGCCTTCAACGGCCCTGACGGCACGCCGACCACGCTGTCGGCCTTCCGGGGCAAGACGCTGCTGGTCAATCTCTGGGCGACCTGGTGCCCGCCCTGCCTGAAGGAAATGCCCGCGCTCGATGCCCTGCAAAGCGCGCTCGGCGGCCCGGACTTCGCAGTGGTGGCGATCAACATCGACACCCGCAACCTCGACAAGCCCAGGGCCTGGCTGGACAAGCGCAAGATCGCCGCCCTGCCCTATTATGCCGACCCGCAGGCCAAGGTGTTCCAGGAGCTGCGCGCCGCCCGCAAGGTCGAGGGCATGCCGGTCAGCCTGATCGTCGACGCGCAGGGCTGCGAACTCGCAATCCTGCAGGGCCCGGCCGACTGGGCGAGCGCCGATGCCAAGGCGCTGATCGGGGTGGCGATGACGCGGCCCTGAGGGCGCTCGCCGCTGCAGGCGTCAGCCCGGCAGCGTGTTCTTATAGATCCGGCCATCCTTCATGATGACCACGAAGTTCTTCCGGGGATCCGCGACGAGGCCGAGATTCTCCAGCGGGTTCCCGTCCACCAGCAGCAGATCCGCCAACGCCCCCGGCTCGACGACGCCGAGCTTGCCCGGATAGGGATTGCGCAGCCCCGACATCGCCAGCAGCTTCGCATTCGTGCCCGTCGCCATGGTGAGCGCCTCGGCTGGCGTGAACCAGCGGCCGAGCTTGGCCAGGAGCTCGCCGTGCCGCGTCGCGAGTTGCGCCGAAAACAGGATATCGGTCCCGAAGGCGAGCTTGAGCTTGTGCTTTTTCGCCAGCTCGAAGGTCTTCTCAGTCCCCGCGACGACCGCATAGGCCTTCTGCCGTTCGAAGGAGCCCGGCGGAAAGGCATTCGCGATCTCGTCCGGAAAGGCCTGCGTGCTCAGCCAGATGTCTTTGTCCGCGATCAGCCGGGCCGTCGCCTCATCCATCAGATGGCCGTGCTCGATGCATTTCACGCCCACGTCGATGGCGCGCGCGATCGCGGCCGGGGTATAGGCATGCACCGCGACATAGGTCCCCCAGTTATCGGCGGCCGCGACGGCCGCGCGGAGCTCGTCGGCGGTGAAGGTCGAGACGTCGAGCGGGCTGAAGGGCGAGGCGACGCCGCCACCGGCGGTCAGCTTGATCTGCGAGGCACCCTGCATCAGTTGCTCGCGGACGCGCATCCGCACCTCGCCGGGGCTGTCGGCGACCATGCTGCCACCGATCTCCTCCATGCGCGACAGCGTGCCGGGCTTGCGGGGCAAATCCGTCAACTGGCGGAAATCGCCATGCCCGCTCGTCACCGTGATGACCGCGCCTGACGGGTAGATGCGCGGGCCGGGCACGACGCCGCCATCGATCGCCTGTTTCAGGCCGAAGGACGGGCCGCCCATATCGCGAATGGTCGTGAAACCGCGCATCAATGTGTCGGTCGCCTCGGCGCCGGCAGTGAGATAGTTGAAGCCGAGATTGCCGAACAGCGACTGCGCCGGCGTCGAGCGCACCAGCATGGCGTGCCAGTGCATGTCGGTCAGGCCCGGCATGAGGGTGCGGCCACCGCCTTCGATGGCGGTGATCCCGGCTTCGACGCCGATCCGGTCCGTCGCGATCCTGTCGATGACATTGCCTTTGACGAGAACGTCGGATGGCGCCGAGAGCACGCCCGAATGTCCGTCGAAGATCCGGACATTGCGGAAGACCGTCCCGCCGGTCGCCACCGCCGGGCTGCCCTGCGCCTTCGCGGCAGGCGGGAGCCCCAAAGCGAGGGTCGACAGACCCGCGAGGACATTTCGACGTGACGGGCGCGCCATGCTGCCAACTCCGATAGCGTCGATCGTACCGGGCGAGGGAGACAGCCTAGCCCTCTGTCATGACGATGCCAACGGGACTTCCCTCGCATCCTTCGCTGCCTGTACGAGACCAGCGCAGGCACCTCCCGCACCGTCAAAGGTTGTCTGGCCAGAGTGCCGAGCCTGACGTTAGGGTCCTGCGCAGACGCGCGGAGACGACCGCATGCCGAACCTGCTGCAGGCCACCCCGCTCTTCGCCGTGCGCGGCGTCGCCCTCGACGCCGAGACCACCGGGCTCGATGTCAAACGCGCCCGGATGATCGAGTTCGCGGCCGTTCATCTCGATGGCGGGCGGCTCGACCGGGCCAACGCCTTCCAGAGCCTGATTGCCTGCGATGTCGAGATTCCCGCTGCGTCCCGCGCCGTCCACGGGCTCGACCCGGAGGCACTGCGCGGGGCCCCGGCCTTCGAGGTGCTCTACCCGGGCATCACCGCCTTTCTCGATGGCCGCGTGGTGATCGGCCACACGATCGGCTTCGACATCGCCATGCTGACCAAGGAGGCGGAGCGGATCGGGCAGCGCTTCATCCAGCCGCTCGCGCTCGACATCCGCCTGCTGGCGCAGCTCGCCGAACCCGGCCTGCCCGCGTATTCGCTGGAGGCGCTCGGCGCCTGGCTCGAGATTGCGCCGCAGGAGCGCCACCGGGCGCTCGGCGATGCGATGGCGGCCGGCCTCGTCTTCCTCGCGCTCGCGCCGCGCCTGCGCGAGCGCGGCATCCGCACCGTGGGCGAAGCCGTGGCGGCGAGCCGCCGGATCACCGACGCAATGGCCGGCGCGGCCCCGCCGGCCTGGGAGCTGCGCGCACCCTCCCGCGAGGGCGACCCGCTGCCGAAGCTCGACAGCTATCCCTATCGCCACCGCGTCCGCGACGTGATGCGCGCCGATCCCGTGATCCTGCCGGAGGAGACGCCCGTCGCCGAGGCGCTGGCCGCGATGACGGGCCTGGGCGTCAGCTCGGTCTTCCTCGGCGCGAGCGAGGCCCATCCCGCGTCCACAGCCATCCTGACCGAGCGCGACCTGCTGCGCGCCATCGGCCGTCACGGCGCCGAGGCGCTGGCGCTGCCGGCGGACCGCTTTGCGACGCGGCCGGTCGTGGCGGTGCCGGCCGATGCCTTTCTCTACCGCGCGATCGGCCGGATGAGCGCCCGCAACATCCGCCATCTCGCCGTCACCGACGACAAGGACCGGATCGTCGGGGTGGTGACGCCGCTCAAGCTCCTGCAGCTGCGCGCCGGCACGGCGGTGGCGCTGGGCGACGACATCGACGCCGCTCCCGATGCGCCGGCGCTCGGGCAGATCTGGTCGCGCCTGCCG
>NZ_JAUXYO010000322.1 GCF_030694325.1 Allobosea sp. | reverse complement strand
TCGCCCGCCAGATCGCGGGCTACGGACTGACCACCGCCGGCATTCTCTACCGGATGCCCGACCATCCGGCGATCCTGCAGGAATATGTCTGGCAGGACTACGACCTCGCCCCGCGCTTCCCGGAACTCAACCGCTTCCTCGAGTTCTGGCAGGCCAAGCTCGAGGGCAAGCTCTTCCGCGTCACGGTGAGCCACAAGGACCTGATCGGCCCGGCCGATCTGCGCACGGTGGGCGGCGAATTCCGGCTGCACTGAAGCCGGCCCTACCCCCGGACCGGACATCGCGAAAGGCACGGCGCTGTCGGCATCGCTCTCGACAGCGCCGCGCCTTTCGTCTATGCGCTCGGGCTCAACTGAAAACAGCGTGCCGAACGCCCGCGCAGTCAAGCGCGACAACGGCAATGGAGAGACCCGTGAACATCATCGAACAGCTCGATCAGGAGCAGATCGCCAAGCTCAGCGAAGGCCGCGAGATCCCGCACTTCCAGCCCGGCGACACCGTGCAGGTCAACGTCAAGGTCAAGGAAGGCGAGCGCAGCCGCGTCCAGGCCTATGAGGGCGTCTGCATCGCCCGCAATGGTGGCGGCCTCAACCAGAGCTTCACCGTCCGCAAGATCAGCTATGGCGAGGGCGTCGAGCGCGTCTTCCCGCTGTTCTCGCCGAACCTCGATTCGATCAAGGTCGTCCGCAAGGGCAAGGTGCGCCGCGCCAAGCTCTATTACCTGCGCGACCGCCGCGGCAAGTCGGCCCGCATCGCCGAGCGCGTCGAGGCCCGCCCCGCCAAGGGCGCCAAGGCCGACGCCAAGTAAGAGTTTCGCCTCTGGCGAAAAAGTGTCGAACGCGGTCCCTCGGGGCCGCGTTTTGCGTTAGCGGCAGGGCCCATGCGGTCCAGCGGCGCTTTGCATCCAAGTCGCGCCC
This sequence comes from Allobosea sp., assembly GCF_030694325.1. Taxonomy (GTDB): domain Bacteria; phylum Pseudomonadota; class Alphaproteobacteria; order Rhizobiales; family Beijerinckiaceae; genus Allobosea. The sequence continues at coordinate 23,065 of NZ_JAUXYO010000322.1, read as the reverse complement.
GCCCCGCCACCGCCTTCGTTGCCGCCGCAGTCTGGAACTGTTAGAACCGCGCCATGACGAAGCGCCCCGCGAGCGAGCATGGCCGGCTTTGCGTGGTTCGCCGCGAGGCGAACCTGCGCCGCATGCCCACGACGCAGGGGTTCGCGGCCCTGCACGACCATGCCCGCCTGCCCTGGCGCTTCTTCGGCCGCTTCACCGCCTCGATCGCCGCAGGCCTTAGCCGCGCCTGAGACCCGCGCCGCGCGCGGGCGACAGGCGAATGCGTTCTGCGAGCCGGCTCACCGAGCCGGCCCTTTCCACGATCCCATCGATCTCACGCCACCGAGGCTCCAGCGCCATGACCGCGACGTCCGCTCCCCGCACGCTCTACGACAAGATCTTCGACGACCACATCGTCGACCGGCAGGAGGACGGCACCTGCCTGCTCTATATCGACCGCCACCTCGTCCATGAGGTGACCAGCCCGCAGGCTTTTGAGGGGCTGCGCATGACCGGCCGCAAGGTCCGCTCGCCCGAGAAGACGCTCGCCGTCGTCGACCACAACATCCCCACCACCGATCGCTCCAAGGGCATCGCGGAGGAGGAGAGCCGCATCCAGGTCGAGGCGCTCGCCAGGAACGCCAAGGATTTCGGTGTCGAGTACTTCAACGAGCGCGACATCCGCCAGGGCATCGTCCACATCGTCGGCCCCGAGCAGGGCTTCACCCTGCCCGGCACCACCATCGTCTGCGGCGACAGCCACACCTCGACGCATGGCGCCTTCGGGGCACTCGCCCATGGCATCGGCACCTCCGAGGTCGAGCATGTGCTGGCGACCCAGACGCTGATCCAGAAGAAGGCGAAGAACATGCTCGTCCAGGTGGACGGCACGGTCGCCAAGGGCGTCACCGCCAAGGACATCACGCTCGCCATCATCGGCGAGATCGGCACGGCGGGCGGCACCGGCTCGGTCATCGAATATGCCGGCGAGGCCATCCGCGCGCTCTCGATGGAAGGCCGCATGACGGTCTGCAACATGTCGATCGAGGGCGGGGCCCGTGCCGGCATGGTCGCCCCCGACGAGAAGGCCTATGCCTATCTCAAGGGCCGGCCCAAGGCGCCGCAGGGCGCCGCCTGGGACGAGGCCCTGCGCTACTGGGAGACCCTCTACACCGACGAGGGCGCGCATTTCGACCGGATCGTGAAGCTCGACGCCAACAACCTGCCGCCAATCGTCTCCTGGGGCACGAGCCCCGAGGACGTCGTCTCGGTCGCCGGCGCCGTGCCCGATCCCGCCTTGATCGAGGACGAGACCAAGCGCTCCTCCAAGCAGCGTGCGCTCGACTATATGGGCCTCACCCCCGGCACGAAGATGACCGAGATCCCGCTCGACGTGATCTGGATCGGCTCCTGCACCAATGGCCGCATCGAGGATCTGCGCGCGGTGGCCAAGATCGTCGACGGCAAGAAGATCGCGGGCTCCCTCGACTACGCCATGATCGTGCCGGGCTCGGGGCTGGTGAAGCAGCAGGCCGAGGCCGAGGGTCTGGACAAGATCTTCCTCGCCGCGGGCTTCGAATGGCGCGAGCCGGGCTGCTCAATGTGCCTGGGCATGAACCCCGACCAGCTCAAGCCGGGCCAGCGTGCCGCCTCGACCTCGAACCGCAATTTCGAGGGTCGCCAGGGCTTCAAGGGCCGCACCCATCTCGTCTCGCCGCAGATGGCGGCAGCCGCCGCGCTGGTGGGGCGGTTTGTCGATGTGAGGCAGCTGGGCTGACCGGGTGTCGCGGGGAGAAAGCGCCATGTCGAAGGACCCCCGCGAATCCGCCCGCGCCGCCGAGGCGCAAGCCGCGCTCGACCGCGTCAAGCGCGACAGCGAAAGCCTGCTCGGCTCGTCGATGGGCCGGGCGGCCGACCATTTCGGCGCGAAGGATGCCCCCGAGGGCGATAAGGTCGAGCTTTGGGGCCGGCGCATCGGGCGATCCCTGTCGCTGCTCGGCGTCGTCGTGCTCGCCTGGTGGCTCGGCCATCAGCTGAAGGTGTGGTAATGGGCAGCGTTCCCGCCATCCGCGGCGCCGCGGCCAACCCGACCGAAATCGACTGGGACGGCACCCGCGCGCCCTCGATCGAGGCCTTCGAGGTCATGGCTCAGGCCGCCTTCGACCGGCTGCCCGCCGAATTCCGCGCGCTCTGCAGCGACGTACTCTTCAACGTCACCGAGTTTCCCGAGGACGATGTCTGCAAGGAGCTCGAGGCCGAGAGCCCCTTCGACATCCTCGGCCTCTTCACCGGGATCGGCCTGCCGCAGCAGGGCTATGCCCCGCAGACCGGCCAGATGCCCAACACGATCCATCTCTACCGCCGCCCGATCCTCGACTACTGGGCCGAGCATGACGAGAGCCTGGGCCACATCGTCACCCATGTGCTCGTCCACGAGATCGGCCACCATTTCGGCTTTTCCGACGAGGATCTCGAAGCCATCGAACAGGCGGCGGATCGATAGACGATGCTCGATGAACTGATCCGCCATCTGCCCCATCTCGCGCTGGTCTATTCCGCCTTCATCGTAGCGGTCGCGAGCCCCGGCCCGAGCAACCTCGTCGTCATGGCCACCGCGATGGAACGCGGCCGGCACGCCGGCATGATCCTTGGGCTTGGCGTTACCGCCGGCTCGCTGACCTGGGGCATTCTCGCTGCCATCGGCGTCACCGGGCTGATCGTGGCGCATCCCGAAGCGCTCTACGCCGTCAAGATCGTCGGCGGGCTCTATCTGCTGTTTCTGGCCTGGCGCTCGGCGCGCTCGGCGATGCGGGTCGAGATGCCGCCGCCGAAAGCCGCCGTCTCCGGTCGCCGCGCCTTCCTGCGCGGTTATCTCATGCATCTGACCAACCCCAAGGCGATCCTGAGCTGGACAGCGATCATCGCGCTCGGCCTGCGTCCCGACACGCCGCCGGTGGTGCTCTATGCCATCATCACCGGCTGCATGCTGATCTCCCTGGCGATCAACCAGTTCTACGCAGTCCTGTTCTCGACCGACTCGATGATCGCGGGCTATCGCCGCGTCCGCCGCAAGGCCGAGGCCTGCATCGCCGCCTTCTTCGCCTTCGCCAGCTTCAAGCTGCTCACGTCGTCGCTTTGAAACCTGTTGTCGCCCGCGCCACCCTATCCTAGCTACGAAGTCCGATCGGAGTTCTCGCCATGCAGCCCTTCACCACCCTGACCTCGACGCCTGCGCCGCTGAAGGTGATCAATGTCGACACCGACATGATCATTCCCAAGCAGTATCTGAAGACGATCAAGCGCACGGGCTTGGGCACCGCGCTGTTCTCGGAGATGCGCTACAAGGAGGATGGCTCGGAGAACCCCGATTTCGTGCTGAACCAGCCGGCCTATCGCAAGTCGGAGATCCTGGTCGCCGGCGACAATTTCGGCTGCGGCTCCTCGCGTGAGCATGCCCCCTGGGCTTTGCTCGACTTCGGCATCCGCTGCGTGATCTCGACGAGCTTCGCCGACATTTTCTACAACAACTGCTTCAAGAACGGCATCCTGCCGATCGTCGTTTCGCCGGAAGACCTCGAGAAGCTGTTCGACGACGCCGATCGCGGCTCCAACGCGACGCTGACGGTCGATCTCGAGAAGCAGCAGATCACCGGCCCCGATGGCGGCACGGTGAGCTTCGACATCGACCCGTTCCGCAAGCACTGCCTTATGAACGGCCTCGACGACATCGGCCTGACCATGGAGAAGGCGCCGAAGATCGAGGCCTTCGAGGAAAAGCTGAAGCAGCGCGCCTGGGCTTGATCTAGGGTATCTATGCCGACAATCAGCAGCCCTCATCCTGAGGAGCCGCGTCAGCGGCGTCTCGAAGGACGGGGGCTGCGGGTCGATGGCCGCGCCTGGATAGCAGCACCAGTTGCTCGAAATTCTGCGCGATCAAGGCCTCCTTCTTGGCTCGCGACCAGCCCTTGATGCGTCGCTCCATCGCGATCGCGTCCGTGATGGCCTGAAAATGCTCGGCAAAGACCAGCACCACCGGCAACCGGGTCGCGGTGAATGCCTCAGGGTTCTGCCCGCTCTGGTGTTCTCCAAGACGGGCCTCGATCTTCTTGCGGGTCGAGCCCGTATAATAGGCGCCATCGGCGCAACGGAGAATGTAGACCCAGCAGCCGTCCGTCTCGCGCATGCTCTCTCCCCGTCACGGCAAGCCTTGAGGCCAATGAGGATCCAGCGCAGTCTGGAGCATCCTTCGAGACGCCGCTACGCGGCTCCTCAGGATGAGGGCTGAGGTTGCACGAGCCCCCTACCCCACCAGCCCCGCCATCGGCCCAATCCCTCCGCTGCCCGGAAACACCTTCTCCGCCAGCACCGGCCCCGAAATCCCGAACAGATCCGCGACCACCCCCTTCGCGACGCTGCGGATGTCGGTCGTCGGCTTCAGGTCGCGCTTCTCGTGGAGCTGCTCCAGCTTGAGCCCGGGCCAGTCGACGATCATCCGCCCGCCCTTGACCGCGCCGCCGACGAGGAAGGCGACGGTGCCGGTGCCGTGATCGGTACCGACCGTGCCGTTGACCCGGGCGGTGCGGCCGAACTCGGTCACCACCATCACCACCGTGTCCGTCCAGACCGGCTTCAGGCCTTGCTCGAAGGTCGCCAGCGCGCCATCGAGCCCGCCCAAGAGCTGAGCGAGACGGCCCTTGGCGCCGCCTTCATTGGCATGCGTGTCCCAGCCTTCGAAGGCGAGCGCCGCGATGCGCGGGCCGTCATCGGCGCCGACCAGCGCGGCTGCGCCCTCGGCGATGCGCTTCATGCCGTCAGTGCTGTCGGGCCCGCCACCGCCCCGCGCCTCGCCGCTCATGCCCTGGCGCCGGGCGATCTCCTCGGTCAGCTTCGCCTGGGCGAGCGCTCGGGCCAGCCCGGGATCGCGCTGCCCGTAGAGATCCTCCAGCCGCTGGATCAGATCGGAACCGGCGCGCGCCATGCGCGGCGGCGCCCAGCCCAGCACCGGCGCCTCGCCGCGCACCACCAGCGGCGGCACCACGCCGACGCCCAGCACGCCCTTGCGAGAAATGTTCTCCCCGGCCGGCAGATGGGCGAGCAACCGGTTGAGCCACCCGCTGTCGGTCTGGCCCGGACCGCCCTGCCCGCTTTCCAGCACGTCCTGCCCATCGAAATGCGAGCGCTCGCGATAGCCGGTCGCGGCCGCATGCACGACCGAGGCCTGGCCGGTGGCATAGAGCCGGGCGAGGTTCGGCATGGCGGGGTGCAGATAGAAGAAGCCGTCGAGCGGCAGCGCCGCATCGGGCCCGTCCTTCGTCAGAGCGATGCCCTCGCGCAGACCCGCGTAATCGGGGTCGCCGAGCGGCGGCACGGCGGAGAGCCCGTCCAACGCTCCGCGCAGCACCACCAGCAGGAAGCGCGGATCGCGGGCGCCCGCCGCCGCATAGGCAAATTTCGGCACGAAGGACCAGGCGAAGAGCGCCCCGGCTGCCCCCAGCACGGCGCGGCGCGACGGCGTCATCCGTTCGCAGTCGTCATCGTCATCGAGCATCGGCTTCACCTCCGCTGGAATTCGGGCGAGAGCAGCATGAGCGCCAGCGCCTGCGGCTTGCTGTCGGCACGCGCCACGGCCTGCCGCGTCTCAGGCGAGAGCAGCGGCCCGAGAATGTCCTCGGTCAGCGCGCGGGGATCGGGCACGCTCCCCGCGGCCTGCCGGCCCCAGCCGGCGGCGACGTCGATGCGCGTCTTGATTCCCTCCGGCGAGGCCCAGGCCTCGTTGCTGTCGGGATAGCCATTGGGGCCCGAGGGTTGCCAGAAGGGCTGGCCCATCGCGTTGAGCGGGCCGACGATCGGCCCGAACTCGGCCTTGCGCCCGAGCGCGCGGAACGCCGCCAGCAGCAACTCCTGCGGCGAGCGGATCTTGGCCGGCTCGGCGGCCCAGGCAGCCTCCGACTCGATCAGCGCCCGCGACACCGCGGCTAGATCGCCCTCGGTCTTCCTGAACACCGCCGACAATTCGCGCACCAGCGCCGGCGGCGGCTCGTCGGCGACGAAATGCCGGACGAGCTTGATCGCGATGAAATCGGCGGTGGCGGGATGGCGCGCGAGATCGGTCAGCGCCGCCAGGCCCTTCTCCTTGCCCGGCTGGCCATAGGGCTTGCCGAGGAGTTCCGGCGCACCCGGCTCGTGCAGCCCGGCATTGAAGGCAAAGGAGCCGGGGAAGCCCAGCACCGCCTCGCGCCCGACCACCGTCCAGCCCGTGATGATCCGCGCCAGATTGGTGACGTCGACCTGGGCGTAGCCGCCGGAGACCCCGAGCGTATGCAGCTCCAGGATCTCGCGGGCGAGGTTCTCGTTGAGCCCGCGCCCGCGGCGCTTGCCAGCCGGCGAGCCTGGACCGATCGAGAGCCGGTTGTCGAGGAATTCGAGCATGGCGGGGTGGCTCTCCGCCGCGACCAGCATGTCCTCGAAGCGGCCGAAGACATGCGGGCGGATCGCCTCGCGCTCATAGGCGCCGGCCATGATCCGCGTCATGTTGCTCTTGGTGGCACCGATACAGAAATGGTTCGACCAGAACTGGACAAGCCGCTCGCCGAAGCCGGTCTCGGCCTCCAGCGCGAGCCGGACCCGCGCCACCACCTCGTCGCGATAGGTCCGGTAGGGCAGCGCTGGCTCATTGGCAGGCTTGGGCGGAGCCATCTGGTTCTGCGCGGGCGCAGCGGCGGCGACCTGCTGCCCGGCGGCGGGCTTCGCCTCGCGCGCCGCCCGCTCGGCATCCTCGAAGGCATAGAGGGCCGCCCCGATCTCGGCCGCACCCGAATAGGGCAGCCCGGTCGGCTGCGGCACGGTGCGCCGCTCGATCTCGGCCAGCAGGCGTTCGCGCGCCGTGCCACGAATCTCCGGGGACTGGCCGAGGCCGAAGCCCAGGGCGAACCGCTGCAGCCCCACGCTCTCGCTGCGCAACACGCTCGGGCTCGCCATGCGTTGCCTCCGGTCGGGTCCCTCTGGCGACCGAGACTAGACCCTCAATCATGGCGAAAAACGGAAGGCGGGCGGGGCAATGCGAGGCTTTGTCGACGTGAATTGCGCGCAGCACGCCAAAAAGCGGCGATTTGCCCAAAAAAGAAGCCACCGCCCCGATCGGGGCGGTGGCTTCATTTGGGCGCGAAAAGCGCCCGTCGTCACATCGCTGGCAGCACCGCGACGTCGCGGACGACTCCGCTGATGCCGGCGATCTTGCCGACCATCGTGGCCTTGCCGGTGGTAAGGTCGACCTTGTGCAGCGCACCGTCGGCGACCAGCCAGCCGGTGTTGCTGCCGTCCGCCGCGGTCTGGATGTCGAAGGCGATCGCTTTGGGTGTCGCACCGAGCTTGCCGACCGCGCCGAGCACGCCGTCATTGGGCGGAGCCTGCTTCAGCAGCGCGCCGATCTTGCCGTCGATGTCGTAGAGCGCCGTCTCCTTGGTGCCCTTGACCGAGTTGGTGTAGGCACCGGCGACGACCATCGGCGTCTCGCCCTTGTGCATGTCGGTCTCGGCGAATTTCAGCTTGCCGTCGACGGTCGTCTTGCCGTCCTCGACATTGACGCGGAGGTTGCTGCCGTCGGAGCCGATCACGCGCAGCCGGTCGGCGGCGGGGTTGAAGTCGACGGTCGCCATCGCGCTGGCTGCCAGCACCGTGTCCATCTTCGACTTCATCGTCGCCTTGCCGGCGGCGTCCACCGTGTAGATCGTGCCATCCGTGGACAGCGCATAGAGCAGGCCGTCGGCCGGGCGCACATCGATACCGGCGATCTTGCCGGCGATGCCGGTGACCTTCATCGACTTGCCGGCTTTCTGCGTGGTGGTGTCGATCATGGTCAGGGTGTCGTCGCCGGTGAGCGCGGCGAGCATCGCGGCCTGGGCGGAGAGCGAGGCGGAAAGCGACGCCCCGAGAAGGGTCGAGGCGGTCAGCGCGAGGCGCAAAGTCCTGGTCATGTCATTGTCCTCCGGGTTCTGTTGCGGTACCGCTCAGCTGTCAGCCTGCGGCACTCGCAGCGGCTATCGCTGTGCAGCGCGAGCGGATGCAGGCTGAAAAATAAAGAAAAAACCTGCATCCGAGGGGGAACCGGCCGGGTAACCCCGTGTTGGGCGTCGGGCTCCGCCGATGCGCGGAGGGGCTGGAGACAGTGGGGGGACTTCGCGTTGACGCAAAAGGCGGGCGAGATCGAAGCGGCGCTGCTGGCTTGCGCCGCCGGAGATAAATCTGCGCTCCGGCGCATCTACGATGCCGAGTCGCCGCGTATGATCGGTGTCGCCCAGCGTCTGCTGAAGCGTCGCGCCCTGGCCGAAGAGGCTGTGCAGGATGCCTTCGTCCTGATCTGGCGGCATGCCGCGCGTTTCGATCCGCAGCGCGGCGCCGGCTTGACCTGGATCTACGCCATCCTGCGCAACCGCGCCCTTTCGATCCTGCGCGACGAGAAGCGGACGGAGACGAGCGAAGCCCCACTCGGCGAAGAGATGGCGAGCGAAGAGGATGATCCGGAAACCGTGATGTCGAAGCTGTCCGACGCCAAGGCGCTGCACGCCTGCCTGGAGACGCTGCCCGCGCAGCGGCGCGGCCTCGTGCTGCTCGCCTTCGTCCAGGGTCTGACCCATGGCGAGATCGCCGGCAAGCTCGGCCTGCCGATCGGCAGCGTGAAATCCTGGATCCGGCGCTCGCTGATCGCCCTGAAGGAGTGCCTCGGATGAGCCCCTCCCTTGAATCCGCTCCCGACCGCGACGCGCTCGCCGGCGAATATGTGCTGGGCCTCGTCGAAGGTGCCGATCGCGAGCGACTCGAACAACGCATCGCGCGCGAGCCGGCACTGGCGGCCAGCGTCGAGACCTGGCGCGGCCACCTCGCCGCCATCGACGCCACGGCCCGGCCGATCCCGCCCTCGCCCGGGCTCTGGGCCCGCATCGAGGCCGAGATCGCGGGTATCCTCCCCGCCGCCGAGCGCGGCCGCGCCAAGGCGCTGAAGGCCGGCGGCACGCTGGCGGACTGGTGGAACAGCCTCTTCATCTGGCGCGGCGCGGCGTTTGCCGGCGCGCTGGCGGCGATCCTGCTCGCGATCGGCCTCAACGGCGCGCTCGACCGGGCCAAGCGGCAGCCGGTGATGGTGGCCGTGCTGCTGACGGACGCCAATGTCGCGGCGGCCGTCGTCAACACCTATCCCGACGGTCGCGTCGAGATGGTGCCGCTGCAGAACATCGCCGTCCCCGCGGGCATGGCCCTGGAGATCTGGACACTCTGGGACCGCACCGTGGGCCCGCGCTCGGTCGGCCTGATCGACCGCGCCCGCACCACGCCGCTGCGGCTCGACCAGCTGCCGCTCGGGACGAACCAACTGTTCGAGATCACGATCGAACCGGCGACGGGCTCGCCGACGGGAAGGCCAACCGGGCCGATCGTGGCGAAGGGGAATACGGCGCAGGCGTTGTGAAATTAGCCGAGCAGGATGCCGGCCATCTTCGCAGTTAAGAGCCCTCGGTCAGCAGTACCGAGGGTGCCAATCTTGCGTGGGATGATGGAGAGCGACAGCGTCACCAGTTTCCATCTCACCAGGGACGCGTGTTTGAGACCCGTTGACGACAGATCGACAATGACGTGGTCGCTCTCCCAGGAACTCCCAGCGCCAGTTGTTATCATCGCCGTAATGACATGACCGTGCGCCTCATTGAAGGCGGTACTCGAAAGAATAACGACCGGTCGCGGTTTGCCATAGGCGATATCGGTGAAGGGGAATGGCGCGACAACGATGTCCCAACGATCCAACTTCAGACTGTCAGAGGTCATCATAGGCGTCCGCGTCAGCCTTGCTGGTCCACTCAGTCATGAGTTCGGACACCGCGGCGAGATAGGGGTCCGTCGGAGGCGTATCATCCAGTTCGATCTCGACCGCTTCACCGCGGCGCTCGCGATAAAGTCGGTTCCAATAATCTTTGAATGCCTCATCTGGTCTTATCCCGGGGGTGGGTCTGCCATCCCCCCCGTCGCGCATCTTCCTAAAGAGGACGGGTCTGCCATCGACACGCAGGGTTATCGCCGCATTTTGCTTGAGACCCGCAATTCTGCCGACAATGTACTCACTATCGATATGCTTCAGCCAAACCGTGTGGTCGCTGATGATCATCTGCGCCATCATGCCCTCCTGCGCGAAACTGCAGGGGGGCTATAACCCGCCCCGGATAGTTGGGCAAGGGGGGTGTATTACCCACCCCTCCTATACCACCACGGTGATCGTCTCCGCCGCCCGCGTCAGCCCCGTATAGAGCCAGCGTGCCCGGTGCTCGCGGAAGGCGAAGCTCTCGTCGAAGAGCACGATGTCGTTCCACTGCGAGCCCTGCGCCTTGTGGACGGTCAGCGCGTAGCCGAAGGTAAACTCGTCGGTGTGCTTGCGCAGCTCCCAGGGAATCTCTTCCTCCGTGCCGTCGAAGAAGTTCGGCAGCACGGAGACCTTGACCGGCTTGGCGTTGGGGTCGTCCTCCGGCGTCACCCGCATGGTGACGAGGCCCTTCTTCGAAGTCTTGAGCTCCTGCACGATCCAGGAGCCGCCATTGAGCAGACCCTTGCTCTTGTCGTTGCGCAGGCAGACGAGCTTCTCGCCCGCCACCGGCACGGTCTCGGTGCGGCCCATGATCTGCCGCATGCGGGCATTGTAGTTGCGCCGCGTCTTGTTCAGACCGACGAGGACCTGGTCGGCGCTCATCACCAGCTGCGGGTCGACCTCGCTGCGCCGGATCACGCGGCTCTTGCCGTAATCGCCGACATCGAGCCGCCCTCCCTCGCGGATCGTCATCGACATCCGCACGATCGGGTTGTCCGCCGCCTGGCGGTGAACCTCGGTCAGCATGATGTCGGGCTCGACCTCGGTGAAGAAGCCGCCGCCCTTGACCGGGGGCAGCTGCGCCGGATCGCCCAGCACCAGCACCGGCGTGCCGAAGGAGAGCAGGTCGCGGCCGAGATCCTCGTCGACCATCGAGCATTCGTCGATGATGATCAGCTTGGCCTTGGCCGCGGCGCTCTCGCGGTTGAGCACGAAGGTCGGGCTTTCCTCGTCGACGCCGCGCGAGCGGTAGATCAGCGAATGGATCGTCTGCGCGCCGACGCAGCCCTTGTTGCGCAGCACGAGCGCAGCCTTGCCGGTAAAGGCGGCGAAGGCCACATCGCCGTCGACGGCCTCGGCGATATGGCGCGCCAGCGTGGTCTTGCCCGTGCCGGCATAGCCGAACAGGCGGAAGAGCTGCGGCTCGCCGGCCTGCAGCCAGCGCGCGACCGCGCTCAGCGCGGCATCCTGTTGCGGGGACCAGCTCATGCGGCGATGCGGCAAAGGGAATTCATGCCGCAGATGGGGACGAGTCGCGCCGCAATGGCAAGTACGAAGGCACCTGCCGATCAGGCGGCCCGCAGGCGGCGGACGAAATCGAGCGCCTCTCGCTGCAGGCTTCCGATGCGTTCGTCGAGCGCCCCGGCACTCGCCGCGCCCATATCGGCCTGGGCCACGCTCTGCGCATTGGCGATGGCGATCTCCGACATCGCGCCGGCCGCCGTTCCGGTGACCTGGCTCGCGCCGCAATCAGTGGTGATGGCGCAGGCGCTGCGATATCGCGGCGTCAGGGTCGACACGCTGTTCTTCCCGCCGGAGCAAGAGCCGAAGCTCGCGCACGAATACCAGTTCGATCTCGACAGTTCCCCGGGGCGAGAGGCGCTCGAACGGCTGACGGCCTTCCTCGACCGGGTCGCGCATGAGGGGCAGGTCGGCGCCGGGATCGGCGTCGCAACCTGGGGATAGCCCAACACGGCGCCACGCAACCCATGGAACACTTATTGCATCTGGTTAGGTCGCGTTCTCGCTCAGGAACGCAACGCGCCTACCTAATATTATCTGCGAGGCCTCGCTAGCATAGAACGATAGAATACCAATAACAGGAGCTCTCATGGTGGATAATTTTTTCATCGCCAGATATTTCGACTGGGAAGCGAGGCGCTTATCTCACCTCGATCGCGCGCTTAACGTCATCGCCAGACGACTCGGGACTCGAATATATACAGCACCGATCATCGACAGGCTGATTTTGGCTCTCACAGGCTTCAAATTCTCCGCGACATGGTCCGGCTCTTCGACAAACCTCGAGCAGCGGATGAACATTTATCACCTCGCCAGCCAGGTCCTGGCTTATGAGGTCGAGGGTGATCTGGTGGAAATCGGCTGCAATGAAGGCCAGTCTTCAATCCTGATCCAGACTGTGATGAACGACTTCAAGTCGCAGAAGGCGTTCCACGTCTATGACAGTTTCTCCGGCCTGCCCGATACCCGCACCGAGGACGGAACATCCTACAAGGCCGGCGATCTGGCGGTATCGGAAGCGGTTTTCCGCAAAAACTTCACTGATCGCGGCCTGTCGCTCCCTATCATCCACAAGGGTTGGTTCTCGGACACGCTAACGACAGGGCTTCCTGACAGGATTTGCTTCGCCTATCTGGACGGCGACCTCTACGACTCGATCATGGTCAGCCTGGAGCACACGTATCCAAGGCTGTCGAAGGGCGCGATCTGCCTGATCGACGACTATTGCGACACAGCCGTCGACCCGCATGGCTGGAATCAGCTGCCCGGCGTCAAAAAAGCCTGCGACGCATTCCTGGCCGATAAGCCCGAGAAGGTCTGCTACCTCTACTCAGGCTCCTATACGCATGGCTTCTTCCGCAAGCTTTAGCGGATCGATGAAAAGGACGAGAGTGCTCGCCAAGGGAGCGAGCACTCAGACGGTAACGGCCGACCACCTTACACCTTCGGCGTGCCGTACCCCCCCGCCGTCGGCGTGATCACCGTCACCGCCTCGCCGGCGTGGAGCAGCGTCTGGTCTGAAGGTGCGAGCTCCTCGATCGCGCCCGAGAGACGCCGCACCAGCGTCTTGCCGACCTGCCCAGCTTCGCCGCCCTTGACGCCGAAGGGGCGGACCTTCCGGTGCGAGGCGAGGATCGCGCAGTCCATCGTCTTGCGGAAGCGGATCGTGCGGCTGGTGCCGTCGCCAGCGTTCCATTCGCCACGCCCGCCCGAGCCGGCGCGGATGTGGAAATCCTCCAGCACCACCGGGAAACGCGTCTCCAGGATCTCCGGGTCGGTCAGGCGCGAATTGGTCATGTGGACATGCACGCCCGACGTGCCATGGAAGCCCGGTCCCGCCGGCGAGCCCGAGCAGATCGTCTCGTAATACTGGTACTCGTCATTGCCGAAGGTGAGGTTGTTCATCGTGCCCTGCGAGGCCGACATCGCCTCCAGCGCGCCGAACAACGTGTTCGTCACGGCCTGGCTGACCTCGACATTGCCCGCCACGACCGCGGCGGGATAGCGCGGCGAGAGCATCGAGCCCTCGGGGATGACGATCTTGATCGGCCTGAGACACCCGGCGTTCATCGGGATCGCATCGTCGACCATGACCCGGAAGACATAGAGCACGGCGGCCCGCGTCACCGGCGCCGGCGCGTTGAAATTGTCGGGCCGCTGCGGCGAGGTGCCGGTGAAGTCGACGGTGGCCTCGCGCTTCTCGCGGTCGATGCTGATCCTGACCTTGATCGCGCAGCCCTGGTCCATCGGATAGGTGAATTCGGCATCGTGGAGCTTGGTCAGGAGCCGCGCGACGCTCTCGGCCGCATTGTCCTGGACATGGCCCATATAGGCCTGCACCACGTCGAGCCCGAAGGATGCGATCATCTTCTTCAGCTCGGCGACGCCCTTGGCGTTGGCGGCGATCTGCGCCTTCAGATCGTTGACGTTCTGGACGACGTTGCGGACGGGATAGCGGGCGCCGGTCAGGAGCGCGACCAGCTCGTCCTCGCAGAAGCGGCCTTGGGCGACGATCTTGAAATTGTCGATATAGACGCCTTCCTCCTCGATCACGGTCGCCAGCGGCGACATCGAGCCCGGCGCGGTGCCGCCGACATCGGCATGGTGGCCGCGGCTGGCGACCCAGAACAGGATCTGCTCTTCCGCCTCGTCGAAGACCGGCGTGCAGACCGTGATGTCGGGCAGATGCGTGCCGCCATTATACGGCGCGTTGAGGCAGTAGACGTCGCCGGGCTTGATGACCGGGTTGTTCCTGATGACGGTTTCGACCGACTTGTCCATCGAGCCGAGATGCACCGGCATGTGCGGCGCATTCGCGACCAGCGCCGCGCTCTGGTCGAACACCGCGCAGGAGAAGTCGAGCCGCTCCTTGATGTTCACCGAATAGGCGGTGTTCTGCAGCGTCACGCCCATCTGCTCGGCGATCGACATGAACAGGTTGTTGAAGATCTCGAGCATCACCGGATCGGCCTTGGTGCCGATCGCAGCGTTCTGGACGAGCGCCTTGGAACGCACCAGCACGAGATGGTCCTTGGCCGTGAGCCTGGCGCTCCAGCCCTCCTCGACCACCACCGTCTGGTTCGGCTCGATGATGATGGCCGGGCCCGAGACGCCCTGGCCGGGCTGCATCGCCTCGCGCCGGACGATTTGCGCCTCGTGCCACTGCCCCTTGGAGAAGACGCGCGTCGTCTCGGCTGCGACGGGCTCGCCCGCGGTTTCCGCCGCCGAGGCCTCCTCGAACTTGGCGCCGCCCCCGATCGCCTCGACCTCGACCGCCTCGATCACCAGTGCCTTGGCCTCGTCCATGAAGCCGAAGCGCGCCTTGTGGGCCGCCTGGAAGGCCGCCTTCATGGCGTCGGGCGTGCCGGCTGCCACCGCGATCGCGGTGTCCGTCCCGGCATAGCGGACATGGGCGCGGGTCAGGATCGCGATGTCGCCATCGGGCACGCCCTGGCCCGACACCTCGGCCCTCGTCTCAGCCGCAAGCCCCGCCGCGGCGGCCTCGACCGCCGCCTGGGCGCCGCCATCGAGGGCTACGTCGAGCGCGGCAGTCCGCGTCGCGCGGATTTCGGCCAGCCCCATGCCATAGGCCGAGAGCAGGCCGGAGAACGGGTGCAGCAGCACCGTCTTGATGCCGAGCGCATCCGCCACGAGGCAGGCATGCTGCCCGCCGGCGCCACCAAACGAGTTCAGCGCATAGCGGGTGATGTCGTAGCCGCGCTGGACCGAGATCTTCTTGATCGCCTCGGCCATGTTGGCGACCGCGATCTGGATGAAGCCGTCGGCGACCTGCTCAGGCGAGCGGCCGTCGCCGACCTGCGCGGCCAGCGCCGCGAACTTCGCCTTGACCGCCTCGACATCGAGCGGCTGGTCGCGCTTCTCGCCGAAGATCGGCGGGAAATAGTTCGGGATTAGCTTGCCGACCATGACGTTGGCGTCGGTCACCGCGAGCGGCCCGCCGCGGCGATAGGCGGCCGGCCCCGGATTGGCGCCGGCGGAATCGGGCCCGACGCGGAAGCGCGCGCCGTCATAATGCAGGATCGAGCCGCCACCGGCGGCGACCGTGTGGATCAGCATCATCGGCGCGCGCATCCGCACGCCAGCGACCTCGGTCTCGAAGGCGCGCTCGTACTCGCCGTCGAAATGAGCCACGTCGGTCGAGGTGCCGCCCATGTCGAAGCCGATGACCTTGCCGAAACCGGCCGAGCGGCCGGTTTCGGCGAGCCCCACGACGCCACCGGCCGGGCCGGACAGGATCGCATCCTTGCCCTGGAAGAGTTCGGCAGCGGTGAGCCCGCCCGAGGACATCATGAACATCAGCCGCGCGCCGGTGCGGGCGATGTCGAGTTCGTCCGAGACCTGCGCGACATAGCGGCCGAGGATCGGCGAAAGATAGGCGTCGACCACGGTGGTGTCGCCCCGGCCGACCAGCTTGATCAGCGGCGAAACCTCATGGCTGACCGAGACCTGCGGGAAGCCGATCTCGCGGGCGATCCTAGCCGCGACCTGCTCATGCGCCGGATAGCGATAGGCGTGCATGAAGGCGATCGCGACCGCGCGGAAACCGGTATCGAACTGCGCCTGCAGCGCGGTGCGGATCGCCGCCTCGTCGGGCGCCTGCTCGACCACGCCGTTGGCGAGCACGCGCTCGTCGATCTCGACCACCGCCTCGTAGAGCTGCTCGGGCTTGATGATCTCCTTGGCGAAGATGTCGGGCCGCGCCTGGTAGCCGATGCGCAGCGCGTCGCGAAAACCCCTGGTCGTGACCAGCAGCGTCCGGTCGCCCTTGCGCTCGAGCAGGGCGTTCGTCGCCACCGTCGTGCCCATGCGGACCTCGCCGACCAGCCCGGCCGGGATCGGCTCGCCTGTCTCGAGGCCGAGATGGTCGCGGATTCCCTGCACCGCCGCGTCGCGATAGGCGCCGGGATTTTCCGACAGCAACTTCCTGGCGTGAAGTTTGCCTGAGGGATCGCGGCCGATCACATCGGTGAAGGTGCCGCCCCGATCGATCCAGAAGTCCCAGCGCGACGACATCCCACATCCTCCCGTTCGGCGACCCGGCGGCATCGCTGACGTTTCATCGATAAATTGTCGATGTGTTGTTGACAAGCTGGATTCGGGCGATACGATCACGATTGTGACCGAAAAAGGGCGAGGGGCCAGCGGTCGCGAGACGGAGGATGCAATGACGGGAACTCTCCTGGCAACCGCGGACACGCGTTGCGCCCCGGGCAGAGGAGCACCGCGATGATCCGGCGTGCCCTCGACCTCCTCTATCTGGCGGCGGGCTACGTCGCCGGCTTGTTCCTGATCGTGATCTTTGCCCTGATGATGCTGCTGTCGGTCGGCCGCGACATCAACTTCAACGTCCCGTCCGGAGATGACTTCGCCGGCTGGGCCTTCGCGGCGATGGCCTTTTTCGGCCTGGCGCATACCTTCAAGAAGGGCGAGATGATCCGGGTCGGGCTGCTGATCGAGCGCCTGCACGGGCGGGCGCGGCAAGGGGCGGAACTGTTTTCGCTCACCGTGGCGGCCCTCTTCATCGGCTACTTCACCTGGCAGACCGGCAAGCTCGCCTACGATTCCTGGCAGTATTTCGACATGTCGACCGGCGTCGTCTCGGTGCCGCTCTGGATACCCCAGCTTTCCCTCGTGCTGGGGCTCGGGACGCTGCTCATCGCGATCCTCGACGAGTTCGTCATCGTGTTGCGGACGGGTCGCCCTACCTATGAGCCGGAGCCGCCGAAATCGGTCGAGGAACTGGTCGAGCGCGTCGCGCAGGGCGGAGGCGTCTGAACCATGAGCCTGCCCGTTCTCGCACTCGTTCTGCTCAGCTTCCTCATTCTCGTTCTGGCCAGCGGCGTCTGGATCGCCGTCGGGCTCGGTCTGGTCGGCCTCCTGGCGATGTGGCTCGTCACCGACGTGCCGATCGGCCAGGTGCTGGCGACCACCGTCTGGAGTTCCGCCAGCGGCTGGACGCTGGCCGCCCTGCCGCTGTTCATCTGGATGGGCGAGATCCTGTTCCGGACACGCCTCTCCGAGCAGATGTTCCAGGGGCTCTCGCCCTGGCTGCAATGGCTGCCGGGACGCCTGATCCACACCAACATCGTCGGCTGCGGTATCTTCGCCGCGGTGTCCGGTTCGTCGGCCGCGACGGTGGCGACGATCGGCAAGATCTCGCTGCCGGAGCTGAAGAAGCGCGGCTACGACGAACAGCTGAGCCTCGGCACCCTCGCCGGCTCCGGCACGCTCGGCCTGCTGATTCCGCCGTCGATCCCGATGGTCGTCTATGCCGTGACGGCGAACGTCTCGGTGCTGCAGGTCTTCCTCGGCGGCTTCCTGCCCGGCCTGCTGATCATGGCGCTCTATATGGGCTACGTGATCATCTGGTCATTGCTCAACCCCGACAAGACGCCGCCGCGCGACCCCGCGCTGCCGTTCTTCGAGAAGCTGCGGCAGTCCGCCAAGCTGATGCCCTGCCTGCTGCTGATTGCGGCGGTGTTCCTCGCCCTGATCCTGGGATTTGCGACGGCCACCGAATGCGCGGCCTGGGGCGTCTCGGGCGCGCTGTTCCTCGCCTGGTGGAGCGGGACGCTGACCTGGAAGACGCTCTTCGAGAGCATCATGAGCGCCACCCGCCTCACCTGCATGATTATGCTGATCCTGGCAGGCGCCGCCTTCTGTACGGCCGCGATGGCCTATACCGGCATTCCCATGGCGCTGGCCGAATGGGTCAAGGGCATGCAGCTCTCGACGCATATGCTCGTGCTGGCACTGACGGTGATGTACATTATCCTCGGCTGCCTGATCGATGGCATCTCGATGATCGTGCTGACGGCCGTCATCGTGCTGCCGATGGTGAAGGAGGCCGGCTTCGACCTCGTCTGGTTCGGCGTCTACCTCGTCATCCATGTCGAGATGGCGCAGATCACCCCGCCGGTCGGGTTCAACCTCTTCGTCCTGCAGAACATGAGCGGCAAGGATACCTGGACGATCGCGAAGGCGGCGCTGCCGTTCTTTCTTCTGCTCAACATCGCCGTCTTCATCATCACGACCTTCCCGCAGATCGTGCTCTATCTGCCCAAGCTCGCTTTCCCGGACTGATCCGTTTCTCCATTAGGCAACCCGCAACAAAAGAGAGGGAATGACATCATGATCGACCGCAGGATCTTCACCGCAGCCGCCTTCGCCTTCGCCTTCGGCGTCAGCGCACTCGCCTTCGCCGCGCCCGCCGCTGCGCAGACCAAGTGGAACCTCCCGGCCGCCTATCCGATCGACAACCCGCACAGCGAGAACCTCATCCAGTTCGGCAAGGACGTCGACGCCGCGACCGGCGGCAAGCTCGCCATCACCGTCCATCCCGGCGCCTCGCTGTTCAAGGCGCCCGAGATCAAGCGCGCCGTCCAGAGCGGCCAGGCCCAGATGGGCGAGGTCCTGCTCTCGATCCACGAGAACGAGGACCCGATCTTCGGCATCGACGTGGTGCCGTTCCTGGCGACGTCCTTCCCCGACGCCAAGAAGCTCTATGCGGCTTCGAAGGCCGCCGTGGAGAAGAAGCTCGACAGCCAGGGCATCAAGCTGCTGTTCATGGTCCCCTGGGCGCCGCAGGGCGTCTACACCAAGAAGGACATCAACACGATCGACGACATGAAGGGGATCAAGTGGCGCTCCTACAATGTCGGCACGGCGCGGCTGGGCGAGTTGCTCGGCATGCAGTCGGTGACCATCCAGGCCGCCGAACTGCCGCAGGCGCTGGCGACCGGCGTCGTCAACTCCTTCATGTCGTCGGGCGGCACGGGCTATGATTCCAAGGTCTGGGAATCGCTGACCCACTTCTACGACACCCAGGCCTGGATCCCGAAGAACGCCACCTTCGTCAACAAGGCCGCCTTCAACGGCCTCGACAAGGCGACGCAGGACGCCATCCTGAAGGCCGCCGCCACCGCCGAGGAGCGCGGCTGGAAGATGTGGGAGGAGAAGGCCGGCTGGTATCTCGAGCAGCTCAAGGCCAAGGGCATGAAGGTCCAGGCCCCGAGCCCGGCGCTCGCCGACGGCTTCAAGAAGGCCGGCGAGACGCTGACCGCCGACTGGCTGAAGAAGGCCGGTGCCGACGGCCAGGCGATCGTCGACGCCTACAAGAAGATGTGACGAACCATGTCATGGCCGGGCTCGACCCGGCCATCTCCCGCAGGAGTTTCCCGGGTCGGCGCCGCGGTGCCGCCCGGGATTGACGGGCGCCTTAGCCATGCCGGATTCCAAGCCCCTATCCGATGAGCTCGGCCCCATCGTCTCCTCCGGCCATCTGGCCGCGGGCGCGATGCCGGCTCTGTCGGAATTCGAGTTCGCGATGAGCATGTCCGTGCACGCCTTCCACCGCTGGATGGTGCGCGGCATGGCGGCGGCCGGACTGGCGGATCTTTCGCCGCTCGACGTGCTCGTGCTGCACAACGTCAACCACCGCGGCAAGGCCAAGCGCCTCGCCGACATCTGCCTCGTCCTCAACATCGAGGACACGCATCTGGTGAACTATGCGCTCAAGAAGCTCGAGCGCCTGAAGCTGCTGAAATCCGGCCGGAAGGGCAAGGAAAAGACCGTCACGGTGACGCCCGCCGGCGAAGACGCCTGCCGGGCTTACGCCCGGATCCGCGAGCAGCTCCTGGTCAAGTCGGTGCTCGCGACCGGGGTCGACCCGAAGCGCCTGTCCGAGATCGCCGCCGCGATGCGCTCGCTCTCGGGCCAGTACGACCAGGCCGCCCGCGCTGCTGCGAGCCTCTAGGGCGGTCCGAGCCGAAGCCGGCCGACCCTGCTCAGTCCGTCGCCTCGGCCTCGGCCGCGATCCTGACGACCGCGCGTGTGCCGCGCGGCTGCGACGCGTATTCGATCCCGGTGCCCAGGCTGCGCGCCATCGCGCCGACGATCTTGCCGCCGAGACCGGTTCCCGTCGCCCGGCCCTCTCCGGACCAGCCGATTCCGTCATCAGCCACCACGAGGATGGTCGAACCATCGCTGTCCCGCGCGAGGGACACCCTGATTTCCCCGGTTCCCTCGGGATAGGCGTATTTGATCGCGTTGGTGACGAGTTCCGTCACGATCATCCCGATCGAAACGGCCCTGTCCGTCTTCATCTGGATCGGCACCGCCTCGAAGCGGATATCGGGCGTGCGCCCGGCCGCCGACATCGAATGCCCGAGTTCCCGCACCAGCGTGTCGAGATAGGCGGCCAGATCCACCGTGCGGACGTCGTCGGAGGTGTAGAGGCTGCGATGGAGGTTGCCGATCGCGGTGATGCGGGCCTGCGTCTCGGCCAGCGCCGCCCGGGCGCCCGCGTCCTGCACCGAGGAGGCCTGCATCCGCACCAGCGAGGACACCAGCGCCAGGCTGTTGGCCACGCGGTGGTTGACCTCCGCCAGCAGGACGATGGCCCGGTCGCGCGCGGCCCTCACCTCGCGCTCGGCATCCTCCTTGGCCCGCATCAGCCGCGCCCGCTCGACCGACTGCTCCAGCGCCGCCGTCAGCAGGATCTCGAAATCCTCGCCGATCGTCTTGACGACGTAATCAACGGCGCCGGCCTTCAGCGCCTGGACCGCGATCGCGAGCTCCGAGGAGGCCGTGACATAGACGACCGGAGGCGCCGCTTCGACTGTGGCGAGCCTCGCCAGCAGGTCCAGCCCCGAACTCGTCCCGAGATCGTGGTCCAGGATCACCGCATCGATGCCGCCCGCCAGGATCCGCGCCAGCCCGGCCTCCGCATCGGCGACATGGTCGACCGCGTAGCCCTTGCGCTTGAGAATGCGCTGCACGAGCCGGCCCAGCGCCGGATCGTCATCGATGTAGAGGACGGTCAGCTGCCGAGCGGGCATCGACGGGTCGAGCGCGGTCGTCACGGGGTTTCGGGCACCTGCATGACCGAGAAGAACAGGCCGAGCTGTCGGATCGCATTGGCGAAGCCGTCATAGTTGACCGGCTTGGTGATGTAGACATTCGCGCCGAGATCATAGCAGCGCTGGATCTCGCGGCTGTCGTCGGTCGTGGTCAGCACGACCACGGGCGAGCGCTTGGTATGGGGGTTGGCCTTGACCTTCTCGAGAATGTCGACACCGCCCATGTCGGGCAGGTTGAGGTCGAGCAGGATCAGGAGCTGGCGCCCGGAACTGACCATGCCCGAGCCGTCGGCGCCGAACAGATAGGCCAGCGCCTCGGTACCGTTGGTGAAGGGGATGATCTCGTTGTTGACCCCGGCGCGCCGGATGTTCTTCTCGATCAGCCGGGCGTGGCCCTCGTCATCCTCGATCATCACGATCGATACGGGTTTGGCATGGGTCATGTCTGGTTGCTCCGCTTCACGGTTCGCAGATCGGCCGGCAGCAGGACCGTGAAGGTCGTCCCCACGCCGAAGTCCGATCGGACGGTGATGTCTCCGCCGAGGTTGCGCACGAGCGTGCGCACATGCGCAAGCCCGATCCCCTCGCCCGGTGTATTTTGTGTTCCCGAGCGCCGAAACAGCTCGAAGATCCGCTCGTGGTCGCTCGCCGCAATGCCGCGGCCATTGTCCTCGATCTCGATCGCCACCCAGCCCGGCCGGGGGCTGAGCGTGCGCGCGACGATCTGCAGGGGCCGATCCGGAGCGCGGTACTTGATCGCGTTGTCGAGCAGGTTGCCGATGATCTGGTCGAGCGAGAAGCGATCGCTGACGATGCGGTCGACCTTCGCCTCGATGGCGATCCCGCCGCCCGTCTCGCTGGCCTGGTGATGGACGGCCGCCGCGGCCGCCTCCAACAGCGTGTCGAGCATCACGCGCTCGGGCTTGAGCGCCCGGCTGCCCTCGCGCGAGATCTTGAGGATGGCGTTGATCAGCCCGTCCATCTTGCGCGTCGAGGAGCGGATGAACTCCAGCGCCTCGGGCGCCTCGGTCTTCAGCGCGGTCTCGGCCTCGGCCTTCAGCGCGGCGGCCTTGTCGTCCGGAGCGTCGAGATAGGCCTCGATCGGCTTGAGGGTCTCCTCCAATTCGCTGGTGAAGCCCATGATGTTGACCAGCGGCGCGCGCAGGTCGTGCGTGACGATGTAGGCGAAGCGCTGGATCTCCTGATTGGCCTTGACCAGCGCATCGGTGCGCTCGCGCACGCGCTCCTCGAGACCGGCGTTCAGCCCCTCCAATTCGCGCCGCGCGCCGACGATCTCGTTGGTATAGCTCAGGATCGTCCAGGCGGCGGCGGCGGCGAGCCCGAGGATGACGATGGCACCGACGATCGTGACCCAGCGCAGGCGCGAGGCGGCCGTCTCCTGGGCTGAAATGGCCTCCAGCAGGCGCGTCTCCGAGCGTTCGAGGAGGCTGGCGAAGCCGGCCCGCGCCTCGTCCATCAGCGTCTTGCCGCGCCCCTCGCCGACCATCGCCAGCGCGCGCGCGAAATCGCCGCTCTGGGCGGCCTGCACGCTTTCGCCCAGTTCGGCCAGCTTCGCGTCGATCGCGGCCCGCAGCCGCGCGACGTAGGGCAGCATGTCCGGCTCGTCCGAGACGGCCTGGTCCAGCCGCCGGAACCGCTCCTGATAGCGCGCCACCGCATTGGCATAGGGTGCCAGATAGCTCTCGTCGCGCGTCAGGAGGAAACCGCGCTGGCCGGTCTCGGCATCCTGCACCAGGGACAGCAGATCGGCCGAGGCACTGCGGACCTCGCGCGTCTCGACCACCTGCGCGAAGGAGCGCTCGGACGCGAGCGTGAGCCA
>NZ_JAUXYO010000306.1 GCF_030694325.1 Allobosea sp. | reverse complement strand
GACCGTCAGGCCGCCTTGTCCGACAGCGCCGGATAATCGGTGTAGCCCTTCTCGTCGCCGCCATAGAACAGCGACGGCTCGGGTGCGTTCAGCGGCGCGTCGCGCCGCAGCCGCTCGACGAGATCCGGATTGGCGATGAACAGCCGCCCGAAGGCGACCGCATCGACGCGCCCGCTCTCGACCGCCTCGATCGCCGAGGCGCGGTCGAAGCCGTTATTGGCGATATAGGCGCCGCGGAAGGCCTTGCGCAGCGCGTCGTAGTCGAAGGGCAGGAAGTCGCGCGGCCCGCCGGTCGCCCCCTCGATGACGTGGATGAAGGCGAGCCCCGCCGCGTCCAGCCTGGCGACGAGATGGTCGAACAGCGGCTGCGGGTTGCTGTCGCGCGCATCGTTGGCGGGGGTGACGGGGGACAGGCGGATGCCGACGCGGCCCTTGCCGAACACCTTCACCACCGCCTCGACCACCTCGAGCGTCAGCCGCACGCGGTTCTCGATCGAGCCGCCATAGGCGTCATCGCGCGTATTGGTGCCGTCGCGCAGGAACTGGTCGAGCAGATAGCCGTTGGCAGCATGGATCTCGATGCCGTCGAAGCCGGCGGCCTTGGCGTTCTCGGCGGCCTTCGCATAGTCGGCGACGATCCCCGGCAGTTCCTCCAGCGAGAGCGCCCGCGGCGCCGAGACGTCGACGAAGCCGCTCTCGACATAGGTCTTGCCCTTGGCGGGAATGGCGGAGGGCGCGACCGGCGCCTGCCCGCCCGGCTGCAGCGAGACATGGCTGATGCGGCCGACATGCCAGAGCTGGGCGATGATCTTGCCGCCTTCGGCATGGACAGCGTCGGTCACGGCCTTCCAGCCGACGACCTGCTCTGCCGTGTACATGCCGGGCGTCCAGACATAGCCCTGGCCCTGCTGCGAGATCTGCGTCGCCTCGGAGATGATCAGCCCGGCGCCGGCGCGCTGGCGATAATACTCGACATTGAGCGCGTTGGGCGCATCATTGCCGTGGGTCGCGCGGTTGCGCGTCAGCGGCGCCATGACGACGCGGTTGGAAAGCTCGATGTCGCCGAGGCGCAGCGGCGAGAACAGCTTCGGGCTGGACGGATCGGATCGGGTCATGGGGGTGGTCCTCGGAGGGGCCGCGATGCGGCCGAAGGGAAGCATGGTCTTGACGGCCGGCGCGGACGTGGCCGCGGGCCGGGCCGTCGGACGCCCTCAAGATAGGTGCTGCAATGCAGCATGACAGGGCCGGGACATCAGGCTTTCGTGAACAGGACGAGTCCCTCGTCCCCGATCCCGACCTCGACGCAGATCGTCTCCCGATCGCCGTCGAAACGAAGCAAACCATCTCCGACCGGCTGCTGTCCCACACGCTTCGCCCGGCCGCGGGCTGGTTCGGGGCCGGTCTGCGGGCCGCGATAGACATCGTCTACCCGCCGTCCTGCATCGCCTGCCAGGCCGCGACGGGCGAGGCGCAGGCGCTCTGCCCGACCTGCTGGGGCGAGATGCGCTTCATCGAGCGCCCCTATTGCGAGCGTCTGGGCACGCCCTTCGCCGTCGATCTCGGGGAAGGGCTGGTCTCGCCCGCCGCCATCGCCGATCCGCCGGTGTTCGCCCGCGCCCGCGCCGTCTGCCGCTTCGACGGCACCGCCCGCGAACTCGTCCACCGGCTGAAATATGGCGACCGGACCGATCTGGCCCTGACGATGGGGCGGATGATGCTCCAGGCCGGGCGCGAACTGCTGCCCGACGCCGATGTGATCGTGCCGGTGCCGCTGCACCGGTTCCGGCTCTGGACCCGGCGCTTCAACCAGGCAGTGGCGCTGGCACAGGTGGTCTCGCGCGGATCGGCTGTGGCGCTTGCGCCGCTCGCTCTGACGCGGGTCAAGCGCACGCGCCAGCAGGTCGGGCTGACGCGGGCCCAGCGGGCCGACAATCTGCAGGGGGCTTTCAGGGTCCTGCCGGCGGCCCGCCCGCAGATCGAGGGCCGCCGCGTGCTGCTGGTCGACGACGTCCTGACCACAGGCGCAACCGGCAATGCGGCGGCGCGGGCGCTGCTGCGGGGTGGGGCGCGCACGGTCGACATCCTGACCTTCGCGCGCGTGGTCTCGGACGGCATCTGACCGGCCGTTTCGCCCCGTGACGAATGCATGACGAGCCCCTACATTGGGTGTAGCCACAACCCGATGGATTTTCGCGATGCCTGCGGTCACGATCTACACCACCTCCTGGTGCCCCTATTGCAAGGCGGCCACATCGCTGCTGACTAAGAAAGGCGTGGCCTTCGACGAGATCGACGTCGACGGCAAGCCGGAGCTGCGCCAGGCGATGACCACCCGGGCCGGCGGCCGCACCTCGGTCCCGCAGATCTTCATCGGCGACAAGCATGTTGGCGGCTCCGACGACATCCACGCCCTCGACGCGCGCGGCGAACTCGACAAGCTGCTGGCCGCGTGAGCGCCGCTCCGTTCAAGAACACCGAGACCGGCCGCTCCGGCCGGTCGCCTGCCGTCACGCCATGATCAAATACGCCCTCATCTGCGACCAGGCCCACGACTTCGAGAGCTGGTTTGCCACCTCCGCCAGCTTCGAGGAACAGGCCAAGCGCGGCTTCGTCTCCTGCCCTGTCTGCAACAGCATCAAGGTCGAGCGCGCGATCATGGCCCCCCATGTCGCCCGCACCGACCGTAGCAAGCCTATGATCGAGGCTCCGCCCCCGTCGGCCGCCCCGGCGGTCGCCGCGGCCGCGCCCGAGGTCGCGCCCGTCGCGCTGATGGGCGAGAAGGAGATCGCGCTCCGCCAGATGCTCGCGGAACTGCACCGGCAGGTCGCGGAGAATGCCGAGCATGTCGGCAAGCGCTTCGCGGAAGAGGCGCTGAAGATCCATCACGGCGAGAGCGACAGCCGCGCCATCTATGGCGAGGCCAGCCTGGAGGATGCCCGCATGCTGCATGAGGAAGGCGTCGAGTTCCTGCCGCTGCCGCGCCTGCCCGATACCGGGCATTGACATCGACATGATCAGCCTGCGCAACGACGCTCTCGCCGTCGAGATCACCCCGCTGGGGGCGGAACTGCAGTCCGTCAGGGATGGACAGGGCCGCGACTGGCTCTGGAGCGGCGATCCGGCGATCTGGGCCGGGCGCTCGCCGCTGCTT
The DNA here is from genome assembly GCF_030694325.1 of Allobosea sp. Taxonomy (GTDB): domain Bacteria; phylum Pseudomonadota; class Alphaproteobacteria; order Rhizobiales; family Beijerinckiaceae; genus Allobosea. The sequence goes on along the minus strand of NZ_JAUXYO010000306.1, from coordinate 24,201 downwards.
TTTCCGGTGATCGGCAAGCATCCCGGCGGGCAGGTGCTGATCAACGGGCAGCGCTACCCGATCCGGAGCCATGGCGTCGCCCGCACCGCCCGGTTCCAGAAGGTCGCGCAGGGCGCCATTTCCTGCACGCTGCGTCTGACCGACGACGAGGAGATACGCGCAGCCTATCCCTTCCCCTTCATTCTCGACATGACCTACCGGCTCGAGGGCGCCTCGCTCGCCGTGACGGCGCGGGTCGCGAATCCGGGCGAGGTCCCGATGCCCTTCTGCTTCGGCTATCACCCGGCCTTCCCCTGGCCGCTGCCGGACAGCGCCGGGCGACCCCACCGCATCCATCTCGCCAACGGCGCGAGCCCCCGCCATCAGCGGCTCGACGCGGATGGTCTGCGCGCACCCGACCTCCACGCCTCCGCCTTCGTCGACGGCGTGCTCACTCTCGATCACGGGCTTTTCGAGGCTGATGCACTGATCATTCCAGGGGGCGCGGGCAGCCAGGCCTGGTACGGGGCCGATGGTCGCCCCGGCATCGCGCTCGCCTTCGCGGACCTGCCGCAGCTCGGCATCTGGACCAAGCCGAGCGGCCCCTTCATCTGCATCGAGCCCTGGCACGGCCTGACCTCTCCCGCCGATCCCGACGAGCCGCTCGACCGGCGCGAGGGAGCGATCACACTCGGCCCGGCCGAGGAGCGCAGCTTTACCCTGACCGCGACATTCGGGGTCGAACGGCCCGTCTGAGCGGCCTTTGCCGCTCATCCGAAGGTCGCAAGCGACTTCTGCGTCCCTCTGGCGTTATTCTCGCCGCAGTGCAACATTGAGATTGCTCTGAAAAGAGGGTGGAACGGCATGAACGCGATCGACCCCCCCGCGGGCCGGGCCCCGCAGCGCGACAAGCCCTGGATCTTCCGCACCTATGCCGGCCATTCCGACGCCTCGGAATCCAACAGGCTCTACCGCAACAATCTCGCCAAGGGGCAGACGGGGCTCTCCGTCGCCTTCGACCTTCCGACGCAGACCGGCTACGACCCGGACCATGTCCTCTCCCGCGGCGAGGTCGGCAAGGTCGGCGTGCCCGTCAGCCATCTCGGCGACATGCGGGCGCTGTTCGACCAGATCCCGCTGTCGCAGATGAACACCTCGATGACGATCAACGCGACGGCCGCCTGGCTGCTCTCGCTCTACATCGCGGTGGCTGACGAGCAGGGCGCCGACCGCAAGGCGCTGCAGGGCACGACGCAGAACGACGTCGTCAAGGAATACCTCTCGCGCGGAACCTACGTCTTTCCGCCGCGCCCCTCGATGCGCCTGACGACCGACATCGTCGTGTTCACGGCCCGCGAGATGCCGAAATGGAACCCGACGAATGTCTGCTCCTATCATCTGCAGGAGGCCGGCGCCTCGCCGGTGCAGGAACTCTCCTTCGCACTCGCGACCGCGATCGCGCTGCTGGATTCGATCAGGGCCCGGCCCGAAGTGTCGCCAGAGGAGTTTCCCGAACTCGTCGGCCGCATCTCCTTCTTCGTCAATGCCGGGATGCGCTTCGTCACCGAGCTCTGCAAGATGCGGGCGTTCGTCGAGCTCTGGGACGAGATCACGCTCGGCCGCTACGGCGTCGCCGACGAAGCGATGCGCCGCTTCCGCTATGGCGTGCAGGTCAACTCGCTGGGGCTGACCGAGCCGCAGCCCGAGAACAACGTCTACCGCATCCTGATCGAGATGCTGGCGGTGACGCTCTCGAAGAAGGCGCGCGCGCGTGCCGTTCAGTTGCCGGCCTGGAATGAGGCGCTCGGCCTGCCGCGCCCCTTCGACCAGCAATGGTCGCTGCGCATGCAGCAGGTGCTGGCCTATGAGACCGACCTGCTCGAATTCGGCGACATCTTCGACGGCTCGACCGTGATCGACGCCAAGGTCGCCGACCTCAAGGCGGCGGCGCTGGCCGAACTGGCGACGATCGACGCCATGGGCGGGGCGCTCGCCGCCATCGAGACCGGCTACATGAAGCAGGCGCTGGTCGAGAACGGCGCGCGCCGGATCGAGGCGATCGAGCGCGGCGAGCAGATCGTTATCGGCGTCAACAAATTCACCAACAGCGAACCCTCTCCTCTGTCGGCCGGTGAGGGCAGCGTCGTGACGGTTCCCGACTCCGTCGAGCTCGAAGCGATCGGCCGGCTCAAGGCCTGGCGCTCGGCCCGGGAGGCCAGGGCTGCGCGAGCGGCACTGGCAGAACTCTCGGCTGCGGCGAAGGAGGAGCGCAACGTCATGCCCGCCTCGATCGCCTGCGCCAAGGCCGGCGTCACCACCGGCGAATGGGCCCAGACCCTACGCGAGATCTTCGGCGAATACCGTGCCCCCACCGGCGTCGACACGACGAAGCTCGGCAGCAATGACGGGCTCGCCACCGTCAAGGCCGCGGTCGCCCGCGCCACCGAGAAGCTCGGCCGCACGCCGCGCTTCCTCGTCGGCAAGCCAGGGCTGGACGGGCATTCCAACGGCGCCGAGCAGATCGCGGTGCGCGCCCGCGATGCCGGCATGGCGGTGAGCTATGGCGGCATCCGCCAGACGCCCGAGGAGATCGTGGCGCAGGCGAAGGAAACCGAGGCCGACATCATCGGGCTGTCGATCCTGTCGGGCTCGCATCTGCCGCTGGTGCGCGACGTCACCGCCCGGCTGCGCGTCGCCGGCATGGAGGTGCCGGTCGTGGTCGGCGGGATCATCCCGCCCGAGGACGAGAACGCGCTGCGCAATATGGGGGTGGCCGCGGTCTACACGCCGAAGAACTTCGAGCTCGACGGCATCATCGCCGATGTTGCGGGGCTCGCGGCGAGGGAGCGGCCCTGACCGTGTCGCGTCCCTCAATCGCCGCCGCCGCCATCCCCGCCTCCGTCGCCATCGCTCGAGCACCAGCCGCCGCCTCCGTCGCCGCTCGTCGAGGCCTCTCCCGAACCTTTTGCGCGGCGAACCATCACAATGACGACAATCAGCGGAATGGCCATGATGGCCAGGACAGCGGCGGCATCCTGCATTGATCGGCCTCGTTGCGCCGGGCAACCCGGACTTACCTTACGTCGCAGCCTGCCACGACCCTGCATGGATGGCGAGGCAGCCTCCCGCTCGCTGGCGGTGACAATGCCGCGCTTCCTGCCTATTTTGGCGCCTTCCCCCGGACCACAGCCTTGATCCTCCCCGACCATCGCGACCATCAGGCGCTGCGCCGCGCATTCCGCTGGCAGATCCCGTCCCGCTACAATATTGCGACCGAGGTCTGCGACCGCTGGGCGGCGCTGGACCCTGGCCGCACGGCGATCATTGAGGTTTCGCGCGACTGGAGGGTCACGCCGGTCAGTTTCGGCGAATTGCGGGAGGCGTCCGACCGGCTGGCGGACGGGCTGAGCCGGCGCGGCGTGCAGGCCGGCGACCGTATCGCGATCCTCCTGCCGCAGGGCGGCTGCGTCCTGACCGCGCATCTGGCCGCCTATAAATTAGGCGCTATTGCCGTGCCTCTGGCCGCCCTCTTCGGGGTGGATGCCCTGGCCTACCGGCTGCTGGATTCCGGCACCAAGGTCCTGATCACCGACGCGCCGGGGCTCGCCAAGGTCCGCCAGATCGCGCAGCCTTTGCCCGACCTCATGCTGACGGTCTCTGTCGACGGTGCCGATGGCGACGCGCTCGGCTGGGACTCCCTGATCGCGAATGCGGATCCCGGCTTCGCGACCGTCGCGACCGGCCCGGACGATCCGGCCCTGATGATCTACACCTCCGGAACGACCGGGAACCCCAAGGGCGCGCTGCACGGCCACCGTGTCCTCGCCGGCCATCTGCCGGGCGTGCAGATGCCGCATGAATTCCTGCCGCAGCAAGGTGATCTCGCCTGGACGCCGGCAGACTGGGCCTGGGCCGGCGGCCTGCTCAACATGCTGCTGCCGGCGCTGCATTTCGGCGTCGCTGTCGTGGCGCGGCCGGTGACGCGCTTCGAGCCGCAGGAGGCCTTCCGCCTGATGGCCGATCTCGGCATCCGCAACGCCTTCGTGCCGCCTACCGCCCTGCGGATGCTGCGCAGCGTCGAACGTCCGCGCGAGCGTTTCGCCCTGCGGCTGCGCACGGTTGCCGCCGCCGGCGAGGCGCTCGGCGCGGAGACGCTGGCCTGGGGCCATGAAGCGCTGGGGCTGACCATCAACGAGGCCTATGGGCAGACCGAATGCAACCTCGTGCTGGCCTCCTGCGCCGCCATCGGCGTCAGCCGTCCGGGCTGCATCGGCAAGGCGGTGCCGGGGCATGAAGTGGCGATCATCCGGCCCGACGGGTCGGTCTGCCCGCCCAACGAGCAGGGCGAGATCGCGGTGCGCCGGCCCGACCCGGTGATGTTCCTGGGCTATTGGGGCAACGAGGCGGCGACGAAAGCCAAATTCGTCGGCGACTGGATGAAGACCGGCGACCAAGCGGTGCAGGACGCGGATGGCTATGTCCGCTTCGTCGGCCGCGACGACGACGTCATCACCTCCTCGGGCTATCGCATCGGCCCCAGCGAGATCGAGGATTGCCTGCTGCGGCATGATGCGGTGGCTCTCGCCGCCGTCGTCGGCAAGCCGGACCCGCTGCGCACCGAGATCGTCAAGGCCTTCGTCGTGCTGAGGGAGGGATTGCGCGGCACGCCCGAGCTCGCTGCCGAGCTGCAGGATTTCGTTCGCCGCCGGCTCTCGGCCCATGAATATCCGCGCGAGATCGCCTTCCGCGACGAATTGCCGATGACGACCACCGGCAAGATCGTCAGGCGGCTCCTGCGCGCGGAGGCTTGATGCCGGAACGCCCCATCAGGGGAAGCTGCGTCAGCGAACGCCGGATCGCGTCCCGCGCGCGGCCGGCGAGGTCACGCGGTGTTGCCGCGCCGCCTTTCGCCAGATGCAGATCGGCGGTCGAGATACCGCCACTGCCCTCCATGGCCAGGTCGGGCGGGAGGAGGAGCCGTCGCGCCGGCAGAGCGCGCTGCATTGCCGCCATCAGCCGCGGTAGCGGTTGCCGATCCGCCGCAGCCTCGTCCCTGACGCCGAGATAAAGCCAGTGGCCAGCGCCGCGGCCGATCAGGATCGCGCCAGCGAGAGGCTGCTCGTCGCGCATCAGCAGCCCCACGCGGCATTGGCGGGAGCGGACGAGGTTGCGCGTCATGGCACGCAGGAACCCGACCTCGCGTGTGTCGTGCAGCGTCGCGACGCCGGTCCGTCCGCGCGGCCCCGAGGCCTCCATCGCCAGGATGATCTCGATCGCATCGCGAAGAGCGGCCTGCGAACGCGGTTCGAACAGCTTTAGCGCCTCCGCCCCCTTAGACAGTGCGGAAGCCGAGGCCGCAGCGCTCGGGGCAGCGCCGGACGGCCTGAGAAGCCTCAAGGACAGAGCCCCGGGCGGGCCGTTCTCGGCGAGATCTCGAAGGGTTGCGGTCAGCGGCCCCTCCCGATCGATGGCACGCAGCACGAGCCCCTTCCCATCGATCAGATGCTGCCGGCACGGAGCGAGAAGGGCCTCGATCACTGCCGCGGCTCGCTGCTGATCGAGCAGCGGCGCTCCCGAGGCGATTCGGCGATCGCCGAGGCCGATCAGCGTGTCAGGCAAGAAGAAGCCCTGCCGCGGAAAAACCGGGACGAAGCCGAGGAGGCGACGCTGGGGAGTCTGCGATGCGCCCTGCCAGGCCAGGAGCACAACGATGTCGCGAAAGGCGACCAGATGCTGGGCCGCGGGCAGCAGGAAGCCCGGATCGAAAAACGGGTTCGGCTCCAGCGCGCGTCCAGCCAGATGGGCCCAGGCCCCCGCGATCTCGCCGCAGGCCGCCAGCGGCCGGGCTTCGAGAATGACGGGCTGCTCCGGCTGATGCGGCGCCACCGACCCCGCACGGCTCTCCGCGCCTATCGAGGACGCGCCCTTCAACGCCATGACCCGATCCATGCGATCCTGCCTCCGCCGCGCTGGATCGATCTGGGGCGGGGCTGTGCCGAAACGGCAATTTTCAGCCCGGCCGCGACCGATCGGGAGGTTCGCTTCAAGATCGGGGCCGCAGCCCGCGGGTCAGGCGCTGGCTGCGGTCCCGACTTGCGCAGCCTGGCCGAGGAAAGCGGCCCAAAGCCGCTGCACCACGCTCTCCTCGATGTCCTTGACGATCAGCACGAGGCGCGAGCGGCGGTCTGCGTCCGGCCAGGCTTCGAGGATCACCGGCGGATGCAGGATTTGCTGCACGGCATGCAGCAGCAGCGGCTGGTCGGGATGCTCGGCGACCTGCACCAGCCCCTTCATGCGCAGGAGCTTCGGCCCATGGACGGAGCGCAGCAGTGTCCAGAACAGATCGACCGTCGTCTGCTGTATCGGCCTGTCCGCCGTCAGCGCGAAGGCGCGGATGCTGCCGTCGTGCCGGTTGACGTCGTGGTGATGGTGGCCGTGATGGCCGTGATCTTGATCATGACCGTGATGGTCATGATCATGATGCCCATGTTCGTGCTCGCCATGATCGTGACCATGCTGCGGCCGCTCGCCCGGCAGGGTTTCGCGCGCCAGCCACTGGCCGATCTCGGCCGGGCGCAGCGCCAGATCATAGAGGCCGGCGCCAAAGAGCGAACTCGCCGCAGCCTGCGGGCCGAGCACGGCGACGCCGGGGTTGAGCAGCGCCAGGCGCTGGCGCAGCGGCGCCAGCGCCGCGGGGCCGTCCACGAGGTCAGCCTTGGTCAGCACGAGGCGGTCGGCCGCGACGACCTGCTTGCGCGCCTCCTCATGAGCGTCCAGCGTCGCCATGCCGTTGACGGCATCGACCAGCGTCACCACGCCGTCGAGCCGGAAGCGCATCGCGAGATAGGGGTGGTTGATCAGCACGTTCAGGATCGGCGCGGGGTCGGCCAGTCCCGTGGTCTCGATGACGACGCGCGTGAACGGCCCGATGCGGCGATTGTCGCGACGGCGCAGCAGATCCTCCATGGTGACGATCAGGTCGTCCCGGATCGTGCAGCACAGGCAGCCGGAATCGAGCAGGATCATGCCGTCCTCGACGCCCTGGATCAGCAGATGGTCGAGACCGACCTCGCCGAACTCGTTGACGATGACGACCGTCTGGGCGAGCGCGGGATCCTTCAGCAGACGGTTGAGCAGGGTCGTCTTGCCCGAGCCCAGGAAGCCGGTGAGCAGGGTCAGCGGCAGCGGCACGGGACGGTCTTGCGAAACGGACATGACGACGGCACTTGCCTCGGACGGGGGGTTAAGCCGGCGCTGTCTGGCGCCGTATATGTTCTAATGTTACATTAATGACCAGCGTGACGACCACAAGGGCACAGCCGAGATATTGCAGCGGCCCCAGCCGCTCGCCGAGCACAACCGCCGCGATCAGCACCGCGCAGACCGGCTCGGCGCAGAAAGCAAGCCCGGCCGCGCCGGGCGAGATCCGCGTCATCGCCATGACCTGCAGCAGGAAGCCGATCAGATACCCGCCGATCGTCACCGCGGCCGCCAGCGGCGCCAGGGCGAAGGCGGCCGGCGACTGGAAGCCGCCGGTGACGACGAGGATCAGCGCCGTCACCGGCAGGATCAGCAGATGCGACCAGAACAGCCGGGCCGTCAGCGGCGTCTGCATGAGAGCCGCGCCAGCGAAGAACTGGGTGGCGGCACCGAGGCTGGCGAGCAGCGCCAGCACCAGTCCGCGCGGATCCAGCCCGTGGAAATCCGGGCCCACCACCAGCGCGACGCCGATAAAAGCCGCCAGCGCCGCGAGCAGACGTTCAGGGCGGAAGGGGATGCGCGTGACGAAAGGCTCGGCGAGCACGATCAGCACCGGATAGGTGAAGAACACCACGGCTGCGACCGTGACCGGCAGGAAGGCGACGGAAGAGAGATAGGCCGAACCGACCAGCGCGCTCATCACCCCGAAGAGCAGGAGCGCGCGCCGCTCGGAGCGCGGCACGGCGAGCGAGGAGCGCCAGATCAGCAGCGCCAGCCCGACCAGGGCGAGCATGATGAAGACACGGTAGAAGACCAGCAGCGGCCCGCTCAACCCGGCCTGGCCGGCGATCTGCGCACTGACGATGTTGGTGCCATAGGCGGCCGCCGCCGTCAGCGCCATCGCCATGCCCTGCCGCCGGACGGATTCGGCCCCCTCGGCGTTCAAGACGTCATGCTCAGGCGTCGTCGTTCGGCTTCGCCTTGGGCTTGACCGGAGGCTTGGCGGGCTGCGGCTTGGCGGCGGCCTGGGCGGGCTTGGCCGATCCGGGCTTCGCAGCCGCCTTGGCAGGAGCGGCCTTGGACGAAGGCTTCACCAAGAGCGGCTTGGCGGGCGGGCGCGGCAGCGGCTTGATGCCGGAGGCGGCCCCCGCGCGCAGGCTCGCAGGCGCGGCCGCGCCGGGCTGGATCGCACCCTGCAGGCGCAGAGGGCCACCGGCGCCGGAGGGCTGCGCCGTTTCCGGATCGCTCGGCGCGAAGGCCGTGGTCGAGCCCGGAATCGCGCCGTTGCTCGAGGGCGTGCGGCCGCGATCGGCAAAGAGTCCGCTGCCCTGGGCTCCGAAGAGCCCGGCCGCGACCGGCGCCGAAGGGGCGATCACCGGCGCCGTACCGCGCGCGACGCGGCTGTCGCCGCTGCCCGCGACATTGGCCGCGATCGGCGCGTTGGCCGAGGCCGACGTGCGGCCGAAGGCGACCGGAACGGGAATGGTCTCGGCCCGCGGGCCGAGCGAGATCTTTCCGGAAGGAAGGCGCGTCAATACCGACGAAGGGCTGGCATAGGCCGGCGCCGAGGCGGTGGCGAAGCGCCCCCCGTCATCGGCATTGCCGCCGATGCCGGCGGCCGGGACCGCGACCGGCCCGGAGGAATCGGCGTCGTCGGCGAGCGCGATCCCACCGCCCTTGCGGCGGACGTCGTCGCAGATGCTCTGCGCCCGGCCGCCCTGCGACGGCAGCGACGCGACGGTATAGCCCGCCCCGCCCCATTTGCCGAAGCCCTCGTCCAGGAGTTGCGCTGCCTTGACCGTGCGCTCGGCGCCTGAAAGCGCTCCCAGCACCACGGCAATCAGCGTGCGCCCGCCCCGGGTCGCGGTGGCGACGACGTTGAAGCCGGAGGCGCAGACATAGCCGGTCTTCATGCCGCCGACGCCGGGGTAGCGCCCCACCAGCCCGTTGGTGTTGTTCAGCACCTGCTTGCCGAGTTGGACGGCCGGCGTGTTCCAGTAATCCGCGTAGTCGGGAAATTCGCGCATCAACGCCATGGCGAGGATGGCGAGATCGCGCGCGCTGGTCTGCTGGTCGGGATGATGCCAACCATTGGGGTTGACGAAATGGCTGTCGCGCATGCCCAGCCGCGCGGCTTCCGCGTTCATCATGGCCACGAAGCGCTCGACATCGCCGCCGACGCCCTCGGCGATCACATAGGCGATGTCGTTGGCCGACTTCACCATCATGATCCGCAGGGCGTTGTCGAGCGTGACCTCCTGGCCGGCCTTGATGTAGACCTTCACCCGCGGTTGGCTCGCCGCCAGCTTGGAGGCCGGGATCGCGGTTTCGAGGCCGAGGCGTCCCTCCCGCACCGCCTTCAGCGCGAGATAAGCCGTCATCATCTTGGTGGTCGAGGCCGGGTGCCAGGGCTGGCCGGCATTCTCGGCCGAGAGCACCGAGCCGCTGGCGGCATCGATCACGAGGCTGGTGCCGGCATGGGCCGGTCCGACCAGCACGGAACCGAAGACGAGAGCGGCGGTGAAGCGGGAGACGATCATCGGGCGGGTCTTGAACCTGGCTTGACGAGGGCTGAAGGCAAGGGGGTTCAACGCGACGCGTGCGGCATTTTCGAGACGGCCGGCACGAAGTCCCGCCCTGGCACGCATACCTACCCCCAGCGGAGCGATTTGCCTAGTCGCCGCCGAGGGTTCACAAGCGGGAAGCCCCCTCGATCGCCCGGATTGCAGCGTGAGCTTCGCCCTTCTCTGGATTCCCGCGACCATCGCGGCCTCGCTGCTGCAGACTGCCCGCAATCTCACCCAGCGCTCGCTGACCGAGATCATCGGCGTCGTCGGCGCGACGCAGGTGCGCTTCCTCTTCGGCCTGCCCTTCGCGCTGCTTTTTCTGGCCATCGTCTGCGCCGCGGCGGGGCGGCTGCCGCCTGACGTCGGCGCGACGTCCTTCGCCTACACCATAGCAGGTGCCCTCACCCAGATCGCGGCCACCGCCCTGATGCTGGCGGCGATGCGTGAGCGCTCCTTCGCCGTGACCACCGCCTATACCAAGACGGAGCCCGTCCAGGTCGCGATCTTCGGCGCCCTGTTGCTGGGCGATGCGCTGACGCCGCTGAAGTTCGCCGCGATCCTGATCGCCACCGCCGGTGTCGTGGTGGTGAGCTGGAAGCCGGGCGAGAAGCTGACCCGTGCCGGGTTGCGACCCGCCCTTCTCGGTGTCGGCGCCGGGGCCTTCTTCGCCTTCTCGGCGATCGGCTATCGCGGCGCGATCCAAGCCCTGCCGGAGGGTGGCTTCTTCATCAGGGCCACGACCATCCTCGCCCTCGGACTGTTCCTCCAGACCTTGGCCCTGACGCTCTACATGCTGGCGGCGAACCGCCCGGCCCTGATCTCCAGCCTGCGCAACTGGCGGAAGTCGCTTTCCGCCGGCTTTCTCGGCGCGGCCGCCTCGCAATGCTGGTTCATCGGCTTCTCGCTGACGAGCGCCGCCAATGTCCGCACGCTCGCCCTGATCGAAGTGCCGCTGGCGCAGATCGCCTCGCGGCGGATCTTCGCCGAAGGCACCAGCCGGCGCGAGATGGCCGGCATGGCGATGATCGTCGGCGGTGTCGGACTGCTGCTGTCCATCGCCCTGTAGCTGTCCCCGTTCCGCATCGTGGTCCCTCTTTCCATGCACGCCGGAAATGCATGCGTGCCCGCTTGCGAGGCGCGGGCGGTGGGCGCACATGAGACATCAAAGCCGGTCAACGCCTGAAGAATGTCGGCAGGGAGAGATGTGATGAGCGCTGCGATCGTCGGTTGGGCCCATACGCCGTTCGGCAAGCAGGATGCGGAGACGATCGAGAGCCTGATCGTTCGGGTGACGACTGACGCACTCGTCGATGCCGGCATCACCGCCGACCAGGTCGACGAGATCGTCCTCGGCCATTTCAACGCCGGCTTTTCGGCGCAGGACTTCACCGCCTCGCTCGTGCTCCAGGCCGATCCGGCGCTGCGCTTCAAGCCCGCGACCCGGGTCGAGAACGCCTGCGCCACCGGCTCCGCAGCGGTCCAGCAGGGCGTGCGCGCGATCAAAGCCGGCGCGGCCAAGATCGTGCTCGTCGTCGGCGTCGAGCAGATGACCACGACGCCCGGCCCCGAGATCGGCAAGAACCTGCTGAAGGCCTCCTATCTTCCCGAGGAAGGCGCCACGCAGGGTGGCTTTGCCGGTGTGTTCGGCGGCATCGCGGCCGCCTATTTCCAGCGCCATGGCGACCAGTCCGACGCGCTGGCGATGATCGCGGCGAAAAATCACAAGAACGGCGTCGACAATCCTTACGCCCAGATGCGCAAGGATCTCGGCTTCGCCTTCTGTCGCGAGGAGGGCGAGAAGAACCCCTATGTCGCAGGTCCTCTGAAGCGCACCGACTGCTCACTGGTCTCCGACGGGGCGGCAGCGCTCGTGCTGGCCGACGAGGAGACCGCGCTGACCATGCGCCGCGCCGTCGGCTTCCGCGGCACGGCCCATGTCCAGGACTTCCTGCCGGTCTCGAAGCGCGACATCCTGCGCTTCGAGGGCGCGACGCGCGCCTGGCAGCAGGCCCTGGCGCAGGCCGGGGTGACACTCGACGACCTCTCCTTCGTCGAGACGCATGACTGCTTCACCATCGCCGAACTGCTGGAATACGAGGCCATGGGGCTGACAAAGGAAGGCGACGGCGCCCGCGCCATCAAGGAAGGCTGGACGCAGAAGGACGGCAAGCTGCCGGTCAACGTTTCCGGTGGCCTGAAGGCCAAGGGCCACCCGATCGGCGCCACCGGTGTGTCGATGCATGTGCTCAGCGCGATGCAGCTCGTCGGCGAAGCCCCGGAGGGCATGCAGCTGAAGGATGCGCGCCTCGGCGGCATCTTCAACATGGGCGGTTCGGCTGTGGCGAACTACGTCTCGGTGCTCGAGCGGATCAAGTGATCCACTCGCGGCCCGCTTCGACTGACAGGCAGATCCGCCGTTGATCGTCTTCTTCGCGCTGCTGCCGGCCTATTTCCTGTCGATCTTCTACCGGTCCTTCCTGAGCGTGATCGCCGAGCCGGTGATGAGCGATCTCGCCATCGGTCCTGGCGAGTTCGGTCTGCTCGGCGCGGCCTGGTTCACGACCTTCGCGATCGCGCAGTTCCCGATCGGCTGGGCGCTCGACCGGCTGGGCCCGCGCCGCACCGTGACCGCCGCCATGGCGGTGGGCAGCGCCGGCGCCTTTCTCTTCGCGCAGGCAAACGGCGCGGTGTCCGGCACGCTGGCGATGGCGCTGATCGGCATCGGCTGCGCGCCGATCTTCATGGCGAGCCTGTTCCTCTTCGCCCGGACGGCCGAGCCCGGGCGCTTCGCCTTCCTGACCTCGGTCTTCATCGGGCTGGGATCGCTCGGCAATCTGGTCGGCGCCGCGCCGCTTGCCATCGCCGCCGCCCGCTTCGGCTGGCGCCCCTCGATGCTGGCGATGGCGGGCTGCTTCCTGCTCGCCACCGCGCTGGCCGCTCTCCTGATCCGCGACCCTGTTCGCGCCGAGAGCGCCTCGGGCAAGGCGGAAGGCCTGCTCGCCGGCCTCGCCAGCATCCTGAAGCTGCGGCCGCTCTGGCTGCTCGCCCCGATCACGCTGACGGCCTATGCGATCCTGGCGACCGCACGCGGCCTCTGGGTCGGCCCCTACATGACGGCTGTTCACGGCTTCGACGCCGTTTCGGCCGGCAACGCCGCGACCGCGATGGCCGTGACGATGGTCGCCGGCGCCTTCATCTATGGTGGGTTCGAAAAGGCGCTCGGCCGGGTCAAGCCGCTGGTGTTCTGGGGCACGCTGGGCACCGCAGTCTGCTTCGCGCTGCTCGCCGCGTTCGGCGCAGGCTCCTCGCTCCTCGCCGTCGTCCTGTTCGCGCTGATCGGTGCCGTCGGTTTCACCTATGCCATTCTGATGGCCCATGCGCGCCTGTTCTTCCCGGCGCATCTGCTCGGGCGTGGCATGACGGCGGTCAATTTCCTCTTCATCGCAGGCGCCGCCCTGACCCAGTCAGGCTCGGGCTGGTTCATCGCCAGCCAGCGCGCCGCCGGCCTCGACGCGGCCACGACCTTCGCCCATCTGCACTGGGCCTTCGCCGCACTCCTGCTGGCTTCGGCGGCGATCTACGCCTTCACGCCGGAGCGGCCGAAGGCCTGAACCACGCTTGCGGCGAGGTCCTTCCGGTATTACCTACAACGTGGTCGGTAATACGGAGGCTGCAATGGCGACGACGGTCACCAGCAAGGGGCAGGTCACAATTCCCAAGCCCATCCGTGACCGGCTCGGCATCGAGCCGGGCACCGCCGTCGATTTCCGGATGGATGCGGGCGGTAACGTTGTCCTGCTGAAAGCCGATGGGTCGCGCCCACGAAGCCGGTTCGAAGCAGCCCGCGGTGTTCTGGCGCCAAGTCCCAGCACGGACGAGATCATGGCACTCTTACGCGGTGACGATTGAGTGACCTTGATCGACACCAATGTCCTGCTTGATCTTTTCACCGACGATCCGAACTGGTCGGCTTGGTCTGCAGCACAGCTCGACAGACTGGCGCTCATGGGCCCGCTCTTGCTGAACGAGATCGTCTACGCCGAACTTTCGGTGAGTTTTGCAGCACCCGACGAGCTCGATGAAGCGCTGAATCGGATCGCCGTCGAAATGGCCCCGACACCTCGCAGCGCGCTGTTCCTCGCCGGCAAGGCTTACGGCCGCTATCGATCGGCAGGAGGAACCCGCACCGGGGTTCTGGCGGACTTCTTCATCGGCGCCCATGCCGCAGTCGCAAAGCTGCCCCTGCTGACCCGCGACGTCAGACGCTACCGCACTTATTTTCCGACGGTCGAGCTGATCACGCCCTGACAGGCAGCCTTCACCCCTCGTCCGGCGTCCGCGCCACGATCGCCAGCGCATGCACCCGCTCGGCGAGTTCCTGGGCCAGGGCGACGTTGACCAGCCGGTGACGGTCGAGCCGGCTCTTTCCGGCGAAGGCTGCCGCCACGATCTCGACCCTGAAATGGGTTTCGCCGCCCTCACGCCAACCGCCATGGCCCTGATGCTGGTGCGACTCGTCGATCACGTTCAGATGCTGCGGCGCGAGCGCCTGCTCGAGCTTGTTGGCGATCCGTTCAGCCATTCGGGTCATGATCGCGCCACCGTCGTGAGAGATTTCGTCGGGGCCGGTACCCGTCCGGCCCTTCTTCTGACCGACCTGTCGTCGCATGCTGCGCCGCACTTGCCGGTTCGCTTCCTGAGTCTCATAACCGTTCGACCATGAACTTCAACTCGCGCCTGTTCGACCGCATCAGGATCGGCCCTTCCGAGGCGGAAGCGGTCGAGGAATCCGATGCGCCGCGTTGCGACCATCCGGGCTGCAAGCGGCCGGGCGAATTCCGCGCGCCCCAGGGACGCGGTCGCGAAGGCAAGTTCTTCCTGTTCTGCCTGGAGCATGTGAAGGCCTATAACGCGACCTACAATTACTTCGCCGGCATGAACGACGAGGCCCTGGCGGAATACGCCAAGGACGCGGCCATCGGTCATCGGCCGACCTGGAAACTCGGCGTCAACTCCAAGGCGGCGCGAATGGCGCAGCGCGGGCGCGTCGCCGGCGGCGAGCAGGCCGATGTGCAGGATGCCTTCAACATCTTCGGAGCGAGACGGGCCCAGACGGCAGCGCAGCCGGAGCCGCGCGTCGGCGTTGTCGCCCGCAAGGCGCTGGAGGCGCTGGGGCTCGACGAGAATGCCGACGCCGCCGCGATCAAGGCGAAGTACAAGGAACTGGTGAAGCGCTTCCACCCGGATGCCAATGGCGGCGACCGCTCGCGCGAGGGCACGCTCCAGGAAATCCTGAAGGCCTATCAGCAGCTCAAATCGACCGGCATGGTCTGAAAGAGCCGTTCGCGTCCCTCACCCTGCCTCAGGCGTTGCCGAGCTGCGAGCGCTTGGCCCAGCCGGTCATCCGGCTCTCGACGATATCGACGATCGCCACCAGGAAGACGCCGAGCACGGCCAGCACGATCAGCGCGGCGAAGATCAGCGGCACGTTGAAATCCGCCGAGGCGCGCGTGATCAGGTTGCCGAGGCCGAGATTGGAGGCGTTCTGCTCGCCGATGACCGAGCCGACATAGGCCAGCGTGATCGATACCTTCAGCGCCCCGAAGAGATAGGGCAGCGAGCGCGGGATGCCGACCTTGGTCATGATGTCCATGCGGCTGGCGCCGAGCGCCTTCAGCACGTCCTCCGTCTCCGGCTCGATCGTGGCGAGCCCGGTGGCGACGTTGACCACGATCGGGAAAAACGAGATCACGAAGGCGGTGAGCACCGGCGGCAGCCAGCCGACGCCGAACCAGATCACCAGGATCGGCACCACCGCGACCTTCGGAATCGAGTTGAAGCCGACCAGCAGGGGATTGAGACCCGCATAGATCAGCTTCGAGGAGCCGACCAGCAGGCCCAGCGCCAGCCCGAACAGGATCGACAGCCCAAAGCCCAGCGACGTCATCCACAGCGTGTGGAAGGCGTTGGTGTAGAGCGGCTTCTGGTACTGGACCAGCGCCGCCCAAATCGCCGAGGGCGGCGGCAGGATGAAGGCCGAGATTGCGAAGGCCCGGCAGGCAATCTCCCAGATCGCGAAGAAGGCGAAGGTGAAGAGATAGGGCGCGAGCCTGAGCCAGGTCGAGCGGGTCATGCCACGGCCCTCGCCTCGCGGATATGCCCGCGCAGCTCGTGAACGATTTCGGCGAATTCAGGCGTGTAGGTCACGTCGAGATCGCGCGGCCGCGCGAAGCCGATCTCGCGCTCGGCGATGATCCGGCCAGGCCGCGCCGACATGCAGAACACCCGGTCCGCCAGGAACACCGCCTCGCGTAGATCATGCGTCACCAGGATGACGGTGACGCCGCGCTGGGCATGCAGGTCGCGGATCACGCACCAGAGTTCCTCGCGCGTGAAGGCATCGAGCGCGCCAAAAGGCTCGTCCAGCATCAGCAGCTTCGGCTCGTGGATCAGCGAGCGGCACAGCGAGGCGCGCTGCTGCATGCCGCCCGAAAGCTGCCAGGGGAATTTCGAGCCCATGCCCTTGAGACCCACCGTCTCCAGCAGCATCTCAGCGCGGGCAATGTACTCAGCCTTGTTCGCTCGCAGTCGCGAGCGATGCGGCTCGACGATTTCGAGCGGCAGCAGCAGGTTCTGCAACGTCGTCCGCCACGGCAGCATGACCGGGTTCTGGAAGGCCATCCCGGTGATCTTGATCGGCTCGGCGACCTCCCGCCCGTCAACGATCACCGTGCCGGACTTCGGCCGCTGCAGCCCGGTGGCGAGCTTCATCATCGTCGACTTGCCACAGCCCGACGGGCCGACGATCGCGGCGAACTCGCCCTCGCGGACCTTCAGCGACAGGCCGGCAACGGCCGGAGGGCCATCGCCGCCGCCATAGACATGGGTGACATCGTGAAGTTCGACGAAGGCGGTCAATCCGGCTCTTTCCAAGCGCCGTCATCCCGGGCGGAGCGAAGCGCAGACCCGGGATCCATGCCGGAACGGTTCAGGCATGGATCCCGGATCGGCGCCGCTGACGCGGCTTGTCCGGGATGACCGTTGAGGGTCGTCCTTGTAAGAATCCGTCTTGCGAAAACTCAGAACACCCGCTCGGCCGAGGCCGGCAGGAAGGCGTCGGTGAAGGCATCACCGGCCTTGGCCTTGTCCTTGAAGGTGAAGGTCAGCGCGATCTGGTCGAGCGCCTTGTCCCAGCGGGCCTTGTCGATGCCACCGAAGCCGTTGGCCTTGACCCAGGGTGTCATCACGTTCTGGGCGAGCGTCATCTTCAGCCGCTCGAGCTCGACCTCGACCTTGGCGACGTCGTTGCGCTTGATCACGAGCTGCGCACCGAGCTCGGGATTGGCCACCGTGTCCTTGACGCTCTTGGTGATCGCCCGCAGCAGGCCGCGGACAGCTTCGGGCTTCTCGGCCGCGAATTTCGGCGAGACCATGATGACGTTGCCGTAGAGCTCGACGCCGTAATCCGACATCAGCATCACGACGATGTCGTCGACCGGCACGCCGCGCGACTTTAGATTGATGTAGGAGGAATTGGCGAAGCCGAAGACGGCATCGACCTCACCCGAGGCGAGCATCGGCTCACGGACCGGGAAGCCGACATTCTCCAGCCGCATCTTGCTGTCGTCGAGCTTGTTGACCGTCTTGAAGATCGGCCATTGCGCGAAGGCCGCATCGGCGGCCGGCGCGCCGAACTTCTTGCCCTCGAGGCTCTTGGCGTCGGCGGTGATGTCGCGGCTCTTGCGCCCGACGATCGAGAAAGGCGGCTTGTCATAGACCATCATCACCGCCTTGAGGTCGATGGTCGGATTCTCGTCGCGGAAGCGGATCAGCGAGTTCACGTCGCCGAATCCGACATCATAGGTGCCCGAGGCCACGCGCGGAATCGCCTCGCGCGAGCCGTTTCCGGTGTCGATGGTGACGTCCAGCCCCTCGGCTTTGAAATAGCCCTTCTCGATCCCCATCAGGAACAGCGCGGCGGGCCCCTCGAAACGCCAGTCGAGCGTGAAGCGCACCGGCGTCTGGGCCTGCGCGGCTGGAGCGAGCCCGACGAGCGCGGCGGCGAACCCGGCGGCGAGAACGAGGCGCCCGGCGCAGGAGCGCAGGCGTCCGAAGACGGGCGGGCAGGTCGGGGCGGGCATCGATGTCTCCTCGAAGGGTTCGATTGGTTGTTCGGCTGACCGCAGCAATCTTCATGCCGCGACGGCTTCCCACACTGAAGCAGCGGCGCCACCGGTCAAGCGGCAATCGGCGGGCGACAGCGCGCTGCGGCAATTTCGTGGCAGAATCGGGTTGCGCCGCTCTTGTCGCGACGCACCGGTGCCCCCATCTGCCGGATCGGTGGTACCGGGCCCCTCTGGCGGAGCATGTCTGGATGACGTGGCCGCGATGTCGGAACCGCCTTCGACATCAACGCAAACCATAGGCGCCCGGACATGGAACTTCTGCTTGCCGACTGGCTCGGCAAGCCGCTCTGGATGTGGAGCGGCTTTCTCGCGATCGTTTTCGCGCTTCTCGCTTTCGACCTCGGCCTGCTCAATCGCGGCGACAATGAAATCGGCATCGCCAAGAGCCTCAGGCTCTCGGCCTTCTATATCGGCTTCGCCTGTCTCTACGGCGCCGTCGTCTGGTGGGCCTTCGAGACAGGCAATCTCAAGACGACCGACGGCACCCATGCCGGCGTCACCTTTTTCACCGGCTTCTTCATCGAGAAGGCGCTGTCGATCGACAACGTCTTCGTGATCTCTCTGATCTTCTCCTTCTTCGCCATCCCGCGGCGTTACCAGTACCGCGCGCTGGTCTGGGGCATCATCGCGGTGATCATCCTGCGTGGCCTGATGATCGGCATCGGCGCGGCGCTGGTGCAGCAGTATGACTGGATCCTCTTCATCTTCGGCGCCTTCCTGGTCGCGACCGGCATCAAGATGCTCGTCGTGCCTGAGGCCGAGCCGGACATGTCGAAGAACAAGCTCATCCTCTTCTTCAAGAAGCGGATGCGCGTGACCGACAGCCTGCATGGCGAGCGCTTCTTCGTCCGGCAGCCGGATGCGGTGACCGGCCGCATGCTGATTTACGCCACGCCTCTGTTCCTGGCGCTGGTGGTGATCAACATCGCCGACCTCATCTTCGCGGTCGACTCGGTGCCGGCGATCTTCGCGATCACGACGGATCCGTTCATCGTCTTCACCGCCAACATCATGGCGATCCTCGGCCTGCGCGCGCTCTATTTCGCGCTGGCCGCGATGGTCCACCGCTTCGAGTATCTGAAGACGGCGCTCGCTCTGGTGCTGGTCTTCATCGGCGGCAAGATCTTCTGGAACCAGATCTTCGGCAAGGTCGACCCCGCGATCTCGCTCGGCGTGACGCTGGCGCTGATCCTCGGCGGCGTGGTCTTCTCGCTCTGGAAGACCCGCGGCCAGGCAGCCCCCAGGCACGCGGAGTGACGCCATCCCGGCGGCGCGCGGCTCACAGCGGCAGCGCGCCGTCGGTCTTCACCTCCTCCATCACCGCATAGGTGCGCGTCTCGCGCACCGCCGGAAGAGCCAGCAGAACCTCGCCCAGAAACCGCCGATAGGCGTTCATGTCGGCGACGCGGGTCTTCACCAGATAGTCGAACCCGCCCGCCACCATATGACACTCCAGAACCTCCGGGGCCCGCTTCACCGCCGCCGCGAAGCGCTCGAAGGCGTCGGGCGTTGTCTTGTCGAGATAGACCTCGACGAAGACGAGCAGGTTGAGCCCGAGCTTGAGCGGGTCCAGCGTCGCGCGATAGCCTGTGATGTAGCCGTCTCGCGTCAGCCGCTTCAGCCTCTCGCCCGCCGCCGTCGGCGACAGCCCGACCTTTTCGGCCAGTTCCACGCCGGCCATGCGGCCGTCTCCCTGGATCAGCGACAGGATGCGGCGGTCGGTTCGATCGAGCACGGGATGAATCTCGGCAAAGGGCTTTCTTGACCATAAAAGATAAGGCCTGAACGCCGAAACAGCCAATTGATATGAGGCCCTGGACGGATGATTCTTCAGATCATCCACCGCATCGGTTCGGAGCCCCTCCATGGTCGCCCATCTTCCGCCCTTTCGTGCTCCCTTCGCCGATGATGACGGCGAGATCGCTGCGCAGCTGCTGGCCGGAGCGCGCCGCGAACCGGCGGCGAAGCCCCGCATCGACGCCCGCGCGACGCAACTGATCGAGGCGATCCGCAGCCGCAAGGTCGGACTCGGCGGCATCGAGGAGCTGCTGCGGGAGTATTCGCTCTCGACGCGCGAGGGCCTGGCCCTGATGGTGCTGGCCGAGGCGCTGCTGCGCGTGCCCGACGCCGCCACGGCCGACCGGCTGATCGAGGACAAGCTCGGCCAGGGCGACTTCGCCCACCACGAATCGAAGTCGGACGCCTTCCTGGTTTCCGCTTCGGCCTGGGCGCTCGGTATCACGGCGCGCGTGATTCAGCCCGGCGAGACGCCGACCAGCATCATCGGCGGCCTCGCCAAGCGGCTGGGCGTGCCGACGGTGCGCACCGCCACCCGCCAGGCCATGCGCGTCATGGGCAACCATTTCGTGCTGGGCCAGACCATCGAGGAGGCGCTCAAGCGTGCCGGCTCGAAGAGCGGCAAGCTCTACCGCTACTCCTTCGACATGCTCGGCGAGGGGGCCCGGACGCAGGCCGACGCCGACCGCTACTTCGCCTCCTATGCAGCCGCGATCGAAGCCATCGGCCGATCGGCCGGCAATGCCGCGCTGCCGGACCGGCCGGGCATTTCGGTCAAGCTCTCGGCCCTGCATCCGCGCTACGACGCCACCAACCATGAGCGCGTGCTGGCCGAGCTGACCCCCAAGGTCATCGACCTCGCCCGCCAGGCGAAGCGCTACGACCTCAACTTCACCGTCGACGCTGAAGAGGCCGACCGGCTCGAGCTCTCGCTCGACATCATCGACGCCGTCGTGGCCGATCCTTCGCTCGCGGACTGGGACGGCTTCGGTCTCGCCATCCAAGCCTATCAGAAGCGCGCATCGGCGGTGATCGCCCATATCGGCGCACTCGCCGAGAGCCACGGCCGGCGCATGATGGTGCGCCTCGTCAAGGGCGCCTATTGGGACACCGAGCTGAAGCGTGCCCAGGAGCGCGGCCTGGCGGATTATCCCGTCTTCACCCGCAAGGCGATGACCGACCTGAACTACGAGGCCTGCGCCGCCCAGCTGCTGGCGCTGCGCCCGCGCATCATCCCGCAATTCGCCACCCATAACGCCCAGACGGTGGCGACCGTCGCCGAGATGGCGGGGTCGGCCGACGGCTTCGAGTTCCAGCGCCTGCACGGCATGGGCGAGGCGCTCTACGAGAAGCTGCTCGCCGGCTCAGAGGGCTTCGCCTGCCGGACCTATGCGCCGGTCGGTGGGCATCAGGACCTGCTCGCCTATCTGGTCCGCCGCCTGCTCGAGAACGGTGCCAACTCCTCCTTCGTCAGCGTCTCCGGCGACCCCGACGTGCCCGTGGCGCAACTGCTCGTGCCGCCAGCGGACATCATCGGCCAGCCCGGCGCGGCGCGGCACCGGCGCATCCCGCTGCCGGCCGACCTCTTCGGCCCGTCCCGCAAGAACTCGGCCGGCGTCGAGTTGGGCCATGCCGAGAGCCTGGCGGCCCTTCTCGCGGAGATCGCGGTGGCCGCCGGCAAGCCCTTCCCGGAGGCCAGCCCGATCATCGACGGCAAGAACATGAGCGGCCCGACCCGCGAGATCCGCTCGCCCATCGACAACCACGTCATCGGCCGTGTCACGGAAGCCGACGCGGCGACCGCCGCCCGCGCCATGGCGGCGGCGAAGGCGGGCTTCCCCGCCTGGAACGCCACCCCGGCCCGCACGCGCGCCGCGGCCCTGCGCAAGGCCGCCGACCTCATGGAGGCGCGGCGCGGCCTGCTACTCGCCCTGCTTCAGGCAGAGGCCGGCAAGACGCTCGACGACGCCCTCTCGGAGGTGCGCGAGGCGGTGGATTTCTGCCGCTACTACGCAGCCGAGGCGGAAGCGAAGCTCGCGACGCCGACCGCCCTGCCCGGCCCGACCGGCGAGGACAACCGCCTGATCCTGCGCGGACGCGGCGCCTTCCTCTGCATCGCGCCCTGGAATTTCCCGCTGGCGATCTTCGCCGGCCAGATCGCGGCCGCCCTCGTCGCCGGCAACAGCGTCGTCGCCAAGCCGGCCCCGCAGACGCCGCTGATTGCGGCCATGGCCGTGCGCCTGCTGCATGAGGCCGGCATCCCGGCCTCCGCGCTGCATCTCGTGCCGGGTGATGGCGCGGTCGGTGCGGCCCTCGTCGCGCACAGGGATGTGGCCGGCGTCGCGTTTACCGGCTCGACCACGACCGCCCGCGCCATCAACCGCGCCCTGGCGGCCAAGGACGGCCCGATCGTTCCGCTCATCGCCGAGACGGGCGGCCTCAACGCCATGATCGTCGATGCCACCGCGCTGGCCGAGCAGGTCGCCGACGATGTCGTGATGTCGGCCTTCCGTTCGGCCGGCCAGCGCTGCTCGGCGCTGCGCTTGCTCGTCGTCCAGGACGACGTCGCCGACAAGATGATCGAGATGATTACCGGCGCCGCCCGCGAGCTGAAGCTCGGCGATCCCCGCGCGATCGACACCCAGATCGGCCCGGTCATCGACGCCGCCGCAAAGCACCGCCTCGACGGCCATATCGACGCGATGCGCAAGCTCGGCCGCGTCTCCTGGGCCGGACAGGCGCCCGCCCTCGGCGGCACCTATGTGGCGCCTCATGTCGTGTCGCTCGGCAGCGTCGCCGACCTCTCCCAGGAGCATTTCGGCCCGATCCTGCATGTCGTGCGCTGGAAGGCCGGCGAACTCGACAGGGTCATCCACGACATCGAGGCGACCGGCTACGGCTTGACGCTCGGCGTCCATTCGCGGATCGAGACCACGGTCGAGCAGGTCACGAGCCGGCTCTCCACCGGCAACATCTATGTCAACCGCAACATCATCGGCGCCGTCGTCGGCGTGCAGCCCTTCGGTGGCCACGGCCTCTCCGGCACCGGGCCGAAGGCCGGCGGCCCACACTATCTGATGCGCTTCGTCACCGAGCAGACGGTGACGATCAACACGGCCGCAGCGGGCGGCAATGCCAGCCTGATCGCGATGGGGGAGTGAGCCCCTTCCTTCTCCCCTCGGGGGAGAAGGTGGCAGCGCGAAGCGCTGACGGATGAGGGCAGCACCTCGTCGGAAAAGACAAAAGGGCCGCTTGCGCGACCCTTCCATCATCCGGCTGCTTCGCAGACACCTTCTCCCCCACAGGTGAGAAGGGAAAATCACGCCGCCTTGCGGGTCTCGAAGACGTGCTTGAACTCGCGCAACTGCACCAGTATGTCGTGCAGGCGCTTCTTCTCGTCCTCGTCCTGCGAGCCCGTCAGCCTGGTCTCGGCGCTCAAGATCTCTTGGTCGAGCACCGCGGCGTTGACGTCCTCGAGGAAGCGGCCCTGCTCCGCCAGGATGGTCGTCGAGGCGGCGTTGATCTCGACGAGACCGCCATTGACGAAGAATTCCTTGCCGTTGCTGCCGGTTGTCTGGACGAAGACGATGCCCGCCTTCAGCGTCGCGACCAGCGGCGCATGGCCGGCCAGCACCGTCATCTCGCCCTCGACCGAGGGCACGATGACGCTGACGACGTCACCGGAGAACAGGATGCGCTCCGGCGAGACGAGTTCGAACTTGAAGGTGGCCATCGGGTCTCTTTCCGCCGGTTACAGCCGGATCAGGCCGCTTCGGCCGCCAGGCGCTGGGCCTTCTCTATGGCTTCGTCATTCGAGCCGACCATGTAGAACGCCGCTTCCGGCAGATGGTCGTACTTGCCTTCGACCAGGCCCTTGAAGCCCTTGATCGTGTCCTCGAGCGCGACCAGCTTGCCCGGCGAGCCGGTGAAGATTTCCGCGACGAAGAAGGGCTGCGACAGGAAGCGCTCGATCTTGCGGGCGCGGGCCACGGTCAGCTTGTCCTCTTCCGAGAGCTCGTCCATGCCCAGGATCGCGATGATGTCCTGCAGCGCCTTGTAGCGCTGGAGGATCTGCTGGACCTGGCGCGCCACGCTGATCTTGTCGTCTTCAGACAACTCGTCCATGCCCAGAATGGCGATGATGTCCTGCAGGGCCTTGTAGCGCTGCAGCGTCTGCTGCACCTGACGGGCGATGTTGTAATGCTCTTCGCCCACGACGAGCGGAGACAGCATGCGCGACGTCGAGTCGAGCGGATCCACCGCCGGGTAGATGCCCTTTTCGGCAATCGAGCGCGATAGCACGGTCGTCGCGTCAAGATGCGCGAACGAGGTGGCGGGCGCAGGGTCGGTCAAATCGTCGGCCGGCACGTAAATGGCCTGCACCGAGGTGATCGAACCCTTGTTGGTGGTGGTGATGCGTTCCTGCAGCTGGCCCATGTCCGTGGCGAGTGTCGGCTGATAGCCCACGGCCG
>NZ_JAUXYO010000304.1 GCF_030694325.1 Allobosea sp. | reverse complement strand
GGGCTCGATCCCGCCTTCATCGACCAGCTTCGCGCCCACCACATCCTCTACGACCGCGACGGCGAGGCCGAATTCCTGCAGGTCTACAGCCATGTCTTCGCGCAGCGCTTCTTCTTCGAGATCGTCGAGCGGCGCGGCGGCTATGCCGGGTTCGGGGCGGTCAACGCGCCGGTGCGGCTGGCGGCGCAGGCGCGCGAGGCGCGGCCCGTGACGATGCCGCGCTCGCTGCGGGAGGTCTGAGGCGCGCGCCCCGGCGGCTGGCCATGCAGCAATGCCGATTGACCCGCCGGCGAATGCCTGTGTATTATGATACACATGATCGAGGTCGTGGAGACGACTGAATTCTCTGGGTGGCTGGGAAATCTTCGCGATGTCTCGGCCCGTGCCCGGATCCTCGTCCGCATCAGAAGGGCGCAGCTCGGCAATCTGGGGGACGTCAAATTCTTCGACGGCATCGGCGAGATGCGGATCGATCATGGGCCGGGCTACAGGCTCTATCTCGTCCAGCGAGGCCCGAAGCTGGTGATCCTGTTGTGCGGCGGTGACAAGCGCCGCCAGTCTGCGGACATCGCGCGGGCCAAGCTGTTGGTGAAGGAAATGTTCGATGCCGAACGCAATGCGTGAATTCGACGTCCAGAACTATCTCACGACCCCCGAGGAGCAGGCCGCCTATATCGAGGCCGCACTCGAAGAGGGCGATCCGTCCTTCATCGCCGCCGCGCTCGGGGACATCGCCCGTGCGCGGGGCGTTACGGCTTTTGCGGCCGAGAGCGGACTCAGCCGCGAGGCGATCTACAAGGCCTTCCGCCCGGGCGGAAACCCGACGCTCGAGACACTGGCCAAGGCGACGAAGGCGCTTGGGCTCAGGCTGGCCGTGGTCGCGGCCTGAGGCTGACGCAGCCAATCCAGCTGGGCCGCTCATGGCCCTGCTACCGTCGTTCACACCTTCCGCTGACTTAAGCCGCCTGGGAGGTCTTCAGCACGACGGCTTCGAAGGCGCGCACCAGCGCCGCGTCGAGCTTGGTGCCCATCAGCACCAGCATGGCATAGGCCTGGTCGGGCGCCATCGGCGGCTTGTAGCTGCGTCGCTCGATCAGCGCCGCGTAGATGTCGCAGATCGTGATCATCCGCACGATGTCGCCGATTTCCGCGTCCTTCAACCCGTCGGGATAGCCCGAGCCGTCGAGATATTCGTGGTGGGAGCGCACCGCCGCCAGCACCTCGGGCCGAAGCCCCCCCTGCTTCAGCAGCATCTCGTAGCCGATCACCGGGTGGCCGCGCATCACCGCCTGCTCGTCCGGATCGAGCGCACCGGGCTTGTGCAGGATGTCGAGCGGGATGCGGGCCTTGCCGATGTCGTGGAGGACGGCGGCGCGCGTCACCAGCTTGCGGTCCTCCACCGAAAAGCCGAGCTGATGGGCGAAGCTGGCCGCCAGGCCGGCGACCAGCATGCAGTGCTGGTAGGTCAGATCGTCATAGCTCCAGACGACCTGCAGCAGGTCGCCGATGTCGCTGGCGCCGGCCGCCTGCTCGATCGCCTCGACAGAGGCTTCGACGGCCCGCAGCGGGACCGCTCCCCCGCTCGCGACCGCCCCGAGCATGTCCGCGAGCGAGGCCGCTGCGGTGGCGAGCTGGGCCCGGGTGAAGGCGACCGTGCCCCTGGCGGGATCGCCGCCCTCCCCTTCGCCGAGAAGCTGGTCGATGGTCTTGATGAGCAGCGCAGCCGGGGCGTCGACCGGCAGCACCTCCGTCGCGCCGATGGCCCGCGCCTGGATGGCGGAGCGGACGGTCATCTCGCGCACCAGGCCGAGATAGGGCGCGCCCCTGTCGCGATGGCGCGCCAGGGCCTCGCGCATCGCCTCGACGGTCTCGCGCCGGGAGAGATCGACATCGCCGACGATGATCGAAGGCAGCTGGTCGCCCTTCGGCGCCTCGCGCCCCAAAATCAGGACCGTGCAGGGCATCAGGAGGCCAAGCCGGCGCGCCAGCTCGGGGTTCCCGTCAGACCGGTCGGTGATCAGAAGCATCCGGAAACGGTTCCGCCGCGGCACATCCTCCTGAGCCAAGCATGAAAAGCGTAAATTTGCCGTTGTTGCGACTGCCCAAAGATTAGGCGGCGCGTGCGGCTTGTTCGTCTTCGACCAGCCGCCGCGCAATGACCTGCGCCTGAATTTCCGCCGCGCCCTCGAAGATGTTGAGGATGCGGGCGTCGCAGAGCACGCGGCTGATCGCATATTCGAGCGCAAACCCGCTGCCGCCGTGGATCTGCAGCGCGTTGTCGGCGGCCGCCCAGGCGACGCGGGCTCCCAGCAGCTTGGCCATGCCAGCCTCGAGATCGCAGCGGCGCTCGGCGTCCTTCTCGCGCGCGGCGAAATAGGTGAGCTGGCGGGCGATCATGATCTCGGCCGCCATCATCGCCAGCTTGTCGGCCACGCGCGGGAAGGCGATCAGCTTCTTGCCGAACTGGATGCGCTCACGGGCATAGCGCAGGCCGAGATCGAAGGCCGACTGGGCGACGCCGACGGCGCGCGCCGCCGTCTGGATGCGGGCGGCCTCGAAGGTCTGCATGAGCTGCTTGAAGCCCTGGCCCTCGACGCCGCCGAGCAGGTTCTCGCCCTTGACGGTGAAACCATCGAAAGCGAGTTCGTATTCCTTCATGCCGCGATAGCCGAGCACCTCGATCTCGCCGCCGGTCAGACCGGCGACCGGGAAGGGATCTTCATCCGTGCCGCGCGGCTTCTCGGCGATCAGCATGGAGAGGCCCTTGTAGCCGCTCTCCGAAGGGTCGGTGCGCACCAGCAGGGTCATGATGTCGGCGCGGACGGGATGGGTAATCCAGGTCTTGTTGCCGGAGACTTTCCAGACAGCTTTGTCCCCCTCGCCTTCCTTCACCGCCCGGGTGCGCAGGCTGGCGAGGTCGGAGCCGGTGTTGGGCTCGGTGAAGACGGCGGTGGGGAGGACCTCGCCCGAGGCCAGCTTCGGCAGCCACTTTTCCTTCTGCTCGGCCGTGCCGCCGCAGAGGATGAGTTCGGCGGCGATCTCGGAACGGGTGCCGAGCGAGCCGACGCCGATATAGGCGCGCGACAGCTCTTCCGAGACGACGCACATCGAGACCTTGGTCAGGCCCATGCCGCCGAATTCCTCGGGGATCGTCAGGCCGAAGACGCCGAGTTCGGCCATTTTCTCGACGACTTCCATCGGGATGTAGTCGTTCTTGAGGTGCCACTCATGGGCGTGGGGCTTCACCTCCGCAGCGCAGAAGCGGCGCATCTCGGAGCGGATCGCCTCCAGCGTCTCGTCGAGGCCGGGATCGCCGACGCCCGCGGCGCCATCATCCTGGCTGAACAGGTCGACGAGGCGGGCGCGGTTCTCGGGCGTGTTGCCCTGCGCGATCAGGGCGCGGGTGGCCGGTGTGTCGGCGTCGGCGATGGCCTTTTCGGAAAGGCCGAGCGCGGCGAGGCGCACGATCTCGCCCTGGCTCATCGGGATGCCACCGAGGATCTGCGCGGCATATTCGCCGGCGCCGATGCGGATGGCGTAATCCTCGATCGCGCCGTAGCGGTCCTCCGTGGCGAGGCGCTCGCCATAAGCCTTCAGTTCCCGCAGCGCCATGACATAGGTCGCGAGCCAGGCGAGGCCATGCGCGGCGTGCTGCTGGGCCTCCAGCCGGGCCGACGAGATCTTCCCCTCCACGGTGACGCTCGCGCGCACCGCCGCGACGGCGTTCTGCAGCAGGGTCTCGAAGCCCGGCAGCGCGGCGGCGATCAGCGCCGTGGCGCTCGCGGGGGCCGCATCGGCGACATGGACGGCGGCTTGTGCGCTCATGGTTGCTCTCCCTTGTGCGTCGCAGCATAGGGCGAGATTTTCGAAGGCGGAATGCCTCTTTCGGCGCAAGATCGCCGCATGTCCCGCCGATGCCGCAGCAATGCTATCTGCGGCTGGCGAGCGCGACGCCGACGATCGTGAGCGCCATGCCGGCGATCTGGATCGGCGTCAGCGTTTCGCCGAACAGGATCCAGGCCTCGACGGCGACCAGAGCCGGCACGAGGTAGAGGAAGGTCGCGATGCGCGAGACCTCGCCCCGGCGCAGGATCAGCAGATAGAGCCCGATTCCGCCCAGCGACAGCGCCAGCACCGACCAGGCCAGCACGAGCGCCATGGTCAGGTTCCATTCGATCCGCATCGGCTCGAGCGCGAAGGCGAGCGGCAGCGTGAAGGCGAAGGCGGCGGCATACTGAATCGTCGTGACGGTCCGCAGGTCGCCCGAGACGATGCGCGCCTTCTGGAAGAAGGAGCCAAAGGTGACCGCGACCATGCCGACGATGTTCACCGCGACGGGGACGAGGATGCCCCACAGCGCCGCGGGGTCGACCCCGACCAGTTTGGGCTCCAGCACCAGGGCGATGCCGAGGAAACCGAAGGCGATGCCGGCCCAGCGGATCAAGGAGATACGCTCGCCGACCAAAGCCGGCGCGAGCAGCGCGGTGAGGATCGGCTGCAGCCCGGCGATCAGGCCCGAGATCCCGGCCGGCAGGCCATGGCGCACCGCCCACCAGACGCCGCAGAGATAGATCGCGTGCAGCAGGACGCCGGCAATCGCGCAGTCGACCCAGCCGCGCGGCGTCTGCGGCCAGGGCGCGCCGACCGCCAGCGACAGGGCCGCCAGCAGCAGGCCCGCCGTGGCGAAACGCAGCGCCAGGAAGGTCAGCGCGTCGGCGTATTGGGCCGAATAGCCCGCGACGATCCACCCCGACGACCAGAGGAAGGTGAACAGGAGCGGGACGGCGCGCAGGAACAGGGGCGAGGACAGCATGGAACCGGCTTTCGGGAGCGCGATGCTCTACAGCCCTTCCGCCGCCCGTGACAGCGTCGGGACGCGCCGCCGCCATGCCGCGACTGCGGGAGCCGCTCAGTCCCGATCCGGAGCGCCGAGCGGGAAGAGGTGACGATAGGGCCGCGCCGCCTCGACGGCGCGCGCGACGGACGGGCGTGCGAGCAATCTGGCGCGATAGGCGCGGGTGTCGGGATAGGCAGCGTCGATCTCGTGGACCCAGTCGGCGTAGAACAGCGATGGCGCGGCCGCGCAGTCGGCCATGGAGAATTCGCCGCCGCAGGCCCATTGGCGGCCGGCGAGCTTGCCATCCAGCCATTGATAGGCGGCATCGAGCAGCGCCCGCGCCTCGGCGACGCCAACAGGGTCGCGTTCACCTTCCGCCCGGATCCGGTCGAAGACGATCCGCATCATCGGCGTCATCACGTAGTTGTCGAAGAAGCGGTCCATCAGCCTGACCTGGAGCGCCTGCTTCGGATCCTGCGACAGCAGGGCGCGCGCGCCGGGGTGATGCAGCTCTAGATGCTCGATGATGATGCTGGATTCGACGATGGTCTCGGCCCCGTCGACCAGCACCGGGAAGCGCTTCAGCGGCCACAGCGCGGCGAATTCCGCGCCGGTCTGCGGGTTCTCGCTGCTCAGCAGGCGGAGCTGGTAGGGCGTCTCGCTCTCGTCGAGCGCGATCAGCACCTTCTGCGAATAGGAGGAGAAGGGGTGGGCATAGAGCTGGAGCGACATGGTATCCCCGTTCGGTGCATTACTTTACCGAACGTTTAAGTGTTATCGCTCCGGAGCGCAAGCCAGACTGCGCGCCCTACCCCGCCAGCGCCTCCGCCACGTCCTCATAGGTGCGCAGGCCCGTGCGCGGGGCGTAGACCAGCACCGACATGTTGCCGGGCGCGTGCTCGTTCTTCCACATCTTGTGATGGGCGAGCGGGATCTTGTCCCAAGGGAAGACCTCGGACATGCAGGGGTCGAGGCGCCGGTCGATGACGAACTGGTTGGCCGCGCTCGCCTGCTTGAGATGGGCGAAATGCGAGCCCTGGACGCGCTTCTGCCGCATCCAGACATAGCGGGCGTCGAAGGTGATGTTGAAGCCCGAGGTGCCCGCACAGAACACCACCATGCCGCCGCGCTTGGCAACGAGGCAGGAGACCGGGAAGGTCGCCTCGCCGGGGTGCTCGAAGACGATATCGACGTCCTTCTTGCCGGTGATGTCCCAGATGGCCTTGCCGAACTTGCGGGCTTCCTTGACCCAGAGATCGTATTCCGGGCTGTTGACCTTGGGCATCTGGCCCCAGCAGTTGAAATCCTTGCGGTTGATCACGCCCTTGGCGCCGAGGCCCAGCACATAGTCGCGCTTGGTCTCGTCCGAGATCACGCCGATGGCGTTGGCGCCCGACGCCGCGCAGAGCTGCACGCCGAAGACGCCGAGGCCGCCCGAGGCGCCCCAGACCAGCACATTGTCGCCGGGCTTGATCGTGTGCGGGGCGTGGCCGAAGAGCATGCGATAGGCGGTGGCGAGCGTCAGCGTGTAGCAGGCCGCCTCCTCCCAGGAGAGATGCTTCGGCTTGACCATGAGCTGGCGCGACTGCACCCGGCAGAACTGAGCGAAGGAGCCGTCCGGCGTCTCGTAGCCCCAGATGCGCTGGGAGGAGGAGAACATCGGGTCGCCGCCATTGCACTCCTCGTCGTCGCCATCGTCCTGGTTGCAGTGGACGATGACCTCGTCGCCGACCTTCCAGCGCTTCACCTTGGAGCCGACCGCCCAGACGATGCCCGAGGCATCGGAGCCGGCGATGTGGAGCGACTGCTTGTGGACGTCGAAGGGCGAGATCGGCTGGCCGAGGCCCGCCCAGATGCCGTTATAGTTGACGCCGCCGGCCATCACGAGCAGCAGCACCTCCTCCTCGCCGATCGCCCAGGTCGGAACGACCTCGACCTGGAAGCTGTCCTGCGGCGGCCCGTGCCGCTCGCGGCGGATGGTCCAGGCATACATATTCGCCGGCACATGGCCGAGCGGGGGCAGCTCGCCCAGTTCGTAGAGGTCCTTCAGCGGTTGCGCGGCGGCCTGCGGCTTCGACATGGTCGTCTCTCCCCTGCTTGGTCTGCCGATTGACGGCCGCCTGCGGCGGCTGCAGCAGATTTGACCGAGATCATGCATCATATGCTGCGCCGCGCCATAGGCCGAACGAACTATGATGCAACGCAGCAGAACGGCATGGAAGGCGGCGCCGGGGCTCTCTCACCGCGCAACCCAGGCGCCCAGGCCTGTGACGCGGCCGGCTTTCCCGATAGCAGCATCCCCTTAACCCACGCTCCCTACAATAGCGGCCTCTCCGGAGGATGCTCGGTGCGCACGCTGATCCTGATGCTTGGACTGCCGGACATGTCGACGCCGCAGCTCGTGCTGTTCCTGGCGATCGTGGGCGTGACGCTGCTGCTGTTCGGATGGATCTCCGACCTGCTGCTGCGTGACGGCGCCTTCGGCATCATCCTCAACGGCTTCATCGTGATCGGCGGCGCGGTGCTCGGCACGCTCGCCTGGCGCAAGCTGGGCTACGCGATCGGCACCAATCCGGCGCTGACGACCTCGCTGGTGGCGCTCGGGAGCGGGCTCGCTTTGCTGATCCTGCTGACGGTGATCCGGCGCTGGCTGTGAACGCCTGCGGGATTCAGGCCGGCCGGTAGGCCGCCATCATGTAGTTGACGTCGGCGTCGCGCGAGGCCGACCAGCGGTCCGTCAGCGGGTTGTAGGTCACGCCCGTGGTCTCGCCGAGATCAAGGCCGCCGCGGGCGATCGCGTCGCCGAGTTCCTCGGGCTTCACGAACTTCTCCCAGTCATGGGTGCCGCGGGGCAACCAGCGCAGGACGTATTCGGCCCCGACGATGGCGAGCGCATAGGATTTCAGCGTCCGGTTCAGCGTCGCCATCACCAAGAGGCCGCCGGGTTTCACCGCCGCGCAGCAGGCTGCGACGAAGGCCTCGACATCGGCGACGTGCTCGACGACCTCCATCGCGAGCACGATGTCGTAGCGCGCGCCCCCGGCGACGAGCGCCTCGATCGTCTCCTGGCGGTAATCGACGACAAGGCCCGCGGCCTCGGCATGGGCGCGGGCGACCGCGACATTGGTCGGCGCCGGGTCGAGCCCCGTCACCTGAGCGCCCAGTCGCGCCAGCGGCTCGCTGAGGAC
Organism: Allobosea sp.; assembly: GCF_030694325.1. Classification (GTDB taxonomy): domain Bacteria; phylum Pseudomonadota; class Alphaproteobacteria; order Rhizobiales; family Beijerinckiaceae; genus Allobosea. The sequence continues at coordinate 8,176 of NZ_JAUXYO010000304.1, read as the reverse complement.
GCCGCCGCCGCAGCCGATGTCGACGAGGGTGAGTCCATCGAGGGAGCGGATCGTCTTGGGATCGCGGCCGAAGCGGGCGCAGGCGAGGTCGCGGATGAAGGCGAGGCGCACGGGGTTGAACTTGTGCAGCACCGCCATCGGGCCCTTGGGGTCCCACCAGGTCCGGGCGATGCCCTCGAAGCGCGCCACCTCGGCAGGGTCGATGGTGGACCCGTCCGGGGCTGCACCCTGCGTCCGTGCGGTCGCCGTCATGCTCGTGCTCCCTTCGTTGCAGCCGGCCGGGCCATCGTCGCATTGACAGGCCTGCCGCTGCCCGTCATCTACACGCGCCCTGCGCCCGGCGCGAGGGTGACCTTTCGTCCCGCTCGTCGGGATCTTCTTTGGTTTCGAGAGCCTCTGGACCGCCATGGCCCGTCTGGTGATGAAATTCGGCGGCACGTCCGTCGCAACCGTCGAGCGCATCAAGAACGCGGCCCGGCACGTCAAACGGGAATTCGACGCCGGCCACGAGGTCGCGGTCGTCGTCTCCGCCATGTCAGGCAAGACCAACGAGCTGGTCGGCTGGTGCAAGGAGGCCGCAGCGCTCCACGACCGCGCCGAATACGACGTCGTCGTGGCCTCGGGCGAGCAGGTGACCTCCGGGCTGATGGCGATCGTGCTGCAGGAGATGGGGCTGCCGGCCCGCTCCTGGCAGGGTTGGCAGATCCCGATCTACGGCTCCGACGCGCATGGCTCCTCGCGCATCGAGAGCGTCGACGGTGCCGGCATCCTCGCCGGTTTCGACCGCAACCGCGAGATCGCGGTGTGCTCGGGCTTCCAGGGCGTGCATGCGCAGACGAACCGCGTCGTCACGCTCGGCCGCGGCGGATCGGACACCTCGGCGGTCGCCATCGCGGCGGGGCTGAAGGCCGACCGCTGCGACATCTACACCGATGTCGACGGCGTCTACACCACGGACCCGCGCGTCGTGCCCAAGGCGCGGCGCATGGACAGGGTCTCCTTCGAGGAGATGCTGGAGATGGCTTCGCTCGGCTCCAAGGTGCTCCAGGTGCGTTCGGTCGAGATCGCGATGGTGCATCGCGTGCCGACCTATGTGCGCTCCTCCTTCGACGACCCCACCCATCCCAATCCAGGCACCCTCATCTGCGACGAGGACGACATCGTGGAACAGCAGATCGTCACCGGCATCGCCTTCTCGCGCGACGAAGCCCAGATCACGCTCCGGCGCGTGGCCGACAAGCCGGGCGTCGCCGCGGCCATCTTCGGCCCGCTGGCGGATGCCAACATCAATGTCGACATGATCATCCAGGTCGTCTCCGACGACCAGGCGACGACCGACATCACCTTCACCGTGCCGACCGCCGATTACGAGCGCGCCAAGACGCTGCTGGAGAGCCTGCACGGGCAGATCCACTACCAGGCGCTGCAGGGCGCGACCGACGTGGTCAAGGTCTCCGCCATCGGCGTCGGCATGCGCAGCCATGCCGGCGTTGCGGCGCGCGCCTTCCGGGCGCTGTCGGAGAAGGGCATCAACATCCGTGCCATCACCACCTCCGAGATCAAGTTCTCGGTGCTGATCGACGCGGCCTATACCGAGCTCGCGGTGCGCACCCTGCACTCGCTCTACGGGCTCGACGCGGCTTAAGGATACGCTCAAATCGGCGCGAAAAAGCCGCTCAATTCGCGCCGGTTTTGTTTAAGGGATTCATGAGAGGGTCTAGCCGGCGAAACTCCGGCGAAGGCGCATCTTGACCCAGGATCCCTCCTCCCCCGAACGTCCCGCCGCGATCACCCGCGCGGGTATCGAGAAACTGCTCGTCGCCTCGGGCGTCGACGAGCGCGCGCGCGATGTCGCGCGCTCCCTTCTGCCGGTCGTGACCGCGCGGACCCACGCCGCCTGCACGGCTTATTGCGACCATCTCGAGCAGAACGTCGCGGATATGAGAGTCCAGGTCGAACGGCACCGCGCGCCGATCGTCGAGTCCGAGCAGCGGCATTTCGAGATGCTCTTCCGCGCCGAATTCAGCGATGACTACGCGGCCGATCTCAACCGTGCCGCGACGAGCGCCTTCGGCGACGCCATGGGCATCCGCACCCGGCTCGGCACGGCGCTGCGGCTGATCGAGCCGCTCTTTGCGGAAATCGGGCGGCGGCGGCGCTTCGGCAGCCGCGCCGCCATGGCCGATGCGGCGGCGCTGACGCGGCTGATCCTGTGCGACGCGCTGGCCGCGACATCCTGCCACCAGCGCGCCAGCCGCATCGGGCTGACGCAGCGCGAAAACGAGCTGCATCTGGCCGCGTCCTCCTTCCAGACCCAGATCGGCGACCTCTCCGAGAGCCTGCGGGTCGCCGCGAGCACGCTGCGCGACTATGCGGCGACCAGCCTCTACCGCAGCGGCCAGGCCGACCGCGAGGCGACGGTGGCGGAGGAGGCCGCGCGGGCCTGCACGGACCGGATCGACCGCGCCGTGGCCGCGACGAACCTGCTGGTCAGCGCACTCGACCATGTCAGCAGCGAGACCCAGCAGAGTTCGACGATCACTGCGGCGGCCGTCGCCGATACGCACGAGGTCTCCGATTCGATGGCGATGCTGACGGAGGCGACCGGACGCATCGGCTCGATCGTCACGCTGATCGAGCAGATCGCGACGAAGACGAACCTGCTCGCGCTCAACGCCACGATCGAGGCGGCGCGGGCCGGCGCCGCTGGCCGCGGCTTCGCCGTCGTCGCCGCCGAGGTCAAATCGCTCGCCCACCAGACCGCCAGCGCAACCGGCGAGATCGCGACGCAGATCGCCCAGGTCCAGGCCGCGACCGACATCTGCGTCCGGCATGTCGATTCGATCAGTCTGACGATCGGGCGGCTCGAGCAATCGGCTGCCTCGATCGCGCAGACGGTGCAGCAGCAGTCGAGCGCCACGACCGACATGGCCGCCGACACGCAGGAAGCCGCGACCCGCACCCGCGAGGGCCTCGGCTCCGCAAAGGCCGCGCGGCTCTCGATCGGCGACGTCGCCAAGATGTCGATCGAGCTCGACAGCGCGGCGGTGCAGGTGGAAGCCTCGGCGGGCATGATCAGCGATCTCGTCGAGCATTTTCTCGCGAGCCTGCGTCCGGCCGCCTGACGCGGCGGTGCCGATATGCCATTGGCGCGTCGCGCCGCAGGGGCGGCGCGACATCGTGATCCGTGGGTCGCGTTGACCCCGCCGCTTGCCCTGCCGATGATGCCGACCATGCCTGCGCCCGCCCCCGCTCCGCTCGACTTCGACGCCGCCCGCCTCGATGTCTATCTGCGCTCCGCCTTGCCCGGCCGGGCCGCGGGACCGATGCGGCTGGAACGGATCAGCGGCGGCCAGTCCAACCCGACCTTCTTCCTGTCCTATCCCGAGGCCGGCACGCGGCTCGTGCTGCGCAAGAAGCCGCCCGGGCCGCTGCTGCCCTCGGCCCATGCGGTGGATCGCGAATACCGCATCCTCACGGCGCTGGCGGGGTCGCCCGTCCCGGTACCGCCTGTGCTGCTGTTCGAGGCAGACGAGGGCGTGGTCGGCACGCCCTTCTACCTGATGGAGCGGCTGGAGGGCCGCGTCTTCCACGATACCGCCCTGCCCGGCGTGACGGCTGACGACCGTCAAGCGATGTATTTCGCCATGGCGGAGACTTTGGCCGCACTGCACGGTTTCGACTGGCAGGCGGCCGGGCTTTCCGATTTCGGCAAGCCCGGCAACTACTATGCCCGCCAGATCGCCCGCTGGGGCCGGCAATGGCGGGAGACGAAGACTCAGGCCATCCCGGCGGTTGACCGCGTCTTCGCCTGGCTGGCGGAGCATCTCGACGAGACGCCGGAGACGACCATCGTCCATGGCGATTTCCGGCTCGGCAATCTGATGTTCGCGCCCGATCGGCCCGAGGTGATCGCCGTGCTCGACTGGGAGCTCTCGACGCTCGGCCACCCGCTCTCGGATGTCGCCTTCTCCTGCCTGCCCTGGCATTCGACGCCGGCCATGTATGCCGGCATCGTCGGGCTCGATCGAAAGGCGCTGGGCATTCCGACGCAGGACGCCTATCTCGACCGCTACTGCAGGGCTGCCGGCCGGGCCGAGGGGCCGGGCCGCTTTCACCTCGCCTTCTCGCTGCTGCGCTTCGCGGTGATCCTCGACGGCATCGCGGCGCGGGCGAAGGCCGGCAATGCCGCGGCCGAGAATGCGGTCGCGGTCGGCGAGATGGCGGAGAGTTTCGCGCTGCGCGCAGAAGCCGTGATCGAGGCGACCTGATCAGGATCCGGGACCATGACTCACATCCTCCGTCATCCCGGACGGAGCGAAGCGGAGATCCGGGATCCCTTCCGGAGTGCTCGCCGGTGAGGTTCCGGAATGGATCCCGGGTCTCCCTGCGGTCGCCCGGGATGACGGCGCGTTTGAGATGAAGCGTTCAAAGTCTAGCGAGGACACACCATGGATTTCGCCTATTCCGCCAAGGTCGAGGAGCTGCGCACGCGGCTGCAGGCGTTCATGGACGCGCATGTCCAGCTGGCGGACGCCCGCTATCGCGAGGAGGTCGAGGCGGGGCGCTATCCGATCGCGCTCATCGACGGGCTGAAGGCGCGCGCCAAGGCGGAAGGGCTGTGGAACCTGTTCCTGCCGGCACTGAAGCCCGACGAGCCGGGAACGCGGCTCTCCAACCTCGAATATGCGCCTCTGGCCGAGATCATGGGCCGCATCTACTGGTCGTCGGAGGTGTTCAACTGCAACGCGCCCGACACCGGCAACATGGAGATCCTGCATCTCTTCGCGACGCCGGAGCAGCGCGAACGCTGGCTGGTTCCGCTGATGAACGGCGAGATCCGCTCCTGCGTCGGCATCACCGAGCCAGGGGTCGCCTCCTCCGACCCGACCAATCTCCAGACCACGATCATCCGCGACGGCGACGACTACATCGTCACCGGGCGGAAATGGTGGACGACCGGGGCGCTGCATCCCAACGTCAAGTTCTGCATCGTGATGGGGCTGTCGGACCTCGCCGAGGATGCCGACCCGCACAAGCGCCATTCGATGATCATCGTGCCGATGGATGCGCCCGGCGTCAGCGTGATGCGCAACCTGCCGCTGCTCAACCACCATTCGCCGGAGGGGCATACCGAGACCGATTTCGACGCCGTGCGCGTGCCCGCCGCCAACCTGCTCGGCGAGGAAGGCGCGGGCTTCGCGCTGGCGCAGGCGCGGCTGGGGCCAGGGCGCATCCACCACTGCATGCGCTCGATCGGCCAGTGCGAGATCGCGCTCGAACTGATGGTCGAGCGGGCGCTGCAGCGCAAGGCCTTCGGCCGCACGCTCTCCGACTACGCCAATGTGCAGGACTGGATCGCCGAGGGGCGCATGGAGATCGACCAGGCGCGGCTGCTCTGCCTACGCGCCGCCTGGATGATGGACAAACATGGCAACAAGGCCGCCCGCACGGAGGTCTCGGCGATCAAGGTGGTGGCGACGCGGCTGCAGACCAAGATCGCCGACCGGGCGATGCAGGTCTTCGGGGCGGCAGGGCTCTCCAACGACACGCCGCTGGCCTTCATCTACTCCTGGGGCCGGGCGCTCCGCTTCATCGACGGCCCCGACGAGGTGCACTTACGCACGGTCGCGCGCGCCGAGATCAAGAAGCACCAGCAAAGCAACCGAAGCACCTTCGCCGAGCAGGGGGTGCGGGTGCCCTACCTGAAGCCTTGAACCCGGGCGGCTGATGGGCTGACAGGATCGTGAGCGCGGGCGCCGCATGGCGGTCGCCCGCTGCCGCGACTGGACTTGGCCGCACGCCGCGTGATGATCGCGAGCCTTTTCATGCCACGGGATTGTCCATGACCCAGCTTTTCAGCCCCTACCAACTCGGCGGACTGACCCTCGCCAACCGCATCGTCATCGCGCCGATGTGCCAGTATTCTGCCGAGAACGGCCATACGACCGACTGGCACACGATCCATCTCGGCAATCTCTCGCATTCGGGTGCGGGCCTGCTGATCATCGAGGCGACGGCCGTCGAGCCGGCGGGGCGGATCAGCGCGCAGGATGTCGGGCTCTGGGACGACGGCACGGAAGCCGCTCTCGCGAAGACGCTGAAGGCCGTGCGCGCCTGGTCGGACATGCCGATCGCGATCCAGCTCGCCCATGCCGGGCGCAAGGCGTCCGTGGCGCAGCCCTGGCATGGCGGCGGGCAGCTCACCCTCGAGGCCGGCGGCTGGGAGACGGTCGCCCCCTCCCCGGTCGCCTTCGACGGCCATGCCCGCAACCCGCGCGCGCTGAGCGCCGACGACATCGCGCGGCTCTGCGAGCGCTTCGCGGAAGCGGCCCGGCGCTCGGTCAGGCTCGGCTTGGCCGCGATCGAGCTGCACGGCGCCCATGGCTATCTGATGCACCAGTTCCTCTCACCGCTGTCGAACAGGCGTGAGGACGAGTTCGGCGGTTCGCTGGAGAACCGGATGCGCTTCCCGCTCGCCGCCTTCGAGGCGGTCAAGGCCGTGGTGCCGGCCGGCTATCCGGTCGGCATGCGGCTCTCGGCGACCGATTGGGTGCCGGGCGGCTGGGACCTCGAGCAGACGCTCGCCTTCGCGCAGGCGCTGAAGGCGCGCGGGGCCGATTTCATCCATGTCTCCAGCGGCGGCAATTCCGGCGCGCAGCAGATCCCGCTCGGGCCGAACTACCAGGTGCCCTTCGCGCGGGCGGTGAGGCAGGCGACCGGCCTGCCGACCATCGCGGTCGGGCTGATCACCGAGGCCGAACAGGCGGAGGCGATCATCGGCACGGGCGACGCCGATCTCGTCGGCATCGCGCGCGGCATCCTCTACGATCCGCGCTGGCCCTGGCACGCCGCGGCCCAACTCGGCGCCACGCTCAAGGTGCCCAACCAGTATCTCCGCTCGCAGCCGCGGCAGTTCAAGACGTTGTTCGGGTGAGCGCGGGTTCAGTCTCCGCTGTCATCCCGGCCGAAGCGTAGCGGAGAGCCGGGATCCATTCCTGACCCTTTCCGCTATCGTTCCGGAATGGATCCCGGGTCTCCCTTCGGTCGCCCGGGATGACTCGGCGGGATTTGCCACAATCAATCGAGACGAGCTGCCATGACCGCCTATGCGAACCTCTCCGCCCATTTCGGCCGGGCCGCCGCGCTCGGGAACGCCATCGGCATCCTGCAATGGGACAACGACGTGATGATGCCGAAGGGGGCCGCCGGCACGCGGGCGGAGAGCCTGGCGCTGCTGCGGGTGATGCATCACGGGCAGACCACCGACGAGCGCATCGGCGACTGGCTGGCGGAGGCCGAGGCGCAGGATGGGCTCGGGCCCTGGGAGCGGGCCAATCTGCGCGAAATCCGACGGCTCTGGACAGTGGAAACCGCCCTGCCGGCCGATCTCGTCGAGGCGTCGTCCAAGGCCATCTCAGCCTGCGAGATGCGCTGGCGGCAGGCGCGAGCGGAGAGCGATTTCGCCGGGCTCCTGCCCTATCTCGCCGAGGTGCTCACGCTGCAACGTGAGATCGGCCGGGCCAAGGGCGAGACGCTCGGGCTGTCGCCTTACGACGCGCTGCTCAACGATTACGAGCCGGGCGGGCGCTCGGCGACCATCGACGCGCTGTTCGACGACCTTGCCGCCTTCCTGCCGGGCTTCACGCAAGAGGTGCTGGCGGTGCAGGCGCGGCGCCCGCGGACGCCCGATCCGGAAGGGCCCTTCGCGATCGAGGCGCAGCGGGCGCTCGGCCTCCGGATGATGGCGGCGCTGGGCTATGATTTCGAGCGCGGGCGGCTCGACGTCTCTACCCATCCGTTCTGCGGCGGCGCCGACAACGATGTGCGCATCACCACCCGCTATGACGAGGCCGATTTCGCCAAGGCGCTGATGGGCGTGCTGCACGAAACCGGGCATGCGCTCTACGAACAGGGTCGGCCGCAGGCCTATCTCCACCAGCCGGTCGGCCAGGCCCGGGGCATGAGCCTGCATGAGAGCCAGTCGCTGCTGGTCGAGATGCAGGCCTGCCGCTCACAGGAGTTCATCGCCTATGCCGCGCCGCTGATGCGCGAGGCCTTCGGTGGCTCCGGCCCGGCCTGGGAGAATCAGGCGCTGTGGCGACGCTACACCAAGGTCGAGCCGGGTTTCATCCGCGTCGATGCCGACGAGGTGACCTATCCGGCCCATGTCATC
>NZ_JAUXYO010000302.1 GCF_030694325.1 Allobosea sp. | reverse complement strand
CGATCTCGATGCGGTGTCGTCCACCCGCATGATCGTCGTCGCCCATGTCTCCGGCCATATCCAGAACGTCAACACCCCGGTCCTGGCCGCCTGCGGCTTCACCCGCGACAGCAACATCGACGGGCTGCTGCGCGATCCGTCCGGGAACCTGACCGGCGAGTTGCTCGGCCCCGCCGTGATGGGCCGCGCCAGCCGGGCGGCCGGCGATGCCGGGCTGATGCGGGAGATGGATGCCGAGGCCTATCGCGCCGAGGCCCTGTGCGAATTGGGCGTTTCCTATGGCGAGAGCGAGCGCCAGCGCTATGACCTGTTCAAGCCCGAGACGATGCGCGGCAACGCCATCGTCCTGTTCATCCATGGCGGCTACTGGCAGGCGCTCGACCGCAGCTTTTTCTCGCATATGGCGCGCGGGCTTAACCGGCGCGGCATTCCTGTGGCGGTCGTCGGCTATGATCTCTGCCCGCAGGTCGAGCTCGGCCACATCGTCTGGGAGATCCAGCAGGCGGCCGCGGCCCTGTGGCAGCGCTACAGCCTGCCCGTGGTCGCCAGCGGCCACTCGGCGGGGGGCCACCTGGCCGCCTGCCTGCTCGCGACCAACTGGGCCAATGTCGAGGAGGGCCTGCCGGAGCATCTGGTGCCGGCCGCCTATGGCATCTCCGGCCTCTACAACCTCAAGCCGCTGACGGAGACCAGCATCAACGGCGCGCTCAAGCTCAGCTTCGAGGCGGCCGAGCGCGAGAGCCCCTTGTTCTGGCCCGCGCCCTCCGGCCTGGTCATGGACGCGGTGGTCGGCGGCGAGGAGAGCGAGGAGTACTTCAAGCAGAGCCGTCGCATCGTCGATGTCTGGGGCCTGTCGGGTGTCCAGACGCGCTATGAGGAGATCGTCGGCGCCAACCACTTCACGGTGATCGGAGGCCTCGCCGATCCCGAGAACGCCATGACGCGCCGCATTGCCGAACTCGCCGGCGCTTGATCTGACAGGCCGTGAGGCTCTATCGAGACATCAGAGAGTCCGCCGGGGGGACTTCAGCCCTCATCCTGAGGAGCCGCGCAGCGGCGTCTCGAAGGATGCTCCAGTTCGTTCAGGAGCCTCCTGGAGCATCCTTCGAGACGCGATTCCTGCGGGCTCGCTCCTCAGGATGAGGGCTATGGAACCCCCCGCCAAAGTCTCAGCAACTCGGGAGTCCGCGATGCAGACCTTCTTCGTCGAGATCAAGTGCAAGCTCGGCAAGACCTACGAGGTCGCCAGCGAACTCGCCGACCGCGAGATCGCCTCCGAGATCTACTCGACGGCGGGCAATTACGACATTCTGGCGAAGTTCCATGTCGCGGCGGATGTCGATATCGGCCATTTCGTCGCCCAGAAGGTGCAGTCGATCCCCGAGATCGCCGACACCCACACGATCATCACCTTCAAGGCCTTCTGAACCGAAGCTGGGGCACCACCGCGCGACGGGCGAATGCGCGAAAGACGATTCGGGCCAAGGGCTTGAATCGATCGTCTCATCCGGCGTGCAAGGATCTTCACAGCCTGATTCAACGGCGCTGCCCCCAAGCCTGCATCCCGCCTGCGCCGCAGGGGCGATACCTGCTTGCGATTAATGCATTCACCGCGCTTGACGACCTCGCCTCATTCGCGCGACCTCGGCTGCTCCTGACATTGAGCCTGCGCCGCCGGAGCCGCCGCGATGAAGAGCAACCTGTCCCCCGATCTCCGCTCCGGCGCGCTCGTCTATCACCGCCAGCCCCGGCCGGGTAAGATCGAGATCCAGGCGACCAAGCCGCTCGGCAATCAGCGCGACCTGGCGCTGGCCTATTCGCCCGGCGTCGCCGCCGCCTGCGAGGCGATCGTCGACGATCCCGCCCAGGCCGCGGAGCTGACCTCGCGGCAGAACCTCGTCGCCGTCATCACCAACGGCACAGCGGTGCTCGGACTCGGCGACATCGGCCCGCTCGCCTCCAAGCCAGTGATGGAGGGCAAGGCCGTCCTCTTCAAGAAATTCGCCGGGATCGACTGCTTCGACATCGAGGTCGAGCAAAAGAACATCGAGAAATTCGTCGAGGTCGTCGCGGCGCTGGAGCCGACCTTCGGCGGCATCAATCTCGAGGACATCAAGGGCCCGGAATGCTTCGAGATCGAGGAGCAGCTCAAGGCCCGGATGAACATCCCGGTCTTCCATGACGACCAGCACGGCACGGCGATCATCGTCTCCGCCGCGATCCTCAACGGGCTCGATCTCGCAGGCAAGAAGATCGGCGACGTCAAGATCGTCGTCTCGGGCGCGGGCGCGGCGGCGCTGGCCTGCCTCAACCTGCTGGTCGAGCTCGGCGCCCAGCGCAAGAACATCTGGGTCACCGACCTGGAAGGCGTCGTCCACAAGGGCCGCAACACCCTGATGGACCGCTGGAAGGAGATTTATGCGCAGGAGACCGACGCGCGCACGCTCGCCGAGGTGATTCCCGGCGCGGACGTGTTCCTCGGCCTCTCGGCCGCCGGCGTGCTCAAGCCCGAGATGGCCAAGGCGATGGGCGAGAAGCCGCTGATCCTGGCGCTGGCCAACCCCAATCCCGAAATCACGCCGGAGGACGCGCTGGCGGTGCGGCCCGACGCGATGATCTGCACCGGGCGCTCGGACTATCCCAACCAGGTCAACAACGTCCTGTGCTTCCCTTACATCTTCCGCGGCGCGCTCGACGTGCAGGCGACGACGATCAACGAGGCGATGAAGCTCGCCGCGGTCCGCGCCATTGCGGCCCTGGCACGGGAGGCGACGTCGGACATCGCGGCGCGCGCCTATGGCGGCGAATCCTCGACCTTCGGGGCGACCTCGCTGATCCCCAACCCCTTCGATCCTCGGCTGATCATCCGGATCGCACCGGCGGTCGCCCAGGCGGCGATGGCGACCGGCGTGGCGCGCAAGCCGCTCGCCGACATCGAGGCCTATCGCGAGGAGCTGTCGCGCTTCGTCTTCCGCTCCGGCTTCATCATGAAGCCGCTCTTCGCCCAGGCGAAGGCCGACCCCAAGCGCGTGATCTATGCCGAAGGCGAGGACGAGCGCGTGCTGCGGGCCGCGCAGGTGGCGCTGGAGGAAGGGCTCGCCGTGCCGATCCTGATCGGCCGCCCGAGCGTGATCGAGAGCCGCGTGCAGCGCTTCGGCCTGTCGATTCGCCCCGGCATCGATTGCGAAGTGGTCAATCCCGAAGACGACCCGCGCTATCGCGATTACGTCCAGACCTATCTCGACATCGCCGGCCGGCGCGGCATCACGCCGGAAGCCGCCCGCTCGCTGGTCCGCACCAACAACACGGTGATCGCCGCGCTCGCGGTGGCGCGCGGCGAGGCGGATGCGATGATCACCGGCCTCGAAGGCCGGTTCATGTCGCGGCTGCGGCACATCAAGGACATCATCGGGCTGGCGCCTGGCGTCTGCGACATCTCTGCGATGACGCTGATCATCACCAACAAGGGCGCCTTCTTCCTCGCCGACACCCATGTGAAGCACGATCCCAGCGCCGAGGAGATCGCCGACATGACGGTGCTGGCGGCGAGCCACGTCGCCCGCTTCGGCATCGAGCCCAAGATCGCGCTGCTGTCGCACTCGGATTTCGGCGCGGCCGACACGCCCTCGGCGCTCAAGATGCGCAAGGCGCTCGGGCTGATCCGCGAGCGCGCGCCGGATCTGGAATGCGACGGCGAGATGGAGGCCGACACCGCGCTGGTGGCGATGGTGCGCGAGCGCGTGCTGCCCTCTTCGCGGCTCAAGGGCGTCGCCAACGTGCTGATCTTCCCGAACCTCGACGCCGCCAACATCGCCTATCAGTTCGCCAAGGTGCTGGCGGATGCGCTGCCCGTAGGGCCGATCCTGATCGGCGCGGCCAGGCCCGTGCATATCCTCACCGGCTCGGTGACCGCGCGCGGCGTCGTCAACATGACGGCGGTGGCGGTCGTGGAAGCGCAGGAGCGCGCAACGGCCGGCTGACACTCGGCTGCCAGCGTTGCGGCGGAGCCACCGGCTCTGCCATGATCGCTGGCACGCCCGCCCCGGTGGGCGTCGTGCCGGTCGGGGGATGCGGGCCTTGAACATCGCGACGATTCTGCGTGCGCTCTGTCTGATGGGAACGATTGCCGTGGCATGGCCGGCGCCCTTGGCCTCGGCACAGGACGCGCCGCTGGGCGCCACGCTGCGGCAGGAGAATGGCTTCCTCCGCGTCCAGGCGAAGGGACGCGAGGTCCGGCTCGAAAGCCTGATCGTCCGGCCCGAGGGTGTGGCGGGGCGGCTGCCGCTGGCGATCATCACCCATGGCCGCAACAGCAGCTCGCTCAGCATGGGCGACCTTCGTGCGACCCGCTACGCCACACTGGCGCGTGATCTCGCCCGCCGGGGCTGGCTCGCCGCCGTGGTGATGCGCCGCGGCGCCGGCCAGTCGGACGGGCCGCTGCCGTCTCTGACCTCCTGCCCGGCTCCCGACATCGCCGGCTCCTTCGGCGACGACGCCGACGACATCGAAGGCGCGCTGCGCATCCTCCAGGCGCGGCCGGATGTCGACGGGCAGCGGGTGATCTTGCTCGGGGAATCGGCCGGAGGTGCCACCGCCATGGCGCTGATTCGGCGCAAGCCGCCGGGCCTGCGCGGCATCATCAACGTCGCCGGCGGGCTCAATCTGGAAGGCTGCACCGAGCGCGGACAGGACGCCCTGGTCGCTGCCATGACCGCGTGGCAGGGGCCGGATACGGTGCCGCAGCTCTGGATCTATGCCCGCAACGATGAACTCTTCCCGCCGCCCCTCGTCGCACGGATGCGCAAGGCGGCGCTCGATGCCGGGGCCGATGTCCGTTTCATCGACCTGCCGGAGCTCAAGCCGCGCGGCCACATAGCCTTCCTTCACGGACAGGCGCGGCATCTCTGGCTGCGCGAGATGGACGCCTCGCTGCGTGCCTGGGGCCTGCCGACCCTGCCCAGCGATCGCGGCCGCTCGTTCCATGCCAAGCTCGGCCTGACGACGCGGCTCGACGCCTTCGAGCGCTATTTCTCCGGGCCCGGCGAGCGGGCGATGGCGTTGAGCCGTGGCAAGAAGCAATTTCGCTACTGGTTCGGCACCGCGGATCTCGAAACCGCCAAGGCCAACGCGCTGCGCGACTGCGGGGCTGTGGCTCCCGACTGCGTGATCGCCTTCGAGAACGATCGGTTCATGCTGGAGTGACGGAGCGGCGGGGAGGTGGCCACGCGCCGATCCGTCCGCCCTCTTGGCGGCGCAGACGAGCCGGGCTCTACTGCAGTCCGGCGAGCCGTGCTCGTCTCGCCCGTCGCAGCAGGGAGAGCGTCTGATGCCGGGATTTCGGAGCCTCGTGCTCGCGATGGGTCTCGTCCTTGCAACGGCAGGGATGGCGCTGGCCCAGGGCGTTCTTCACCGCAGCCATGACGGCGACCCCGGCAGTCTCGATCCGCTGCGGACGACGAGTGTCGCCGAAGCGCATCTGCTGCGCGATCTCTATGAGGGCCTCGTCATCCATACGATGACAGGCGAGATCGCGCCGGGCGTGGCCGAAAGCTGGACCACCAGCGAGGACGGACTGGTCTGGCGCTTCAGGCTCCGGCCGCAGGCGCGCTGGTCGAATGGCGAGCCGGTGACGGCGTCCGATTTCGTGTTTTCGCTGCGGCGCATGGTCGATCCGCGGCAGAGCGCTCCCTATGCACCTCTGCTTTACCCGATCCTGAACGCCGAGCGGATCCATAAGGCGGCCGAGGGCGCGCGGGTGGAGGATCTCGGCGCGTCGGCTCCGGAGCCCGGGTTGCTCGAAATCCGGCTGGAGCGCCCGACACCCCATCTGCTCGAGCTGCTGGCCCATCAGGCCGCCCTGCCGGTCCACCCGGCGACCGCTGACCGCCCCGGCCGGATGGCTGCGCGCGTGGCGGATTGGGTTTCGAACGGCCCCTATGTACTGAAGGAATTCGTGCCCAGCTCGCATATCCGGCTGGACCGCAACCCTGCTTTCCACGCCGCCGCCGATGTCCGCATCGAGACGGTGATGTCCTACCCCATCGCCGATGCGGCGGTCGCGGCGCGGCGCTTCCTGGCGGGCGAACTGCACCTGACCACCGACATCCCCACCGACGAGATCGCTGCCCTGCGCGGGCGGCTGGGCGCGCAGCTGCGCATCTCGCCGGCGCTCGGCACCTATTTCCTGGTGCTCAACACGGCCAAGGCCCCGTTCTCCGATGCGCGGCTGCGCCGGGCGCTGTCGCTGGCGATCGACCGGGAGTTCATCGCCGAACGCGTCTGGGCCGGTACCATGCTGCCGGCCTATGGCGTGATCCCGCCCCATACCGGCAATTATGGCGAACGCGCCGAACTCGACTTCAAGGCCGCCTCGCCGCTCGAGCGCGAAGACGAGGCGAAGCGCCTCATGGCGGCTGCGGGCTATGGCCCCGGCGTGCCGCTGCGGCTCGAACTGCGCTACAATCGCAGCGACAACAACCGGCGCACCATCGCGGCCATCGCGGAACAATGGGCGGCGATCGGCGTCGAGACCTCCCTGATCGAGACCGACAGCGCCGCGCATTTCGCGCATCTGCGCGAGGGCGGCGATTTCGACGTCGCCCGTTATGGCTGGATCGGCGACTATTCCGATCCGCAGAGCTTCCTCTTCCTGTTCCGCAGCGACAACACCGGCTTCAATGTCGGTCGCTATGCCGACCCGCAATTCGACGCGCTGATGACGCTCGCGGCCGGCGAAGCCGATCTTGCTAGGCGCGCCGCGATCCTGCGCGAGGCCGACAGCCTGATCGTGCGCGAACAGCCCTGGATCCCGGTGCTGCACTATTCTCACAGGAACCTCGTTTCGAACCGCCTCGCCGGCTTCGCGCCGAACCCGCAGGGCGCGATTCCGTCGCGCTTCCTGAGCTTTCGCCCCTGACGGAAGCGGGGCTGCCCCTGCATCGACGCCGGCATTCGCCCCTCGCGCCCGGCCCGCGTCTCGGCTAGGAGCGATGCTGTTGGAAACCCGCTGACGAGAGCCGACCGATGTCCCGCATTGTCTATGTGAACGGCGCCTATCTTCCTGAGGAGGACGCCAAGATCTCGATCTTCGATCGCGGCTTCATCTTCGGCGACGGCATCTACGAGGTCTCGGCGGTTATCGGCGGCAAGCTGGTCGATTGCGAGGCGCATCTGGCCCGGCTCGAACGCTCCTGCGGCGAGATCAGGCTGTCCTTACCGTGGTCCAAGGCCGAACTGGTGGCGATCCACGAGGAACTGATCAGGCGCAACAGCCTCGACGAGGGCGGCATCTATCTCGAGGTGACCCGCGGCGCGGCTGATCGCGACTTCCCCTTCCCGAAGGATGTGACGCCGACGCTGGTGATGTTCACCCAGGCCCGCAATTTCGTGGACGCCCCGGCGGCGAAGACCGGCATCAAGGTGGTCTCCACCCCGGATCTGCGCTGGGCCCGGCGCGACATCAAGAGCGTCAACCTGCTCGCTCCGGTGCTGGCCAAGCAGTTCGCGGCCGAAAGCGGCGCGCAGGAAGCCTGGATGATCGAGGACGGCGTGGTGACCGAGGGCGCCTCCTCCACCGCCTGGATCGTCAAGGGCAAGACGCTGATCTCGCGGCCGCTCTCGCACAAGGTCCTGCCCGGCATTACCCGCAAGGCGGTGCTGGCCTATCTCGAAGAGACGGGCTTCGCCTTCGAGGAACGCGAATTCACGCTCGCCGAGGCGCTGGACGCCGAGGAGGCCTTCATCACGTCGGCGACCAGCCTCGTCATGCCGGTGACGACGATCGACGGCCACAGCATCCACAACGGCGCTCCAGGGCCGACCGCGCTGCGCTTGCGCGAAATCTACATTGATTTCGCGCGCAAGGGCGGCGTGCTGGGGTGAGGTTTTCCCAGCCGCTCTCCAGAACCTCCGCCGTCATCCCCGGTGGAGCGAAGCGGAGACCCGGGATCCATGCCTGTACCTCTCCTGGAAACGCTCCGGAATGGGTCCCGGATCGGCGCGGCATTCGCCGCTTGTCCGGGATGACGGCGTGGTTGGCTCGCAAAGGCGGCTAGACCGGACCAGCCACCCGCTCCCCCATCACATAGGTCGCGACCACGTTGCGCTCGTCGCCGAGCGTGATCAGCACGAACAGCTCCTCCGCCAGATCGCGTGCGCTCTCCAGCCGGTGCGCCATGGCGCGCTGGGCGGCAGGGTCGAGCACGACGACATCGGCCTCGTGGCCGGGCTCTAGCGAGCCGATCAGATGGTCGAGCTTCAGCGCCTTGGCGTTGCCGAGCGTGACGGCGTGGAGCGCCGCGAAGGCCGAAAGCGACTGCCCCTGCAACTGCAGCACCTTGTACGCCTCCGACATCGTCCTGAGCATCGAATAGGAGGTGCCGCCGCCGATATCGGTCGCGACCGCGACCGGCACGCCCTCCGCACGGGCGCGGGCCCAGTCGAACAGCCCCGATCCCAGGAAGAGGTTCGAGGTCGGGCAGAAGACGGCGACCGTGCCGCTCTCGGCAAAACGCCGCCATTCGCGGTCGGTCATGTGGATGCAGTGGCCGAGCAGGCTGTTGGGGCCGAGCAGGCCGTAATGCTGGTAGATGCCGGCATAGTCGCCGGGCTCGGGATAGAGCTCGTTGGCGAGCGCGATCTCGGCTCGGTTCTCGTTGATATGCGTCTGGACATGGCAGTCGGGATGCTCGGCGGCGAGTCGCCCGGCGGCTTGCATCTGCTCCGGCGTCGAGGTCACGACGAAGCGGGGCGTGATGGCGTAGAGTTGGCGGCCCCTGCCGTGCCAGCGCTCGATCAGCGCCTTGGAGTCGGCATAGCTGCTCTCGGCCGTGTCGGTGAGCGCTTCGGGCGCGTTGCGGTCCATCATCACCTTGCCGGCGATCATGCGTGTGTTGCGGCGCTCGGATTCGGCAAACAGCGCTTCCGCCGACTGCGGATGGACCGAGCAGTAGATCACCGCCGTCGTGGTGCCATGGCTAAGCAGCTCGTCGAGCAGGAAGGTCGCGAGCTTCTCCGGGTGGCCCTGCTGCGCCAGACGCTGCTCCTCGACGAAGGTGTAGCGGTTGAGCCAGTCCATCAGCTGGGCGCCATAGGAGGCGATCACCTGCGTCTGCGGCATGTGCAGATGGGCGTCGATGAAGCCGGGCATGATCAGGTGGGGGCGATGGTCGGTGACCTGTGTCCCCGCCGGCAGGGTCGGCAGGATGTCCTGCGCCGGGCCGACCGCGCGGATGACGCCGCCCTCGATCACCAGCACCCCATCCGCGACATAACGATGCGCCGCCTCGCCGACGTCGTGCGGATCGGCCACGAACCACAAAAGGCGGCCGCGCAGGGCGCGAGAGGCGGGATTTTCCGTCACAGGCTCAAACTCCGGCTCAATTTCACATCACATCTGCACCAAATCAAAGCTTCCGGCCAAGCGATGATCATGCCTAATCTGAGAGCATGATTTGCGAAGCCGCTGACGAGACATCGCCTGCTTCAACCGCACCGTCATCCCGGACGCAGCGAAGCGGAGATCCGGGATCCATCGTAGAGCACCGGAGCCCTCCGATGGATCCCGGAGCTGCGCGGCTTCGCCGCTTGTCCGGGATGACGGCGGAGATGTGGGATCATGCGTCGCACTCTTGGCACAAGCAGCCGGTGCAGCGTCATGCGTAGCACGCTCCGCTTCCTCCTCGGCGACGAGCTGATCGAGATCGTGGCCTGCGAACCGACGCTGACGGTGCTCGACTGGCTGCGGCTGGAGCGGCGCCTGACCGGCAGCAAGGAAGGCTGCGCCGAGGGCGACTGCGGCGCCTGCACCGTCGTCGTCGGACGGCTCGATCGCGGCCGGCTGCGCTATGAGGCGATCAATGCCTGCATCCGCTTCCTGCCGACGCTGGACGGCTGCCAGCTGCTGACGGTCGAGCATCTGAAACGTCCAGACGGCAGCCTGCACCCCGTGCAGCAGGCGATGGTCGATTGCCATGGCTCGCAATGCGGCTTCTGCACGCCGGGCATCGTGATGTCGCTCTTCGCGCTCTGGCTGAACGAGGATGCGCCATCGGTTGCGCGCACCGAGGATGCGCTGGCGGGCAATCTCTGCCGCTGCACCGGCTACGAGCCGATCATCGCGGCGGCGCAGCGGATGTCGGCTGGTGGCGGCGACCGGCCGGACCGCAAGGCGGTTGCGGCGTGGCTGCACGATCTCGCCGACGAGGAGACGCTCGCCCTCTCCGGACCCGGCGGGCGCTTCCTCGCGCCGGCGACCGTTGCGGGGCTGGCGGATCTGGTGGCCGCCCATCCGCAGGCGACGCTGGTCGCGGGCGCGACCGATGTCGGGCTCTGGGTGACGAAGGGCATGCGGCGGCTCGATCCTGTCATCTCGCTCGGGCGGATCGCGGCGCTGCAGGAGATCGCGGATCGGGGCGACCACCTCGTCTTTGGCGCGATGGCGACCCACGCGGAGGTCCGCCCCTTGCTGGCGTCGCTCTCGCCGCAGCTCGACGAGCTGATGCGCCGCTTCGGCGGCGAGCAGGTCCGCAACGCCGGCACGATCGGCGGCAACATCGCCAATGGCTCGCCGATCGGCGACCTGCCGCCGGCGCTGATCGCGCTGGGGGCGAGGCTGGTGCTGGCGAAGGCGGCGCCTGACGGATTGGCGCGCCGCGACATCCCGCTGGAAGACTTCTTCCTCGACTACCGCAAGCAGGACAGGCGCGAGGGCGAGTTCGTCGAGGCGGTGATCGTGCCCAGGCCGGGGCCGGATGCGCTCATCCACGTCTCGAAGATCTCGAAGCGTTTCGACGAGGACATCTCCGCCGTCTGCGGCGCCTTCCTGCTGCGGCGCGATTCCGCCGGCCGCATCGCGGAGGCTCGGCTGGCCTATGGCGGCATGGCAGGCACGCCCAAGCGCGCCGCCGCGGCGGAGGCGGCGCTGATTGGCCAGCACTGGGACGAGGCCGCCGTCGCTTCTGCTATCGCCGCACTGGCGAGCGACTTCACGCCGCTGAGCGACATGCGCGCCTCGGCCGGCTACCGGCTGACGGTCGCAGGAAACCTGCTGCGGCGGTTCCTGATCGAGACGACGCAGCCCGAGATCGAGACCCGCGTCGCCGGCCCGCTCGCGGAGGCCGCCCATGGCTGATGCGCGCCGCCGGCTCGAAAGCGACACCTCCGCAATGGTCGGAGCGCCGCGCATCCACGATTCCGCCGCCCGCCATGTCGCGGGCGAAGCCGTCTATATCGATGACATCGCCGCGCCCGAGGGGCTGTTGCATGCTTATCTTGGTCTCAGCCGCATCGCCCATGGCCGGCTCGTTTCGCTCGATCTCGCGCCCGTGCTGGCGGCGCCCGGCGTGGTCGCGGTGCTGACGGCGGCCGACATTCCCGGCGTCAACGACATCTCCTCGACGCATCGCCATGACGAGCCGGTCTTCGCGACGCAGACGATCCTGCATCACGGCCAGCCGCTCTTCGCCGTGGTGGCGCAGACGCGCCAGGCGGCACGGGAGGCGGCTGCTCTGGCGCAGGCGGTCTATGTGGAGGCCCCGCCCGTGCTCGATGTCGCGGCGGCGCGCGCAGCCGGCGGCACCCTGGTGACCGACCCGCTCAAGCTCGAGCGCGGCGATGTCGCGGCCGCGCTGGCGGAAAGCCCGCGCCGGCTGAAGGGCTCGATGACGATCGGTGGGCAGGATCATTTCTATCTCGAAAGCCAGATCGCGATCGCCATTCCCGGCGAGGAGGAGGACATGCAGGTCTTCTCCTCGACGCAGCACCCGAGCGAGGTGCAGCACATGGTGGCGCAGGTGCTGGGCGTCGCCTCCCATGCCGTCACCGTCGAGGTCAGGCGCATGGGCGGCGGCTTCGGCGGCAAGGAGACGCAGTCCAACCTCTTCGCCTGCGTCGCGGCACTCGCCGCCCGCAAGCTGAAGCGGCCGGTGAAGCTGCGGCCCAACCGCGACGACGACATGATCGTCACCGGCAAGCGGCACGACTTCGTCGTCGATTACGAGATCGGCTTCGACGACGAGGGACGCATCCATGCGGTCGACGCGGTCTATGCAGCGCGCTGCGGCTGGAACGCGGATCTGTCGGGGCCGGTGACGGACCGGGCGTTGTTCCACATGGACAATTGCTATTTCTACCCGGCGGTGCGCGCCCGCTCC
This sequence comes from Allobosea sp., assembly GCF_030694325.1. Lineage (GTDB taxonomy): Bacteria > Pseudomonadota > Alphaproteobacteria > Rhizobiales > Beijerinckiaceae > Allobosea. Next base: position 26,339 of record NZ_JAUXYO010000302.1, on the reverse strand, counting down.
GAGCCGCTTTTGACCCACACCGTCTCGAACACGGCCTTTCGCGGCTTCGGCGGGCCGCAGGGCATGGTCGGGGCGGAGCGCTTTATCGAGGAGGTCGCCTTCGCGACCGGGCTCGACCCGCTGGAGGTGCGCCGGCGCAACCTCTATGGCGGCAGGCCCGGCGAGGGGCCCGGCCGCGATCTGACGCCCTATCACCAAACCGTGACCGACAACATCGCGGGCGAGGTGATCGAGCGGCTGGAGCGCTCCTGCGACTATCGCGCAAGGCAGGCGGCGATCCGGGAGGCCAATGCCACAAGCCCCATCGTGAAACGCGGCATCGCGCTGACGCCGGTCAAGTTCGGCATCTCCTTCACGGCGACCTGGTACAATCAGGCCGGCGCCTTGGTGCATGTCTACACCGACGGTTCGGTGATGCTGAACCATGGCGGCACCGAGATGGGCCAGGGGCTCTACGTCAAGGTGGCGCAGGTGGTCGCGCAGGCCTTCGGCATCGGCCTCGACCAGGTCAAGATCACCGCGACGACGACCGGGAAGGTGCCCAACACCTCCGCCACCGCCGCCTCCTCCGGCTCGGATCTCAACGGCATGGCGGCGCTCGACGCCTGCGAGACGATCAAGGCGCGGCTGACCGAATTCGCCGCCCGGCACTGGCAGGAAAGCCCGGAGGCAATCGTCTTCCGGCCGGGCTTCGTGCAGGTCGGCGCCCGCGAGATCGCCTTCGCCGATCTCGTCAAGGCGGCCTATATGGGTCGGGTCCAGCTTTCGGCCACGGGCTTCTACGCGACGCCGAAGATCCATTGGGACCGCAAGGCTGGGCGCGGCCAGCCCTTCTATTATTTCGCCTATGGGGCGGCGGCGGCCGAAGTCGCGGTCGATACGCTGACCGGGGAATACAAGGTCGAGCGCGTCGACATCCTGCATGATTGCGGGGCCTCGCTGAACCCCGCCATCGACAAGGGCCAGATCGAGGGTGGCTTCATCCAGGGCATGGGCTGGCTGACGACCGAGGAACTGGTCTGGGATGCCAAGGGCGTGCTGAAGACGCATGCACCCTCGACCTACAAGATCCCCGTCGCCTCCGACCGGCCACGCATCTTCAACGTCGCGCTGCTGGAGAACGCCCCCAATCGCGAAGCGACGATCCACCGCTCGAAGGCGGTCGGCGAGCCGCCGCTGATGCTGGCGATCAGCGTGCTGCATGCGCTGTCGGACGCGGTGGCGAGCGTCGGCGGGCACAAGGTCTGTCCGAGGCTCGATGCGCCCGCGACGCCCGAGCGGGTGCTGGCGGCGGTGGAGCGGGTTCGGGCGGAGGCGGCCTCATGACCGGTGCTCCATTGCATCCCCACGCTACGCGAACCCACCGCGGGGAACCCTCTCCCGTAGGGAGAGGGCAGGGTGAGAGGTCGGCCGTTGGACGCTTGAGGCAGAACCTCACCGCCGTTTCGCCGAAATGCATGAGCTTGGCTGGTCCAGGGGCCTACACCTCACCCCTGCCCCTCTCCTTACAGGAGAGGGGTTCCCCGCGCCTTCTGGATGAAGGTGGCAGGTCATGACCCCCGCCGCCTTTCTCGCCCGCCACCGCTCAGACGGCGCCATCCTCGTTACCCTCACCGACGCCGCGGGCTCGACTCCGCGCGAGGCCGGCACGGCGATGGCGGTGAGCGCAACCGGCGCGGCCGGGACAATCGGCGGCGGGCAGCTCGAATTCCATTGCCTCGACATTGCCCGGGCGATGCTCGCCAGCGGCGAGCGCGAACGAAGCCTCGACATCCCGCTCGGCCCGCAGATGGGCCAGTGCTGCGGCGGACGGGTGCAGGTCTCACTGCGGCGGGCCATATCGGCCGACATCGCGATGCAGGTCGCGCGAGAGCGGGCCGAGGCCGAGACGCGCCCGACCGTGCTGGTGTTCGGAGCCGGGCATACCGGGCGCGCCCTCGTTCAAGCGCTGGCCCCCTTACCTTTCCGGGTGACGCTGATCGACGATCGCGATGGCGTCATGGACGGGCTGCCGGCCGCGGTGACCTGCATCCGCGTGGCCGATCCCGTCGCGGTCATCGCCACGGCGCCGGCCGGCGCCGCCCATGTCGTTCTCACGCATAGCCACGCGCTCGACTACCGCTTGGCCGAGGCCGTGCTGCAGCGGGGCGATGCGGCCTATGTCGGCATGATCGGCTCGGCGACCAAGCGAGCGCGCTTCGAGGCCGGCTTCCTGCGCAGTGGGGGGCGACGCGAGGCGCTGTCGCGCCTCACCTGCCCGATCGGCGGCGGCGATGTGGACGACAAGCGCCCCGAGGTGATCGCGGCCTTGACGGCCGCCGAACTGGTGCGGAGTTTGCTTCGGAAACCAGAGGCTTCCCGCGGAGCCGGAGCGGAGGAACGAGCCGGCCATGACGCAACCGCCTGACCAGACGGTTCGCCCCCGGCTCGCCCTGTCGGGCATCTCCAAGAGCTTTCCCGGCGTGAAGGCGAACGAGGACATCAGCCTCGGCGTTGCGCCGGGCGAGATCCACGCTTTGCTGGGCGAGAACGGGGCGGGCAAGTCGACCCTGGTCAAGATCATCTATGGCGTGCAGCAGGCCGATGCCGGGACCATCGCCTGGGACGGTGCGCCGGTCTCGATCCCCTCGCCCAAGGCCGCGCGGCGGCTGGGCATCGGCATGGTCTTCCAGCACTTCTCGCTCTTCGACGCGATGACGGTGATCGAGAACATCGCGCTCGGTCTCGACGAGGCCTGCGACACGAACGAACTCAAGGGCCGCGTCGCGGCGATCCTGGAAAGCTACTCGCTGCCGCTCGACCCCGAGCGCGAGGTCCATACGCTGTCGGTCGGCGAGCGGCAGCGCATCGAGATCGTGCGCTGCCTGCTGCAGAATCCCCGGCTGCTGATCATGGACGAGCCGACCTCGGTGCTGACGCCGCAGGAGGTGGACAAGCTCTTCGGCACGCTGCGCCAGATCGCGTCGCAGGGCTGCGCGATCCTCTACATTTCGCACAAGCTGCATGAGATCAAGGCTCTGTGCGAGGCCGCCACGATCCTGCGGGCTGGCCGGGTCGTCGCCACCTGCGACCCGCGCGTCGAGAGCACGAAGCGCATGGCCGAGCTGATGATCGGCGCCGAACTGCGCCAGATCGAGCATGGCGGAAGCGCCGGCGCCGGGCCCGTGCGGCTGTCGGTCTCCGCGCTGACGCTTCCCGGCGAGCCGCCCTTCGGCACCGATCTGCGTGCGGTGGCCTTCGAGGCGCGGGCCGGCGAAATCCTCGGCATCGCCGGCGTCGCGGGCAACGGCCAGTCGGAACTGCTGACCGCCCTGTCCGGCGAGCGGCCGGCGAACACGGCCGATGCGGTCACACTAGACGGGAAACCGGTGGGGCGGCTGGATGCGGGCGCGCGCCGGGCGCTCGGGCTCTGCTGCGTGCCGGAAGAGCGCAACGGCCATGCCGCGGTGCCCGATTTCTCGCTCGCCGATAATGCGGTGCTGACCGCGCGCCACCGCCTGCCGCTGACCCCGCTCGGGATGATCAGCACGGGAGACGTCAAGCGCTTCGCCGATTCCGTGATCAAGCGCTTCGACGTCCGCACCACCGGGACGGCAGCGCTCGCCCGCTCGCTGTCGGGCGGCAATCTCCAGAAGTTCATCATGGGCCGGGAGATCGGCCAGACACCGGGCGTGCTCGTCGTCTGCCAGCCGACCTGGGGCGTGGATGCCGGGGCCGCGGCGGCAATCCGGCAGGAACTCGTCGATCTCGCCGAAAAGGGCTCGGCCGTGGTGGTGATCTCGCAGGATCTCGACGAACTGCTCGAGCTGGCCGACCGGCTCTGTGTCATCAATGAGGGGCGGCTGTCGGCCCCGCGCGCTGTCGCCAGCCTCGGCATCGACGAGATCGGCCTGATGATGGGCGGGGTGCATGGCGAGAGCGAGGTCGCCCATGCTTGAGGCTTTCACCTTGCCGCTCGCCTCGACGGAAACCCCTCCCCCTTGTGGGGAGGGGCAGGGGTGGCGGTCGCAAAGTCAAAGCGCGCGGCCCCGGCTACGCGGCGCGGCGCCCATACCGGCTCCCGCTCGCCAAGCGGGACCACCCCCATCCCCCTACCCTTCCCCACAAGGGGGAAGGGAGGCGCCCTCGCCGGCCAGCGACAGAGGCAACGCCCATGCTTGAATGGCGCCGCCGCCGCGAGCCGAGCATGCTGATGCTCTGGCTCAGCCCGCTGATCGCGATCGGGCTGACGATGCTGCTGGGCATGATCGTCTTCACGGCGATGGGCTATGACGGCTTTCATGCGGTCGAGAGCATCTTCGTGACGCCCTTCATCGAGCCACAGCGCTGGCCCGATCTCGGCGTCAAGGCGGCGCCGCTGGTGATGATCGCGCTCGGGCTCGCCATCGGCTTCCGCGCCAATGTCTGGAACATCGGCGCCGAGGGCCAATACATCATGGGCGCCATCGCCGGCACCGGCGTGGCCCTGGTGACGCATGAGATGACCGGCTGGTGGATCCTGCCCGCGATGGCATTTGCAGGGGTGCTCGGCGGCATGGCCTGGGCGGCCGTGCCGGCCTTCCTGCGTGTGCGGCTGCAGGTCAGCGAGATCCTGACGAGCCTGATGCTGACCTATGTCGCGGTTCAGGGCCTCTATTACCTGGTGCGCGGGCCCTGGAAGGACCCTGACGGCTTCAACTTTCCGCAGACGCGGATGTTCGGGGCCGACCAGACCTTGCCGGCGATGATGGAGGGCTCGCTCGTCCATCTCGGCATCCCCGCAGCGCTCGTGATCGCGCTCGTCGCCTGGCTGCTGATGGAGAAGACGACCGCCGGCTACGCAGTCAGGGTCGTGGGGCTGGCGCCCGCCGCCGCGCGCCACGGCGGCTTCAGCGCCGACCGGGTGACCTGGGCGACGCTGCTCGCCAGCGGCGGGCTCGCCGGCCTGGCCGGGCTCTTCGAGGCGGCCGGCCCCTTCGGGCAGCTCACGCCCCAATTCCCGACCGGCTATGGCTTCACCGCGATCATCGTGGCCTTCCTCGGCCGACTGAACCCGCTCGGCATCGTCTTTGGCGGTGTCGTGCTGGCAGCGACCTATGTCGGCGGCGAGATCGCGCAGACGACCGTGCGGCTGCCTCAGGCCGCGACCGGCATGTTCCAGGCGCTGCTGCTCTTCGTGCTGCTGGCGACCGACGTGCTGGTGAAATACCGCATCGGCTGGAAGGCGCGGGCGGCATGAGGGGGCGGGCACGCACGCTTGTCATTCCGGGGCTTCGCGCAGCGAAGAACCCGGAACCCACGACCGGGCGAGACCACACGGCTGGGCGGGACGAAGGACGAAACGCTCACCCGGTCGTGGGTTCCGGGTTCGCGCCACTGGCGCGCCCCGGAATGACAGGGGTTGCGTTATGACCACCGCCATCCTCGTCTCGATCCTGATGACCCTCATTGCCGCCTCGACGCCGATCCTGCTGGCGGCGCTGGGGGAACTCGTCACGGAGAAGGCCGGCGTGCTCAATCTCGGCGTCGAGGGCATGATGCTGTGCGGGGCCGTCGCGGGCTTCGCGGTCGCGTTCAGCACCGGCAGCACGATGCTCGGCCTTCTGGCCGCGATGGTGGCGGGCGTGGCGACGGCGATGGTGTTTGCTGTCTTGACGCTGTCGCTGACCGCCAACCAAGTCGCCACCGGGCTTGCTTTGACGATCTTCGGCATCGGCGCCTCCTCGCTGATCGGCGCGGGCTTCGTCGGCCGCACGATCACGCGGCTCGACCCGGTGTTGCCGGCCGCACTCTCGGAGCATCCCCTGCTGCGCGCGATCTTCGGCCACGACATCGTCGTCTATCTCTCGCTCGCGCTGGTGCTCGGCGTCAGCCTGTTCCTGAGACGCACGCGGCCGGGCCTGATCCTGCGCGCGGTCGGCGAGAACGACGCTTCGGCCCATGCCATCGGCTACCCCGTCATCGCCATACGCTATGCGGCGATCGCCTTCGGCGGGGCATTGGCGGGGCTGGGCGGGGCCTATTTCTCGCTGGCGCTCACGCCGATGTGGGCCGAGGGGCTGACCGCGGGACGTGGCTGGATCGCGCTCGCGCTCGTCGTCTTCGCCGCTTGGCGCCCGGGCCGGCTGCTGCTCGGCGCCTATCTCTTCGGCTCGGTCATGACGCTCGAGCTCCAGGCCAAGGCGGCCGGCATCACCTGGCTCGCACCGGAACTCCTCGCGATGACGCCCTATCTTGCGACAATCGCGGTTCTGACCATGATGTCGCTAGGCCGCAAGACGGGCCGGCTCAATGCGCCGGCCTGCCTCGGCAAGCCGTTCTCGGCGTCCTGACGCCGCCCCGCAACCGGAGACTCCCCTCATGACCTCGATCATCACCCGCCGCCGGTTCAATTTCGGAGCCGGCGCCAGCGCCGCGGCTCTCCCGCTGATCGGAACGGGCGCCCGTGCCCAGGCGCCGTTGGGCGTCGGCTTCATCTATGTCGGCCCGATCGGCGACCATGGCTGGACCTGGACCCATGATCAGGGTCGTCTGGCGATCGAGAAGGAGTACGGCGCGAAGATCAAGACGAGCTTCATCGAGAAGGTGGCGGAGGGCCCCGATGCGGCGCGCGCGATCCGCCAGCTCGCCCAGGCCGGCAACCAGCTCATCTTCACGACCTCGTTCGGCTTCATGAACCCGACGATCCAGGTCGCCAAGCAGTTCCCGAAGCTGAAATTCGAGCACGCCACCGGCTATCAGCGCGCCGAGAACGTCGCGACCTACAATGCCCGCTTTTATGAAGGCCGCGCGGTCATCGGCACCATTGCCGGGCACATGTCGAAGTCCGGCCAGGCCGGCTATATCGCCTCCTTCCCAATTCCCGAGGTGGTGATGGGCATCAACGCCTTCACGATCGCCGCCCGCAAGGTGAACCCGAACTTCAGGACCAAGGTGATCTGGGCCTCGACCTGGTACGATCCGGCCAAGGAAGCCGACGCCGCCAAGGCGTTGATCGACCAGGGCTGCGATATCATCACCCAGCACACCGACTCGGCGGCGGCTCTCCAGGCGGCCGAGCAACGCGGCGTCTTCGCCTTCGGCCAGGCCTCCGACATGAAGGCTTTCGCCCCCAAGGCGCATTTGACCGCGATCGTCGACGACTGGTCCGGCTACTACATCAAGCGCGTCAAGGAGGTGATGGACGGCACCTGGAAGAGCGGTGACGTCTGGGGTGGCATCAAGGACGGCATGGTCAAGATCGCACCCTATAACGACGCCGTGACACCGGCTGCGCGCGCCGCCGCAGACGAGGTCACGAAGGGCATCGTCGCCGGCACGCTCCACCCCTTCACGGGCGAGCTGAAGGACCAGAAGGGCGAGGTGCGGCTGAAGGCCGGCGAGACCGCATCGGACGCGATCCTGTCCAAGATGGACTGGTATGTCGACGGCGTGCAGGCCTGAGATCGCCGTGACGGTGACGACTTCCTCGGCGTCATCCCGGACGTAGCGAAGCGGAGCTCCGGGATCCATCGTAGGGAATTGCGCTCTACGATGGATCTCGGATCAGCGGCTTCGCCGCTTGTCCGGGATGGCCTGGAGGTTCACCGGGCAGTCAAAGATTCTCCGGCAAGAACCCCTTGCAGATATTTTAAGCTTGAAACAATATGCCCCCATCGTGCGATCAAGGAGGTCGAGGGGACCCCTGTCGCGCTGTCGCTTTCTCGCTCGTCCCGGGAGGACATTCGACATGACGCTCAAATTCTCGCTTTCGCTCGGTGCCGGCGTCCTCGCCCTCGGCATCGCCTCCGCCCAGGCGCAGGAGCCGCTCAAGATCGGCGTCGTCAGCGTGCTGACAGGTCCGGCGGCCGCGCTCGGCCAGCAGGTCCGCGACGGCTTCCAACTCGCGGTCGACCAGAACGGCGGCAAGCTCGGCGGCGTGCCGGTGCAGATCACGGTGATCGACGACGAACTCAAGCCCGACGTCGCCGTCGGCAAGGTCAGGGCCTATGTCGAGAGCGCCAAGGCGGACTTCGTCGTCGGCCCGGTGTTCTCGAACATCCTCGGCGCGATCGCCAAGCCGGTGCTGGACTCCGGCGCCTTCCTGATCTCGCCCAATGCCGGCCCCTCGACCATGGCCGGCAAGGGCTGCCACCAGAACTTCTTCGTGACCTCCTACCAGAACGACCAGGTCCACGAGGTGCTCGGCAAGCATGCGCAGGACCAGGGCTACAAGCGCGCCTACATCATCGCGCCGAACTATCAGGCGGGTAAGGACTCGCTCGCCGGCTTCAAGCGCTATTTCAAGGGCGAGATCGTCGACGAGGTCTATGCGCCGCTGACCTCGATGGACTTCGCCTCCGACCTCGCCAAGATCGCCTCGACCAAGCCGGATGTGGTCTTCGCCTTCCTGCCGGGGGGCCTGGGCGTCAACTTCGTCAAGCAGTGGTCGCAGGCCGGCCTGCAGGGCAAGATCCCGTTCCTCTCGGCCTTCACGGTCGACGAGTCGACGCTGCCGGCGCAGCAGGATGCGGCGGTGGGCCTGTTCGGCGGCATGACCTGGGCGCCGAACATGGACAACCCGCAGACCAAGGCCTTCGTCAGCGCCTATGAGGCCGCCTACAAGATCGTGCCGGGCTCCTACGCCCAGCAGGCCTATGACGCCGCGATGCTGATCGACTCGGCGGTCAAGGCGGCCGGCGGAACGGCCGACAAGGACAAGCTGCGCGCGGCGCTCAAGAAGGCCGACTTCACCTCGCTGCGCGGCAAGTTCAAGTTCAACACCAACGGCTACCCGATCCAGGACTTCTACCTGGTCAAGGCCGCCAAGCGCGCCGACGGCAAGTTCCAGACCGAGATCGTCTCGAAGGTGTTCACGGACTACGCCGACCCGCATGCGAAGGACTGTGCGCTGAAGTAAGCCTCTTCGTCATTCTCGGGCGAAGCGCAGCGCAGACCCGAGAATCTCTTTCCTGAGATGCTCGGGTCAAGCCCGAGCATGACGGGCGACACGACATGACCACCGGCCTCCTCATCGTCCAGATCCTGAACGGCCTCCAGCTCGGCATCCTGCTGTTCCTGGTCGCCGCCGGGCTGACGCTCGTCTTCGGCGTGATGGACTTCATCAACCTGGCGCATGGCGTGCAGTACATGCTCGGCGCCTATCTCGCCGTGACCTTCGTCGGCATCACCGGCAGCTTCGTGCTCGGGCTCGTGCTGGCGCTCGCCTGCGCGCTGGTGATCGGGCTGGCGCTCGAGTTCCTGGTCTTTCGACATCTCTACGCGCGAGACCATCTCGACCAGGTGCTGGCGACCTTCGGTCTGATCCTGCTGCTGAACCAGGGTGTGAAGATGCTCTGGGGCGCGGCGCCGCTCTCGGTTCCGGTCCCGGCCTTCCTGTCGGGCAATGTCGCGCTGCTCGACGGTATCCTCTACCCGACCTACCGCTTCGCGCTAATCGGTTCCGGCCTCGCCGTCGGTGCTCTGCTGTGGTTCGTCGTCGAGAAGACGCGCACGGGCATGCTGCTGCGGGCCGGCGCCTCGAATGCGCCCATGGTTTCAGCGCTCGGCGTCGACATCAACAAGCTGTTCATGATCGTCTTCGCCTTCGGCACGATGCTGGCGGCCTTCGCCGGCGCGATGGCGGCGCCGATCCTCTCGGTCGAGCCCGGCATGGGTGACAACATCCTGATCCTCGCCTTCGTCGTGATCGTCGTCGGCGGCATCGGCTCGATCCGAGGCGCCTTCGTCGGGGCACTGATCGTCGGCCTCGTCGACACGCTCGGCCGCTCCTTCATGAACGACCTGCTGCGGTTGTTCATGAGCGCCCCTTCGGCCCGGGCAGCGGGTGCCGCGCTGTCCTCGATGCTGATCTATCTCGTCATGGCGATCGTGCTGTTCGTCCGGCCCGAGGGATTGCTGCCCTCGAAGGGCAGGGCATGAGCGAGGCGACCACGACAGTGCCCGCGCCAACCGCACGGGCGATACCCCTGCCAGCGCGGCGCGTGCTGCTGGTTCCGGTCCTGCTCTTCGGCCTGCTGGCGCTGCTGCCGCTCGCGGTCTCTCTCGGCCTGCCCTCGCACTGGCTGACGCTGGTGACGCGGGCGATGATCTTCGCCATCGCGGCGCTCTCGCTCGATCTCATCCTCGGCGTCGGCGGGCTGGTCTCGTTCGGCCATGCCGCCTTCGTCGGAATCGGCGCCTATGCGACCGGCATCATGATCACGGAGGGGCTGGCGGAGACGCTGCTGATCCTGCCCGTGGTGCTGGCGGTGTGCGGTCTCTTCGGGCTGGTCACGGGCTATGTCTCGCTGCGCACGCGCGGCGTCACCTTCATCATGATCACGCTCGCCTTCGGGCAGATGGTCTATTTCCTGGCGCAGGCGCTTTCGGCCTATGGCGGCGACGACGGGCTGACGCTCTATCAGCGCAGCACGCTGCTGGGCTTCGACGCCTTCGGCAACCGCATCGGCTTCTTCTATGTCGTGCTCGGCGTGCTTCTGGCGTGCTACCTCCTCGTCCGCGTGATCGTCGCCTCGCGCTTCGGTCGCGTGCTGAGGGCTGCGCGCGAGAACGCCACGCGCGTCTCCGTCACCGGGTTCCAGGTCTCGCAAGTGCGGCTCGTCGCCTATGTGATCAGCGGGCTGATCGCGGGGCTTTCCGGATTCCTGCTCGCCAACCAGACGGAGTTCGTCAGCCCGGCCTTCATGTCCTGGCCGCGCTCGGGCGAGCTCATCTTCATGGTCGTGCTCGGCGGCGTCGGCTCGCTGCACGGCGCCATCATCGGGGCGCTCGCCTTCCTCTTCGCCGAGGACGTCCTCGCTGGTTGGACCGAGCACTGGAAGGCCATCTTCGGGCCGATGATCGTGCTCTTCGTGCTGTTCACCCGCGGCGGGATCGTCGGGCTGATGCGCAAGCTCGGGGCCGGACGCGATGACTGAGCCCGTGCTCGTTCTTTCCGGCGTCCAGAAGGCGTTTGGCGCCCTCAAGGTGACCGACGGCGTCAGCCTGTCGGTCGCGCCTGGGCAACTCCACGCCCTGATCGGCCCGAATGGAGCGGGCAAGACGACACTGGTCCACCAGATCTCCGGCATGCTGCGGCCCGATACCGGGAGCATCCGCTTCCGAGGGCAGGACATCACCGGTCTCTCGCCGGAACGACGGGCACGAGCAGGCCTCGCCCGGACCTTCCAGATCACCTCGACGATCCCGTCTCTCTCGGTGCTGGAAAATGTTGCGCTCGGGGCGCAGGCCCGGGCGGCCCATCCGCTGGCGCTGTTTCGGAACGCAGCCCGGGACGAGGCCCTGAATGCGCCGGCCTGGGCGGCGCTCGAGGCCGTCGGCCTTACCGAACGCGCCCATGTCCTGGCCGGGCGGCTGTCGCATGGCGAGAAGCGCGCGCTCGAGATCGCGATGGCGCTGACGCTGGAACCGGCCGCGATCCTGCTGGACGAGCCGCTCGCCGGCGTCGGCCGCGAGGAGGGAGAGCGGCTGATCGCGCTGCTCGCCAGCCTGAAGGGCCGCTATGCCATGCTGCTGGTCGAGCATGACATGGAGGCGGTGTTCGCGCTCGCCGACAGCGTCAGCGTGCTGGTCTATGGCCGCGTTATCGCCTCGGGCGATCCCGCCACGGTGCGGGCCGACCCGGCGGTGCGCGAAGCCTATCTCGGCGAGGAGGGGTAGGATGCTCGTCGTCGAGGGGCTCGATGCCGGCTATGGCGAGGCTCAGATCCTGTTCGGGGTCGATCTTGCGATCGGCGAAGGCGAGGTGGTGACACTGCTCGGCCGCAACGGTATGGGCAAGACCACGACCATTCGCGCGATCATGGGGCTGATCCCGCCGAAATCCGGCCGCGTCAGCGTCGGTGGGCGCGATCTCACGGGTGCGCCCGCGTTCCGGATCGCGCAGGCCGGCATCGGCCTGGTGCCCGAGGGGCGCATGATCTTCCCGACGCTCTCCGTCGAGGAGAACCTGATCGCGACCGCCGCCAGCCGCTTCGGCAAGGCCCGCTGGGACATCGAGCGGATCTACGCCTTCTTCCCGCGCCTGAAGGAGCGCCGTGCCAACCGCGGCAACCAGCTCTCAGGCGGCGAGCAGCAGATGCTCGCCATCGGCCGGGCGCTGATGACCAATCCCCGCCTGATCATCCTCGACGAGGCGACGGAGGGGCTGGCGCCGATCATCCGCCAGGAGATCTGGGCCTGCCTTTCGGCGCTGAAGGCCGAGGGCGAGTCGATCCTGGTGATCGACAAGAACGTCGATGCGCTGGCCAAGATCGCCGACCGCCATGTCGTCCTGGAGAAGGGGCGCGTCGTCTGGCGCGGCAGCAGCGACGATCTGCGCAGCGACAGCGCGGTCAAGGACCGCTTCCTGCATTTCTGACGAGCGAGGATATCTGCCATGAAGCCACTGACCGCCGGCGTCACCCGGGCCAATGAGGGGCTCGATGCGATCTCCTGGAACATCCTCGGCCAGACCTATGTGCCGAAGTCGCTCAGCGAGGACTCCTTTTCCTGGCACGCCACCTTCCCGCCCGGCACCTTCGTGCCGCCCCACATCCACACCACGCAGGACGAGTTCATCTACATGCTGGAGGGACGGCTCGACCTCGTCCTCGACGGGGCCGAGAGCCATGCCCTGCCCGGCGACCTGATCCGCCTGCCGCGCAATGTGCCCCACGGTCTCTTCAACAAGAGCGATGCCCCCGTGAAGTGCCTGTTCTGGGTGGCCCCGACGGGGCGCCTCTACGATCTGTTCTGGGGCATCCACTCGATGGCCGAGCAGAATCCGGCCGATGTCGTGGCGCTCTCGGCCAAGCACGAGGTCGACTTCCTGCCGCCGCCCCCCGACGGCGCCTGACGCCTGCCGGGTAAGGTTAAGCGCGGGTAAAGGCTGCGCGGGCGGCCCTTTTGCGGCAACTTCAATGGCAGGAGCCTTCGATCCTTTCGGAGGCCTTTTGCGGGAGTCTGCCGATGATCGCCGATCGCCGCCTCCAGACGCGCGACCGCCTGCACCAGCCGGCTCGACTCGTGTTCAACGGCGAGCAGTCCGTGCTGGCCTGCACCGTGCGCAATCATTCGCAGACCGGCGCGATGATCCGGATGGCGGACTGGATCGAGCTGCCGGACACTTTCGAACTCGACATCCCAGCGGGAGACCGGCGTCGCGTCCGGCAGTGCTGGCGGCGCGGCGACGATGTCGGCGTCGCCTTCCTGACCCTCGAAGAGGCCACCCCCTCCCCCGTCGTCTCGCTGGCCGAGGCGCGAGCCCGGCGGGCTGGCGTCCGGGATGCGGACTGAGCCCGTTCTTTCGCGCATCCGGGCGACGGATCGTTAAACACTTAACGTTTCGGTTGCTGCGCGGCACCCGCACCTCTGGCATGGTCTCATCGAGGCGGCAGGGGGCCGCCTGCTGAAGACTGCCGGGATCGAGCCATGACCACGGAGCGGCGCCAGACGCCACGGTTGCGCTCTCTTCTGGGCGCGCGAGCGCGCTACAACCAGAAGCGTGCGACCTTGGATTGCGTCGTTCGCAACATCTCGGATGGGGGCGCCCTCATCGTGGTGCCGGACACGGTGCTCCTGCCCTCCGATTTTGAGCTCGAGATCGCCCAGCGCCAGTGCTGCTACCGTGCCCATGTCCGTTGGCGGACGGGCACGCGCATCGGCGTCTCCTTCGAGGCCGAGAGGGTTCCGGAGACCGCAAACCCTACGGAAACCGATGTCGCGATGCGGCTGCGCATGGCCGAGCGGGACAATGCCCGCATGAAGAGCCGCATCCAGCAGCTGACCGAGGCCGGCTAAGCCGGTCACGCCCGCCGGGCAAGCTGCTCCTGCGAGAACCCGGCCTTGCCGGCATAGGACTTCACGATCGCCTCGCGCTTGGCATAGCTCAGGACGCGCTCGACATCGTCGAAGCCGTTCGGCGCCAGCTGCTCGACGGCGTCGATGACGCGCTCGGGCCCGCCCTTGCGGTTCAGCGCCACGATCTCCGCCGTCGCCGGCAGGCGCTGTGCCTCATAGGCTGCAAGCGCGTGGCGCGGATGCTCGGAACGGACCAGCGTATCGGCCAGGCAGCGCGCGTCGAGGATCGCCTGGGACGCCCCGTTCGAGCCGACCGGATACATCGGGTGGGCGGCGTCGCCGAGCAGCGTGACGCGGCCATGGGTCCAGCGCGGCAACGGGTCCCGGTCGCACATCGGGTAGTCCCAGAAGCCGGGGCTGGCCTGGATCAGCCCGAGAATGTCCACGCCGGGCACGGTGAAGCGGCGCGCGAAGGGCAGCACGTCCTCGAGCCGGCCCGGCTTCGACCAGGCCTCCTTCGGCGGCGGCCTGGCGGGATCGCCGGTGCGGATGTTGACGACCCAGTTGGTGAGCCGGGTTTGGGCCGTCTTTCCCTTGGCGATCGGGTAGAGCACCAGCTTGCCGGCCATGCCGCCGGCGACGATCATGCTTTCCCCATCGAGGAAGACCGGCCAGTCGCAGGCGCCGCGCCACATCTGGACGCCGTTCCAACGCGGCGCCCCCTGGTCGGGGAAGTAATGGGCGCGCACCATCGAATGGATGCCATCGGCCGCGACGAGGATATCGCCGCGCGCGGTCTCGCCCGTCTCGCCCCGGCGCGAATCGGCGAAATGAGCGGTGACGCCGCCCTCGTCCTGGATGAAGCCCTGCAGCCGGCGGCCGGTCCGGACCGCGCCCTCGCCCAGCCGCGCCACGACGGCGTCGCGGATCACGGCCTGAAGGCGACCGCGGTGGATCGAGAACTGAGGCGTCGGCGCGCCCGCATGCAGGCCGCGCGGCTCGCGCCAGACCGTCTGGCCGAAGCGGTTCATGTAGACCAGTTCGCGGGTGCGGATCGCAACGGCGTCGAGCGCCGGCAGCAGGCCGAGATCCGCCAGTTCGCGGATGGCATGAGGCAGCGTGTTGATGCCGACGCCGACCTCGCGGATTTCGCTGGCCTGTTCGTAAACGGTCGCGCCGATGCCGCGCGCGTGCAGCATCAGCGCGAGCGTCAGGCCGCCGATGCCGCCTCCGACGATGATGACCTTCATGCCGCTTCCCCAGCCCTCAATTATTTCAAGCTTGAAATAACAGCCGCAGCCTTGTCAATTGCGCTCGATCGGGCCTCCCTTTGGTTGAGATGCGGCTTCGATTCGCGGAACGAACGCGATTTCTGTGCGTATCTAGCGGCGCGGGCATCGCCTTTCGCCGATGGTCGTGGCAACTGCCCCAGCCGCATCGTGTGGCCTGCGGCTTTCGCGCCGTGTTTTCGGACGGGTCTGCCGACCCTTCGCGTCGCGTGATGCCCCACAACGCTCCCCATGGAGGATTTCATGACCAAGAACGAACTGATCGCCGCCATCGCCGATGAGACCGGCAAGTCGAAGGCGGACGTCTCCGCCATCCTCGCCTCGCTGGGCACCGTCGTCGCGAAGACGCTGAAGGCTGGCGACGACATCACGCTCGGCGGCGTCGGCAAGCTGTCGGCCGCCAAGCGCGAAGCCCGCGAGGCCCGCAACCCCTCGACCGGCGCCACCATCAAGGTCCCGGCCAAGACGGTGGTGAAGTTCAAGGTCACCAAGGATCTCGCCGAAGCCGTGGCGTGATCCCCCCAGCCCTGCCGTCGTTCCGCGCCGCTCATCGGTCGGGACCACGGCGGGGTCCGGCTTGACCGCGGCGCGGGGCGCGCCAGAGTAGCGCCATGTTCCTGCGACTCTTCACCGACCTGCGGACCGCGAAGGTCCCCGTGACGCTGCGCGAATATCTCGCACTGCTCGAGGGCGTCGAGGCCGATCTGGCCGAGCACCGGGTCGAGGATTTCTATCATCTCGCCCGCTGCTGCCTGGTGAAGGACGAACGCCATCTCGATCGGTTCGACCAGGTCTTTGGACAGGTCTTCAAGGGCCTGGAGACGCTGGGCCAGGCGGTCGAGCAGCAGGCCATCCCCGACGAGTGGCTGCACAAGCTGGCCGAGAAATACCTGACCGAGGCCGAGAAGGCGCAGATCGAGGCGCTCGGCTGGGACAAGCTCTTCGAGACGCTGAAACAGCGCCTCGCCGAACAGAAGGGCCGCCACCAGGGTGGCTCGAAATGGATCGGCACGGCCGGCACCTCGCCTTACGGCGCCTATGGCTACAACCCCGAGGGCGTCCGCATCGGGCAGGACGGCAACCGCAATTTCCGGGCGGTGAAGGTCTGGGACAAGCGCGAGTTCAAGGATTTCGACGACACGCGCGAGCTCGGCGTGCGCAACCTGCGCATCGCGCTGCGCCGCTTACGCAAATTCGCCCGCACGGGAGCGGCCGAGGAACTCGATCTCGATTCGACGATCAGCGAGACGGCGCGCCATGGCTATCTCGACGTGAAGCTGCGGCCCGAGCGGCGCAACGCGGTCAAGGTCCTGCTCTTTCTCGATGTCGGCGGTTCGATGGACTGGCATGTCGAGCTGGCCGAGGAGCTGTTCTCTGCCGCCCGTGCCGAGTTCAAGCATTTCGAGCATTTCTACTTCCACAACTGCCCCTATGAGCGGGTCTGGCGCGAGAACCGGCGTCGGCACGACCAGACGATCCCGACTTTCGAGCTGCTGCGGACCTATCCGGCCGATTACCGCGTCGTCTTCGTCGGCGACGCCTCGATGAGCCCCTATGAGATCGCGATGCCGGGTGGTTCGGTGGAGCACTGGAACGAGGAGGCAGGGGCGGTCTGGATGGAGCGGATCACCGGGCGTTTCCCGAAATCGGTCTGGCTCAATCCCGTCCAGCAGCACCTGTGGAGCTACACCCAGTCGATCCGGCAGATCGGCTCGCTGATGGGTGGGCGGATGTTTCCGCTGACTCTGGACGGGCTCGATGCCGCGATGAAGGTGCTGGCGCGCTGAGACCACGCCATGGCGGGTCGTGGCGCAGCTCTTGCTCCGCGGCTCTTGGACTGCGCCGCCCATTCCGGTCCGGCGATGCGAGCGCGAGCGAAATCCCATGTTCCTGCTGACCGTCGCCACGATCTGGGCTCTGGCTGCGATAACGCCCGGCCCCAACTTCCTCTTCGTGGTTCGCGCCGCGCTGACCGGCTCGCGGAGGATCGTCCTCAGCGCCATTCTCGGCACGATTGCCGGCACGGCCTGCTGGGGCCTCGCGGGCTGGCTGGGTATCGGCCTGCTCTTCCGCGCGGCACCGGCGGCGTATCTCGTCCTCAAGATCGCCGGCGGGATCTATCTGATCGTGCTCGGCCTGCGCATGGTCTGGCCGAAAGCGCACCCCATCGGCGCCTCCGATGATGCGGACGGCCAGACGAGCCTCACCCCCGCAAAGGCTTTCCGGACCGGACTTGTCGCCAATCTGGCCAACCCCAAATCGGCCATCTTCGTCTCGAGCCTCTTTGCCGCCACGCTGCCGCCCGCAGCCTCCTGGCACTATGGCGCCTCGGCCGTGGTCACCATGGTGGCGATTTCCGGGATCTGGTACGCCGTCGTGGCGCTGGCGCTGTCACAGGCGCCGGTGCTGCGGGCCTATCGTCGGATGCGCCGCGGGCTGGACCGCGCCACCGGCGTCATCTTCGTCGGCTTCGGCGGAAAGCTCGCCTTCACGCCGTCCTGACAAGCCGCGGCCGACCGGCTATGGCAGCGATCATGAACATCACCGCCGAAGACGACGACACCCCTGCCCCATCCTGGCGCCAGCGCGCGAGACCCGTGGGTTTCGAGATCACCTACCGGCTGGAGGGCGACACGCTGGTCGTCGACTCGACCCGCAAGGTGGATCGCGTGAGGCTTTCCGCGGTCGAACAGGTCCGGTTCGTCTATGCGCCGAGCAATCTCAGCTCGAAGGGCTTCAAGACGCAGCTGCGCCTGTCGGACGGCAGGACCATCACCTTCGGCAATCTGTCCTGGCGCTCGCTCACCGACATGGACCGCGACGATGCCGGCTACCACGCCTTCGTCGGCGCGCTCGCGGCTGCGATCGCACGGGCCAATCCACGTGTGCGCTTCGTCGCCGGCAAGCCGCCGCTGCTGTGGGGGGCGCTGGCGACGGTCAGCACCCTGTCCCTGCTGATGCTCGCCTTCTTCACCGGCCGCGCGCTGCTGCAGGGCGCCTATTCGACCGCCCTGCTCGGCCTGCTGCTGGCTGCGGCGTCCTATTGGCAGGTCATGCCCATGGTGACGCTCAACAAGCCGCGGCAGCTCGCGCCCGGCGAGGTGCCGGACGACCTCGTGCCCGGCCGGCGCGCCTGACGGCTCTCAGCGGACCACGAGCACCGAGCATTTGGCCCGTCTCACGATCGACGAGGCGTTGGAGCCGATGACATAGGCCAGAATGCCGGGCTCATGCGAACCGATCACGACGAGATCGGCGCCGCTCGCATCGGCCTCGGCCAAAACCTCGCCATGCACCGAGCCGGTCAGCACCTTGGCCGACACCTGCGCCTCGGGCAGGTCGATCTTGGCGGCGATGGCGGCGAGCTTCGCCTCGGCATCCTCCTGCTGCTCGGCATCAAACCCCGCCGGCACGAACTCCATATAGGTCACCGGCACGAGCGAGCGGACATAGACCAGCCTGACGGCGCCACCCGACGCCTTGGCGAAGGAGGTCGCGGCCGCGATGGCGGGCTCGGCCATCTCCGGCTCGGCGATGTCGACGGGAACCAGGATCGACTTGTACATTTCACTCTCCTGCCTGCTGCGGAGGCCATCCTTAGGGTGTCTTCGGGGATCTGTGCGATGATCCAGCGCAAAGGTTCGCCTCGGACTCTACCCTCTTTGCGGCGCTGGCGCGCCATGCACGCAACCAAGCTACCCAAGGTCGTCCGGCAGTTCTAGAAGAGACAGCCCGCGGGGATCGGCCCCGCGCTGCCGCGGCGATCTCCTCCGCCTTTGCCGAACGGGCCCTGCGATGTCCGACACCGCCTCCGGGCCGCGCCGCCCCGCCGCCTTCCTGAGATCGCCCGCCGTCTTCCTGATGACGCTGGCCTTCATCAACTGGCTCGGCTTCGCCAGCTGGAGCGCGCTGCTGAACAACTTCGCCAAGGAGGCAGCCGGCTTCTCCGGCGCCGATATCGGCATATTGCAGTCGGTCCGCGAGATTCCGGGCTTCCTCGCCTTTACAGCGATCATCCTGTTCTGGTTCATGCGCGAGCAGATGCTCGCCTATATCAGCCTCGTGACGCTGGGCATCGGCGTCGCGGTCACCGGCTACCATCCCACGCTCGGCGGGCTGCTGCTGACGACGACGATCATGTCGATCGGCTTCCACTATTACGAGACGGCGCAGCAGTCGCTGCAGCTCCAGCTGCTGCCGAAAAAGGAGGCGCCGCGCCTGCTCGGCCGCATTGCCGGAGCCTCGGCGACGGCACAGCTTCTGGCCTTCGGGTCGATCGCGGTGATCTGGCGTGTGTTCCAGCCGGGCTATGTCGTGGTCTTTCTCGTCGCCGGCGGGCTGGTCGTGGCGCTGGCGCTGCTGGCCTGGCTGGTGTTTCCGCGGTTCGAGGGCGACGTGCCGCAGAACAAGGGCTTCGTGCTGCGCAGACGCTACTGGCTCTACTACGCGCTGACCTTCATGTCGGGCGCGCGGCGTCAGATCTTCATGGCCTTCGGCGGTTTCCTGCTGGTCGAGCGCTTCGGCTACGACGTCTCGGCGACTGCGATGCTGCTGCTCGCGACCTATGGCATCAACACCTTCATGGGTCCTGCCCTGGGGCATCTCGTCGGCCGCGTCGGCGAGCGCGCTACGATCCAGCTCGAGAATGTCTCGCTGGTCGTCGTCTTCCTGGGTTATGCACTGGCCAGCCACGGCCATTTCGCCGGCTGGGGCGTCTTCGTCGCGGGCGCGCTCTTCATCGTCGACGGGGTGTTCTTCACGCTCACCCTGGCGCAGCGCACCTATTTCCAGAAGATCGCCGACCCGGCCGACATCGCACCGACCTCGGCGGTCGCCTTCACCATCAACCACATCGCGGCCGTGTTCCTGCCGGTGACCTTCGGCCTGATCTGGCTGCGTGACCCGGCGATCGTGTTCTATATCGGCTCGGGCGTGGCGATCGTCTCGCTGAGCCTGGCGTTCCTCGTTCCGCGGCATCCGGCTCCGGGGGCGGAAACGACCCTGTCCCCCGCCCTGCCCGCCGCAGCAGAGTGACGGCGGCCGGACCGGGCGCCCGCCCTCAGCCCTGACGCGACGGCGTGCGGACCACGAGCCCGTCGAGATCGTCGCGCAGCTTGATCTGGCAGGAGAGGCGCGAGGTCGGCTTCACCTCGAAGGCGAAGTCCAGCATGTCCTCCTCCATCGGCTCGGGGCTGCCGGTCTTGGTGGCCCAGGCCTCGTCGACATAGACATGACAGGTCGCGCAGGCGCAGGCGCCGCCGCATTCGGCCTCGATGCCCGGAACGCCGTTGCGGATGGCGACTTCCATCACCGTGGCACCGGATTCGCCCTCGACCGTCCGGCTTTCTCCGTGCGCGTCGATGAAGGTGACCTGCGGCATCTCGAACTCCAGCATGCGAGGGGACGCGCACGCCTTAGAGCATTTCCAACCGGCGGGGGAAGCCCTTTCCGCGATCTGGCCCTGCGGCGGATCGGTGCGGGCGGACGCGACACTCAGGCGGCGCTGTCGAAGCGTCCGATGACCGCACGCGCCTCGGCGGCGGCCAAGGCGAGCGTGTCCATGGCCGCCTCGGTGCGGCGTGCATCCGCCTCCGCGATGCGCTGTTCGATGGCGTCCGCCGCCTCGGCGACCTGCCAGGCTCCGACCGCGCGTGCCGCCCCCTTGAGAGTGTGGGCGGCGTCCATCCGGGCGCGCGAATCCTCGGCCTGGTGGATCGTGCGCAGATGACGCACGCATTGCTGGGCGAAGAGAGCGAGAAGCTCTCGCTCGAGTTCGTGGTCGCCGCCGGTCTGGCGGGCGAGATGGGCGAGATCGATGGCGGTCTGGGGCATCAGAGGCTCGACAATGGCGGTTCCGCCGGTTCGCGGCGACGGGCCGCGCAAGCTTCAGAAAGCGCCGTCATGGTGAACGAGGCGTTAACGACGTTTGTGAATCGGCACGGCAAATGGGTTCCCAACGCTATGAGCGTCAACTACCCTTCCAATTGGTAAATGATGGGCGCAGTGTTTCTCCCCTTGCCGGACCAGAGGCGGTCCCTGGCCATGAGGTGAAACGCGATCAGGCGTTCCTCGAGTAGCGTGGCGAGGCGGCACAGCATGAATCGGCAAAAGAAGCTCCAGGATCCGACGGAAGCCGCGATGTCCGCGATCGAGGAGGCTCTCCGGCTCGACCAGCCGAAGACGGGCTCCGAGAGCGAGCCGGCCGCCGAGCCCAAGCTTCCCGCCACCACCGAGAACGACCTGAAGCTCGATCTGCCGCGCATCGAGCAGCCCGCGCCGCAGCCGGCTGCCGCAGCCGCGCCGCCGCCCCGGCCCGCGATCGCTCCCGACACAAGCCGGGTCGCCAATGACGACCGCCGCGATTCCACCTCGCTGGTCCAGGCCTTTTCGGTCCGGCCCTCCGCCAAGCCCTACTGGTTCGCCGCGCTGGCTTCGCTGACCTGGCTCGGCGGCGCCGCCTTCGTGCTCAACAACCGCTTCGGCGCCACCGAGGGTGGCGTGCCGGACCGTCTCGCGGCCTTCGGGGTCGGAGAATGGACGCTGCTGGCGCTGGCGATCGGCGCGCCCGTCGTGTTCTTCTTCGTGCTGGCGGCGCTCTATCGCCGCACGCAGGAGATGCGCCTGGTCTCGCGGGCGATGACCGAGGTCGCCTTGCGACTGGCCGAGCCCGAGGTCGTCGGGGCCGATTCCGTGCTCTCGCTGAGCCAGACCATCCGCCGCGAGGTCGCGGCGATGGGGGATGGCATCGAACGGGCCGTCGCCCGTGCCGGCGAGCTGGAGACGATCGTGCGCGGTGAAATCGCCACGCTCGAGCGTGCCTATGCCGACAACGAAATCCGCCTGCGGGCCCTGATCGACGAACTCGTGACGCAGCGCGAGGCTGTCGTCGGCAATGCCGAGCGGGTCAAGTTCGCGATCAGCGGCGCCCATGAGAACCTGTCCAAGGACCTCGACAACGCCAGCCGCACCATCGCCGAGGCTGTCGCCCAGGCCGGCGACCGGGTCACCGGCTCGCTCGGCGAGAAGGGTGACCAGATCACGCTCGCGCTGGGCCGAGCCGGCGAACGCATGATCGATGAGATCAGCGGCCGCGGCAGCGACCTTGTAGAACGCCTGCAGGTCACCTCCGGCGAGGTCAGTGAAAGGCTGTCGGGCGCCAGCGACAGCCTCTCCACCCTGCTGGACGGCCGCGCGCGCGATATCGCTTCCTCGCTGGAGCGCACCGGCGCCGCCCTCGCCGAAGGCCTCGCCACGGGAGCGCATGACGTTACCCGCGCCATCAGCGAGACCGGTGCGCAGGTGGTCGACACGCTGACCGCCCGCGTCGACACCGTGAACCAGACGCTGCGTGCGACCGGCGAAACGCTGGCGCAGGACATCGCCGCCCGCGGGACCGAGGCGGCCGAGCGCTTCGAGACGAGCAGCCGCGGCATGGTGGCGCTGATCGACGAGCAGAGCGAGGCGCTGCGGGTGCGGCTGGCCGAGACCGGAGAGAGCCTGCGGGCTTCGCTCGCGGAGGAAGGCGACAGCGTCACGACCCGCCTCGCCGAGGTCGGCCGCGGCGTGAACGGCCTGCTGGCCCGCCAGAACGAGCTGATCGCCTCGCGCCTTCTCGAGGTCGGCGAGAGCGTCAACACGCTGATCGGCTCGCAGAGCGAAAGCCTGGTGACACGACTGAACGATACGGCCCGCACGGTCGACGACATCCTGCGCGAGCGCAGCGACGCCATCATCCTGCGTGTCGACGAGGCCGGCCAGTCGCTCGGCGACACGGTCGGACGTCGCGGCGAGGAACTGGCGACGCGTGTCGCCTCGGTGACGGACGGCCTGCAGAGCGTGATCGACGAGCGCGGCGGCCAGCTCGTGACGCGGCTGTCGGACACCGGCGAGACGGTTCAGGCGATGCTCGGCCGGCAGGCCGAGAACCTGGTGTCCCAGGTGTCGGGCACCGGCACGAGCGTGGCGAAGCTCTTGGAAGATCAGAGCGAAGCCCTGGTTGCCCGGGTCTCCGGGACGGGGTCGGACGTTGCCAAGCTTCTGGAACAGCAAAGCGAAACCGTGGTCGCACGTGTCTCCGGCACGGGCGCCGATGTCGCCAGGCTTCTCGAGGAGCAGAGCGAGACCGTGGTCGCTCGCGTCTCCGGCACGGGCGCGGATGTCGCTAAGCTGCTCGAAGAGCAGAGCGAGACCCTCGTCTCCCGCGTGTCCGGCACGGGCACGAACGTCGCCAGCCTGCTGGCGGGCCAGAGCGAGACGCTGGTGTCGCGCGTATCCGGTGCGGGCGCCGAGGTCGCCAAACTGCTCGACAACCAGAGCGAAGCCCTCGTCATGCGCCTCGGAGAGGCCGGCGAGCAGGTCAACGCGCTGATCGGCCTGCAGAGCGATGCGCTGGCCGGCAGCCTGTCCGAGACCGGCACGCGGGTCGGCGCGCTGCTCGACGAGCAGGCCGCCGCCTTGACGGTGAAGCTCTCGCAGGCCGGGCTCGAGGTGAAGGACCTGCTCGGCAATGAAAGCCAGGCGCTGGTGACGCGCGTCGCCGATGTCGGCCGCTCGGTCCACAGCGTGCTGGCCGAGCGCAGCGGCGCCCTGATCGCGCGTCTGGCGGAGACCGGCGACAGCCTCGACCAGCGGCTCGACGAGCGCGGCACAGCCCTGGCCGCGCGCCTCACGGAGGCCGCCGAGACCGCGCAGGGCGCCCTCGACCGGCAGCAGAGAGGCTTCCTGCTGCGGCTGACGGAAGCCGGCGAGCAGGTCGGCACGCTGCTCGGCGACCAGCGCGAGAGCCTGCTGCGCGATCTGGTCAGCGCTGGCCACGAGGTCCATACGCTGCTCGGCGAGCAGAGCGAGGAGCTGGCGCGCCGCATGGGCGATGCCACCCGCGCCCTGACCGAAACCATCAATGTCGACGGTCGCGACGTCGCCGACCGCGTCACCGAGGCGACGCGCGGGCTGCGCGAGACCTTCACCGTCCATGCCGAAGAGGCCCGCACGCTGCTGGCCGGCACCGGCAAGGAGATCGTGCTGGCGCTGACGCAGCAGGGTGGCCGCGTCAACGAGGCCCTGTCGGCCAATGCGGAATCGATGCTGCGCTCGGTCGAGAGCCGCGCCCAGGCGCTGACGGAGGCCCTGGCGGGCCGCCACGACGCGCTGACCCGCCTGTTCGACGAGCAGGGCCGCGAAATCGAGACGACGATGGGCGCGCGCCTCAGCGCCTTCGCCAGGCTCTTCGAGACCGAGGGTCGGCAGGTCGAAGCCGCGCTCGGCGACAGGCTGGCGGCGTTCGAGGACGTCATCGTCCACAAGGGTGGAGAACTCACGGGTCGCCTCTCCGACGATACGCGCGCGCTGACGCTCGCGGTCACCAGCGGCATCGAAGGCGTCGAGAAGCTGATCGGGCAGGACGGCATGGCCTTGGCCGACCGGGTCGGAACGCGCGCCGCCGAGGCGGCGGCGATCCTGGCCGAGCGGACCCGCGAAGCCACCGATGCGATGGAAAGCCAGATCAAGCTGTTCGAGGAGCGCTCGGGCGCCAAGAGCGCCGAGATCGCCACCTCGCTCGACAGCCTGATCGCACGCATCGACGGGAATCTCGGCTCTCGTGCGACGGCACTGAACGAGGCGCTCGTCGAGCGCACCGTCGACATCGCCCGCGTCCTGGCGGAGGGTGGCCGCGAGGTCACCCGCGCGCTCGCCGCCAAGGCGGACGAGATCGGCGAGGTCGTGACCTCGAAGAGCGAGTCGCTCACGCGCACGCTCAGCGAGAAGGCCGACACGATCAACGCCACACTCGGCGGGCGGGCACTCCAGATCGCCGACACGCTCGACCGCAGCGTCGCGCGCTTCGAGGAGCGCGTCGTCAATCGTCTCGACACGGTGTCGGGCACGCTCGATACGCGCGGTCAGCAGATCGCGGAGACACTTCAATCCAAGTCGGACGCGATCTCGGCTTCGCTCGGCGAGCGCGCCGAGGAACTGCGCGTGCTGTTCGACGACAAGGGCGGCGGCATGGTCGCGGCGCTGGGCCAGCGTGGCGAGTCGATCGCCAACGAGGTCGCCAATATCGGCGAAACGGTCGTGCGCGCCATCGAAACCCGTGGCTCCTCGATCATCGAGGGCCTGCGCGAGCGCGGCACCGCGATCACGACGGCGCTCGACAGCTCGTCGAGCGCACTGCGCGACACGCTGGAGAACGGCACCCGCCAGTCGGTGGAAGCGCTGGTCGCGACCAACGAGCAGCTTCGCGGCGAGCTCGGCGGCATGCTCGGGCGCCTCGGCGAGGCCAACAAGCTGATGCAGCAGATCGTCAACGGCGCGAACAAGAACCTCGCCGCCGTCGAGGGCGGGCTGTCGGCCCGCGTCGGCGACCTGCAGAGCGTCATCTCGACCGTGATGGACGAGACCGGCAAGGCCTCGCAGCAGATCGCGACCCAGATCGGCGAGCTGAAGGCTTTCTCCGAGGGCACGCTGCGGGAGACGGCCGTGCTGATCGGCCAGCTCGACGACAAGGGGCATGCGCTCGGCGAGGTCACCCAGACGAGCGCTGCTGCCCTTCATTCGGTCACGAGCCGCCTGGAGCAGGTCGAGGCCCGCGTCGGCAAGGCGCTGGCCGATCGCAAGCAGTCGCTCGAGGAGTTGCACGGCCTGATCGCGACGCGGACGGACGACGTCGAATCGATCACGCGCTCCTTCGCCGCGCTGATGGACGAGTCGCTCAGCACGGCCGAAGGCCGCGCGCGCCAGATCGGCGCCGTCCTCAGCGACTCGGCCGAGACGACGACCGGCGCCATCGCCCAGCAGTTCGAGCTGATCCGGGCCGCGACCGGCAAGGAGCGCGACCGGACCGCCCAGGCGCTGCGCCAGGCTTATGAGCAGGTCACCGCCGAGGTCGGCGGCGAGCTCGCCAAGGTGACAGAGCGGTTCCAGGTCGCGGCGCAGGACATGCGCGGTGTTTCCGCCGAGATCCAGCGCGAGCTGGAGGAGACGCGGGCCGAGCTGAAGCGCGGCGTGCTCGACCTGCCGCGCGAGACGCAGGAATCGACCTCGGCCATGCGCCGCGTCGTCGCCGAGCAGATCAAGGCCCTGAACGAGCTGACGGAGATCGTCACCCGCTCCGGCCGCCGCAGCGACGTCGCGCTGCCGGTCGATGCCGGCCAGAGCCGTCGTTCGGCCCCCGCGGCCACCCTGCCCCGGCAGGAGCCGGCCTACACCACCGTGACGCAGGCCCGCCTGCCCGTGGCGGAGCCCCTGCTGCGGCCCTCGCTCGACGCGGCACCGGAGGCGGCCGAGCCC
>NZ_JAUXYO010000296.1 GCF_030694325.1 Allobosea sp. | reverse complement strand
GCCGGCCCTCGCCCGACGCAAAGCCCTTCGTCGAGATCGGCTCCGTCGTGAAGGCGGGCGAGCGCGTGCTGCTGGTCGAGGCAATGAAGACCTTCAACGACATCGTCGCCCCGCGCGCCGGCACGGTCGTCGCGATCATGGTCGAGGATGGGCAGCCCGTCGAATATGGCGAGCCGCTGCTGGTGATCGAGTGAGCGGCCCGGCGAGCGGCGAGCGCAAGATGTTCGACAAGATCCTGATCGCCAACCGCGGAGAGATCGCGCTGCGCGTGCTGCGCGCGGCGAAGGAACTCGGCATCGCCACGGTGGCGGTCCATTCCACCGCCGACGCCAACGCCATGCATGTGCGCCTCGCCGATGAGAGCGTCTGCATTGGGCCGCCGAGCGCCCGCGAGAGCTATCTCAACATTCCCGCCCTGATCGCGGCCTGCGAGATCACCGGCGCCGATGCTGTGCATCCCGGCTATGGCTTCCTGTCGGAGAATGCCCGCTTCGCCGAGATTCTGGAGCGGCACGACATCACCTTCATCGGCCCCAAGGCCGAGCATATCCGCTCGATGGGCGACAAGATCGAGGCCAAGCGCACGGCCAAGGCCCTCGGCATCCCCTGCGTGCCGGGCTCGGAAGGCGGCGTCACCGATGACGGCGAGGCGCTGAAGATCGCGGCCGAGATCGGCTTCCCCGTTATCATCAAGGCGGCGTCGGGCGGCGGCGGCAAAGGCATGAAGGTCGTGTGCAGCGAGGACGAGATGTCCGTCGCGCTCTCGACCGCGCGCACCGAGGCCAAGGCCAATTTCGGAGACGACGCGGTCTATATCGAGAAATATCTCGAGAAGCCGCGCCATATCGAGATCCAGGTGCTGGGCGACGGGCGGGGCCACGCCATCCATCTCGGCGAGCGCGACTGCTCGCTGCAGCGCCGCCACCAGAAGGTCTGGGAGGAAGGCCCCTCGCCCGCGCTCAACGCCGGCGAGCGTGACCGGATCGGCGCGATCTGCGCGGCCGCGATGTCCAAGCTGCAATATCGCGGCGCCGGGACGATCGAGTTCCTCTACGAGGACGGCGAGTTCTATTTCATCGAGATGAACACGCGCATCCAGGTCGAGCATCCGGTCACCGAGATGATCACCGGGATCGACCTCGTCAACGAGCAGATCCGGATCGCCGCCGGCATGCCGCTCTCGATCGAGCAGAAGGACGTGGTGATCGAGGGCCATGCCATCGAATGCCGCGTCAATGCCGAGCATCATGCGACGTTCCGGCCGTCGCCCGGCAAGATCGTCTCCTTCCATACGCCGGGTGGGCTGGGCGTGCGCGTCGATTCGGCGGCCTATCAGGGCTATGTGATCCCGCCGCATTACGACTCGCTGGTCGGCATGCTGATCGTGCATGGCCGCAACCGCGCCGAATGCCTGATGCGGCTGCGGCGCTCGCTGGACGAGTTCGTCGTCGACGGCGTCGACACGACGCTGCCGCTGTTCCGCACGCTGGTGCGCAACTCCGACATCCTGAACGGCGACTACAACATCCACTGGCTCGAGAAGTTTCTCGCCGCCGGCGGCATGGACGAGACCGGCGGCGCCTGAGGCGCTCTTCCCTTCTCCCCTCGCGGGAGAAGGTGGCTCGGCGAAGCCGAGACGGATGAGGGGGCGCCGTGCGCCATCCGGATTGCAGGGCGTCACCGACAGAGCGGCCAGGTCACGGCGCCCCCTCACCCCAACCCTCTCCCACGAGGGGAGAGGGGGCTGGTCGCGCCCTCATCTTCGTTTGACTCCCGCGCCAGCCCGCGCTCCCCTGCCCTGATGAAGGCCCGCTCCATTCCTGTGCGCACGCCCGAGATCACCCCGGAGATCATGCTGCGCGCCTATGCGGCCGGCATCTTCCCGATGGCGGAGACGGCGGACGACCCGAACCTGTTCTGGGTCGAGCCCGAACTGCGCGGCGTCATTCCGCTCGAAGGCTTCCACCTGTCCTCGCGGCTGGCGCGAACCGTTCGCTCGGAGCGTTTCGAGATCCGGGTCGACACCGATTTCGACGCGGTCATTTCGGCCTGCGCCGAGCCGAGGGCCGACCGCCCGGACACCTGGATCAACCGCCGTATCCGCGACATCTTCGGTGCGCTCTTCCGCATGGGCCATGTCCATACCGTCGAGTGCTGGCGGGAGGGTCGGCTCGTCGGCGGGCTCTACGGGATGGCGCTCGGCGGAGCCTTCTTCGGCGAGAGCATGTTCCATCGCGAGACCGATGCCTCGAAGGTCGCGCTGGTGCATCTCGTGGCACGGCTGCGTCTGGGCGGCTACCGGCTGCTCGACGCCCAGTTCCAGACCGCCCATCTCGCCCAGTTCGGGACGCAGGAGGTGCCGCGCGCGGCCTATCAGCTACTGCTCGAGCGCGCGTTGGCGGCGCCGGGCAATGCGGCCATCTGGGCGCCCGGCCAGCGCGTCTCGGGTGCACAGGCCGTGGCGAGCGTCTCGGCCGGGTAAGCCGCCTCAGTTGCCGCCGGTCGGGTCGCGGCCGGGATTGGTCGGGAAGAAGCGCTGGCTCGGCGCCTGGCGGGGCGCAACCGGCACGCCCTGCGGCGGGGCCACGTCGATGCGCTGACCCGGCGGCGTCAGGATGTCGCCGCGTCCGCCCGGGGGCGGCAGGCCGGGCTGCTGATTGACGTCGCGGGCGGGGTTGCGCGGCCGGCGCGGCTCGTCCGGCAGCGGAGCCTCCGGCTCCTTGGGATCGACCACCAGCTCGGTACCGCCTTTGCAGTCGGTCAGCCAGACGTCATAGATCGCGTGCTCGACGCCGTGCAGGCCCGGGCTGGCGGCGTACATCCAGCCGGTGAAGATGCGCCGGTACTCGTTGTTGAAGGTGACCTCGTCGACCTCGGTGAAGCTCGTCGTCTGCGGCGCTTCGGTCGGCGGGCGCGTCCAGCAGACCCGCGGCGTCAGCTGCAGCGCGCCGAACTGCACGGTCTCGTCGACGGCGACCTCGAAGGAAATGATGCGGCCGGTGATCTTGTCGAGCCCGGCGAAGACGGCGGTCGGGTTGCGGATGCGGTCGGCCGCGGCCGGACCGGTCAGGGCGAACGACAGAAGCGCGGTCGAAACCAGGCCGGCCAGGGCCGGAAAGCGGGGGGGCGACGGCATGGCTGTGTGGCGAATCTCTGCGGCAGCGGGGCCGGCCCGCGTCGGCGCGCAGTAACACGCCAATCGCAGCGGAAAAAGGGCGATCGCCCGCGCGGAGCCGGGCTTCAGCGCCCCGGTGTCCAGGGTTCGTAGTCGCCGGTCGCGGCGGGGCGTTCGCCGTCGCTCAGGATCGAGCCCTTGGGCCGATAGGCCAGTGCCGTGCCTGTCCAGTTCTGCTGATGCGGCTGCTGCCAGTCGCGCGGCTCGTAGCGCTCCTCGGAGGGGGCGACGTCGACCGTGTGCTGCAGCCAGCCCTTCCAACCCGGCGGGACCTTCGAAGCCTCGGCCTCGCCATTGTAGATCACCCAGCGACGCTGAAAGCCGAGCGCTTTGTCCTTCACACCGCCCTTGGTGCGGTAATAGACATTGCCGAACTCGTCCTCGCCGACGCGCTCGCCGAAGCGCCAGGTGTGGAAGCGCGTGCCGATGGTCTGGCCGTTCCACCAGGTGAAGATCTGCAGCAGCCAGTCTTTCATCGTGCTCGTCCCGCGAAAGGGGGGCAGCGGCCGCGCGCGGCGCGGACCGTCGTTGCGGCGACTTATGGCGTCGGTGCGAGGCCCTGTCCAGTGTCCACAGGTTTCGGGCAGGGGCGCGGGCGGCTCCGAACGGTGCTATCGATTCGCTTCGGCGGCGCGATCGCAGCGCTTCCATGGCCAGGCCGATTCGTGGTGCCGCAGGGCACCGAAAGGCCTTTGCCTGCTGGCGGTTTGCTTCGGATGCGGAGAGCGGCTGCGAAGCCGCCCGGCCGGTCATGGCAGGAAAGCAACAGGTAACCATGATCTCTCGCATTCGAGCGGTCGCGAGGTGGCCCGCGGCGGTCGGCGAGCCACCGGGCGCTTGCGATTCTGTGAGGAATCTCCGAGCCTTGTCGGACTCCTTGCAACTTATCCCCTGAGTTCACAGATAGGCACTAGATGTCGTGCCCGGCGGAGAAGCGGCGCACTAATCCTTGACGGAACGGTCCATCCGGGACTAGGTTTTGACAGTCGCGTGACGGCCGGCGGAGACGCCTTTCGATACCCGCGCCATGAGTTTCCAGAGGGGTCGAGGCGGTTTTCGCGGCACACCGGCAAGGTGGCGCCGGGACGGCGCGCGCGGCTTGTCTGGCCGCAACCGGACGAAGCAGGGCGGGACAGAACGCCTGCGCGTCCACGGGGCATCAAAACCGAGTTGGGCTGACATCAGGAGCCGGTGATCAACCGGCCGCGCGAGGCGTCTTTTCGCCCGCGGCAGATCTTAAGGGACGACAGATCATGCGCATCGAGCGCCGCTACACCTCCGCCGGACAGTCGCCTTACGCCGCCATTCCGTTCCGCTCGGCCGTGAGCGAGATCCGCAATCCCGACGGCTCGATCGTGTTCCGGCTGGAAGGCATCGAGGTGCCCGAGTCCTGGTCGCAGGTCGCCAGCGACGTGCTCGCGCAGAAGTATTTCCGCAAGGCCGGCGTGCCGGCGCGGCTGAAGAAGGTCGAGGAGAACGATGTCCCCTCCTTCCTCTGGCGCTCGGTCGCCGACGAGGCGGCGCTCGCCGCCCTGCCCGAGGCCGAGCGCTCCGGCTCCGAGATCTCGTCCAAGCAGGTGTTCGACCGGCTCGCCGGCTGCTGGACCTATTGGGGTTGGAAGGGCGGCTATTTCACCTCCGAGGAGGATGCCGCGGCCTTCCATGACGAGCTGCGCTTCATGCTCGCGACCCAGCGCGTCGCGCCGAACTCGCCGCAATGGTTCAACACCGGCCTGCACTGGGCCTATGGCATCGACGGGCCGAGCCAGGGCCATTTCTATGTCGACCATAAGACCGGCAAGCTGGTGAAGTCGAAGTCGAGCTACGAGCATCCCCAGCCCCATGCCTGCTTCATCCAGGGCGTGCAGGACGATCTCGTCAACGAGGGCGGCATCATGGACCTCTGGGTCCGCGAGGCCCGCCTGTTCAAATATGGCTCCGGCACCGGCTCGAACTTCTCGATGTTGCGCGGCGAAGGCGAAAAGCTCGCCGGCGGCGGCCGCTCGTCGGGCCTGATGTCCTTCCTCAAGATCGGCGACCGTGCGGCGGGCGCGATCAAGTCGGGCGGCACGACGCGCCGCGCCGCCAAGATGGTCGTGGTCGATGTCGACCATCCCGACATCGAGACCTATATCGACTGGAAGGTGAAGGAGGAGCAGAAGGTCGCGGCTCTCGTCACCGGCTCCAAGACCGTCCAGAAGCACATGAAGGCCGTGCTCAAGGCTTGCGTGAACTGCGAGGGCGAAGGCGATTCCTGCTTCGATCCCGAGAAGAACCCCGCGCTGAAGCGCGAGATCAAGCTCGCCCGCAAGGCCCTGGTGCCGGACAACTACATCAAGCGCGTCATCCAGTTCGCCAAGCAGGGCTACAAGGACATCCAGTTCGATATCTACGACACGGACTGGGATTCCGAGGCCTACCTCACCGTCTCGGGCCAGAACTCGAACAACTCGGTCTCGCTGACCGACGACTTCCTGCGCGCGGTCGAGAACGACGGCGAGTGGAACCTGGTGGGGCGCACCACCGGCAAGGTGACGAAGACGCTCAAGGCCCGCGACCTCTGGGAGAAGATCGGCTACGCCGCCTGGGCCAGCGCCGATCCCGGCCTGCACTTCAACACGACGATGAACGACTGGCACACCTGCAAGGCGTCGGGCCGCATCCGCGCGTCCAATCCCTGCTCGGAGTACATGTTCCTCGACGACACCGCCTGCAACCTCGCCTCCGCCAACCTGCTGCAGTTCTACGATCGCGAGACGAAGGAATTCGACGTTGCGGCCTATGAGCATCTCTGCCGGCTCTGGACCGTCGTGCTCGAGATCTCGGTGACGATGGCGCAGTTCCCCTCGAAGGAGATCGCGGAGCTGTCCTACGAGTACCGCACGCTGGGCCTCGGCTACGCCAATATCGGCGGCCTGCTGATGACCATGGGCCTCGGTTACGACAGCGACGAGGGCCGTGCGCTGGCCGGCGCGCTGACCGCGATCATGACCGGCGTCTCCTATGCGACCTCGGCCGAGATGGCGCGCGAGCTCGGCCCCTTCCCGGGCTACAAGAAGAACGCGAGCCACATGCTGCGCGTCATCCGCAACCACCGCACCGCCGCCCACGGCATGGCCTCGGGCTATGAGGGGCTGGAGGTGACGCCGGTTCCGCTTGACCACGGCACGCTGGCCCGCCTCGGCGGCTCCTCGACGCTGATGTCCGAGCGGGCCCGCATCGCCTGGGACAACGCCCTGGCGCTGGGCGAGCAGCATGGCTACCGCAACGCCCAGGCAACCGTGATCGCGCCGACCGGCACGATCGGTCTCGTCATGGATTGCGACACCACCGGCATCGAGCCCGACTTCGCCCTGGTGAAGTTCAAGAAGCTGGCCGGCGGCGGCTATTTTAAGATCATCAATGCGGCGGCGCCCGATGCGCTGCGGGCTCTGGGCTATCGCGAGAGCGAAATCGCCGAGATCGAGGCCTATGCGGTCGGCCATGGCTCGCTGGCGCAGGCGCCGGGCGTCAATCATGGCTCGCTGCGAGCCAGGGGCTTCACGCAGGACAAGATCGACGCGATCGAGAAGGACCTGAAGGCCGCCTTCGATATCAAGTTCGTCTTCAACAAATGGACGCTGGGCGAGGATTTCCTGACCCAGACGCTCAAGGTCCCGGCCGAGAAGCTCAGCGACATGAGCTTCGAGCTCCTGCCCTTCCTCGGCTTCTCCAGGGCCGAGATCGAGGCCGCCAACGTCCATGTCTGCGGGGCGATGACGCTGGAGGGCGCGCCGCATCTCAAGACCGAGCACTACCCGGTCTTCGACTGCGCCA
Organism: Allobosea sp.; assembly: GCF_030694325.1. Taxonomy (GTDB): domain Bacteria; phylum Pseudomonadota; class Alphaproteobacteria; order Rhizobiales; family Beijerinckiaceae; genus Allobosea. Next base: position 6,900 of record NZ_JAUXYO010000296.1, on the reverse strand, counting down.
ATCCCTGCGGCCGCGTCGGCAAGCGCTATCTCTCGGTCGAGAGCCATATCCGCATGATGGCAGCGGCCCAGCCCTTCATCTCGGGGGCCATCTCCAAGACCATCAACATGCCCAACGACGCCACCGTCGAGGACTGCAAGAACGCCTATATGCTGTCCTGGAAGCTGGCGCTGAAGGCCAACGCGCTCTATCGCGACGGCTCGAAGCTGTCGCAGCCGCTCAACTCGGCGCTGATCAGCGACGAGGAGGACGAGGACGACGCGGTCGAGGCGCATTACCAGCAGCCGATGACGGTGCGCGCCACCCAGGTCGCGGAGAAGATCGTCGAGCGCATCGTCGAGAAGGTGGTGCGCGAGCGCGAGAAGATGCCCGCCCGCCGCACCGGCTACATCCAGAAGGCGGTCGTCGGGGGCCACAAGGTCTATGTCCACACCGGCGAATATGCCGATGGGCGCCTCGGCGAGATCTTCATCGACATGCACAAGGAAGGCGCCGCCTTCCGCGCGATGATGAACAACTTCGCCATCGCGGTCTCGCTCGGTCTGCAATATGGTGTGCCGCTGGAGGAGTATGTCGAGGCCTTCACCTTCACGCGCTTCGAGCCGTCGGGCTTCGTGCAGGGCAACCAGTCGATCAAGAACGCGACCTCGATCCTCGACTATGTCTTCCGGGAACTCGCGATCTCCTATCTCGGCCGGCACGACCTCGCCCATATCGACCCCAGCGAGATCGGCCATGACGTGATCGGCGGCGGCGTCGGCCAGGACAAGGCACCCGAGACGGTGGCGCCGATCACCTCGAGCCCGCTCGCCTCGACCGGCTTCCGCCGCGGCAAGCCGATGAACTTCCACGCCATCCAGGGCGGCGCCGGTCTCGCGACCGGCACCGAGACGACGGCGCGGGGCGGCGCCAACGTCACCGCCTTCACCACCATCGGCGCGACCGCGCTGAAGGAGGAGCCGGAGAGCTTCGGCGAGGCCGAGATGGCCAAGCTCGGCTTCTCCGCGCCCGCCGCCCAGCCGAGCGCCTCCGAGCGCCGTGCCGAAGCGATCATGAAGGGCTATGTCGGCGACAGCTGCGGCGAGTGCGGCAACTTCACCCTGGTGCGGAACGGCACCTGCCTGAAGTGCAACACCTGTGGCAGCACGACCGGGTGCTCGTGAGATAGGGCGTCCGCAAGACGTAACGGCGCGCCGCTATGGCTCTCGACCACAAAGTCCTTTGGAGAGATGTCGAAAACATAGCGGCGCTCGCGTTTGAATGGCGTAAGTTCGAAGGACATTACAATTCTCCTTCGTTCGACATCGTCCATTTCTTGGAGTGCACCCTTCCCAATCGCATTATTGGCAAAGCGATAGAGATTATACCGACCGAGACAATTGAAAATGACCTTCCTGCGCTTGTATCTTTTAAGAGAGAGCGGAAATATGGCTATCAGCGAGCAGAATTGCTTCTTAAGCCTTGGATAGTTGATGAAGCGAAACTGTATGGAGAAAAGGCACGTTTCATAATTGCCCATGAGATCGGTCATCTCATACTTCATGATTGTGACTCGCAGCCATTCTCGCCAGGCATGGACAAAAAACTTAGATTCCTTCAAAATGAAGAGTCTGCGGAATGGCAAGCAAATCAATTTGCTGACCAATTTCTGGTGCCCCGCCATATTGCTTCATCGTTCACGGATCCGTCGGAGTTAGCTCAATATTGTCATGTCGACCTCGAATGCGCTAAGAGGCGTATAGAAGAAATTCGAGCGATTGCGCTAAAGAACAAAAATTACAGCGGAAATTCGTGCGCCCAGTGCGGGGATTTTCGTCTAAAGTCGTTTGGTTCAAGCCATTTTTGTGAGAATTGTGGTAGCCATTGCACCTATATTTGAGTTTCCACTCGCCGGGATAATGATGCACTAGATACGAGGCATGGCACCACTCCCCTGATCTCGTCCGAGAAGCGCCCGCGCTCTACCGTAAAGGTATTCTTTGCGGCGACGGCAACCCGGTTATCGTCGGGCCAGGCAAGCGATTGTTGCGCGACGATCCCGGCGAACAAGGCGCCTTCCGACACGCAGAGGCATTTACTCTATGGGTGACTGGAGAGGCATCGCGTTGCGCGATTGTCGGTTGTGTTCCGCGGTCGGTCTCCGGACGCCCAGCCTCACCTGGGCGTCAGACTGAGAGCCAGATCAGCGCGTGGGGCGAGAGCGTGACGGTCGCTTCGGCCCCGACCTCATACAGGTCGTGGCCCGACAGAAACGGCGTGTCGACCGCGACCTCGGTCGTTCCGACGCGCACGCCATAGCGGACGCTCGCGCCGAGGAACTCGCGATGCGCCACCACGCAGGGCAAGGCGAGTCCGCCGCCGGCGTTCTCAGTGGCATCCGTCAGCGCCGCATGCTGGGGGCGGAAGACCAGCTTGGCTCCCGCAGGCACGACGGCATCTGCGGCCAAGGGAAGCCTGATTCCACCCTCGATGGCGAAGTGGCGCTCCCCGCCCGTGCCGACGATGCGGCCATCGAGGATATTGGCGGTGCCGAGGAAATTCGCGACGAAGAGGTTCGCGGGGCGCTCATAGAGTTCCATCGGCGTGCCGACCTGCTGGACCACGCCGTCATTCATCACCGCAATGCGGTCGCAGATCGTGTTGGCCTCTTCCTGGTCGTGGGTGACGAAGATCGTGGTCAGGCCGAGCCGCTGCTGCAGGTCGCGCAATTCGCGCCGGACCTGAACGCGCATCTTGGCGTCGAGATTGGACAAGGGCTCGTCGAGCAGCAGCACCTTCGGCTCGACGGCGACGGTGCGGGCGACGGCGACCCGCTGCTGCTGGCCGCCGGAGAGCTGTGACGGACGGCGCCCGGCGAGATGTCCGAGGCCGACCAGATCGAGCGCGACGGCGACGCGCCGGTCGACCTCGGCACGGCCGACGCCGCGTTCCTCCAGCCCGAAGGCGACGTTGCGCGCCACCGTCATATGCGGCCAGAGCGCATAGGACTGGAAGACCATGCCGACATCGCGCTTCCAGGGCGGCAGGCCGGAAATGTCCTTGCCGCCGATCAGTACGCGGCCGGTATCGGCCTGGTTGAAGCCGGCGATCAGGCGCAGCAGCGTGGTCTTGCCGCAGCCGGATGGGCCGAGGAAGGCGAAGAACTCGCCGGGCTGGATCGAGAGATCGACGTTCTTCAGGACGTGGTTGTCGCCATAGGAGAGATTGACTCCCTCGATGTCGACCGAGACGGCCGGCGTCGTCAGCGCAGCGATGGCGTTCATGTCAGTGGCCCATTCCCATTCACTGCGTCATGCCCTTGGCCTTCTGGCTGCGTTCGATGATCAGATGCGACACGAAGGTGCACAGCGCGACCAGCAGCACCGCGACCACGCCCAGCGCGGCGCCGGGGCCGCGGCCCGCCGCCGACTGCATGAAGATGTAGAGGCCGAAGGCGAGCGGCGCGTCGGAGTTCGACTGGACCAGCATCAGCGTCGCCGACAGCTCAACCGCCGCCGTTGAGAAGCTGGTGACGAAGCCCGCGAGAATGCCGCCCGCCATCAGCGGCACGACGACGCGTCTGACCGTGCGGGCCTTGGTGGCGCCGAGGTTTTCAGCTGCCTCTTCCAGCGAGACCGAGATCTGCTGGAGCGCGGCGTAGCAGGCCCGCAGCGCATAGGGCAGACGCCGGATCGCGAGCGCGAGCACGATCGTGACCCACAGCGAGGCCAGCGGCGTGCCGTCCGGCAGGGTGACGCCGTAGAAGGTCCTGAGATAGCCGATGCCGAGCACCACGCCGGGAATGGCGAGCGCAGCGGACGCCGCCCAGTCCAGCCATTCGCGGCCGATCAGCTTGGTGCGCAGGACGAGATAGGCGATCGCGACGCCGAGCACGATGTCGATGCCGCCGGCCAGCGTCGCATAGATCAGCGTGTTCTTGATGTAGACCGAGCTCTCGCCGAAGACCCGGGCGTAGTGAGCTGTGGTGAAGGCGTCCGGCAGCGGCGAGAACGACCAGATCGTCGCAAACGAGAGCAGCAGCAGCCCCAGATGCGGCGCCAGAACCAGCGCCAGGATCAGGATGACGACGCCATAGCCGAGCACGGCCTCCCAGGGCGTCATCACGCGCCGGGCGAGACCGCCGCCGCCGCGCTGGGTGGTGGCGTAGTCGCGCCCCTTCAGCGCCAGCGCCGACAGCCACATGGCGATGACGGAGGCGACGATCAGCACCACGGAGATGACATAGCCCATCGGGTCGGCGATGCCGATCGAGGTCACCCGCAGATAGGCCTGCGGCGCCAGCATGTCCTTGACGTTGAGCAGCAGCGGCGTGGCGAGATCGTCGAAGACCTTGACGAAGACGAGCGAGGCGCCGGCGAGATAGCCCGGCAGGGCGAGCGGAAAGACGATGCGGCGGAACAGGCGGAAGCCCGACGAGCCGAGATTCTGCGCCGCCTCCTCCATCGCCCGGTCGATGTTGCGCAGCGCCGCCGAAAGGTTGATCAGGATGAAGGGGAAGTAGTGCACGGACTGAACGAAGATGACGCCGTTCAGCCCCTCCATGAACCCGATCTTGAAGCCGAACCACTCGTCCAGCAGCAGGTTGATCGAGCCGTTGCGGCCGAAGAAGAGCTGCATCGCGACCGCGCCGACGAAGGGCGGCATGATCAGCGGCAGGAAGCCGAGCGTCTGCACCAGCATCGCGCCACGGAAAACGAAGCGCGTCGTCAGATAGGCGAGCGGCAGGGCAAAGACCGAGGCCCAGACCACCGACATGGCAGAGACGTAGAAGGAGTTCCACAGCGAGCGCATGAACAGCTCGGTGCGGACGAAATCGTAGAAGTTCACCAGCGTGAAGTTTGACGTGCCCTTCTCGGTGAATGCGACGTAGAGCACGGTCCCGACCGGCAGGCCCAGGAACAGCAGCAGGAAGGCCGCGATCGCCAGCGCGAGTGCGATCTGCCCGGGCGTGGCCGAGAGGCGGCGGGCGCGGGGAAGAGCGGCTGTGGGGGTGGCGGTCATGCGGTTTCTGGCTGCTCATCCACTCCAGCCCTCATCCTGAGGAGCCGCGCATGCGGCGTCTCGAAGGATGCTCCAGATATCTCAGGAGCCTCCTGGAGCATCCTTCGAGACGCGATCTGCGATCGCTCCTCAGGATGAGGGCTGAGAGTGGGTTCCAATCCGAATTGTAGGTTCTCGGGCCGGCGCAAGCGCCGACCCGAAATGACAGGGCTGCCCTACTTCGCCGCCTTCAGCGCCTCTTCGGCCTTGGCCTTGGCCTTGGCGTAGTGGTCGCGGGCGAAGCTCGCCCATTGTGCCTCGACCTCGGCCTGGCGCGCGCCCTTCTCCTTGCCGCCGGTGAAGGCACCGCGAAGCTCGGCGCTGGAGGCCTGGGCCTCGTTGACCGGCATGGCGGCGATCAGGCTGCGGGCTTCGTCGAGCAAAGCCGTCGCTTGCGCGTTCGGCTTCTTGGCCAACGCCGCCTCGACCTCGTGCAGCGTCTTGGTCACGCCCTTCAGCGCCTCGAGCTGGAACGAGATCAGCTGGTCGAACAGGGTGTCGACGACGGCGGTGCGGGCCTCAGATTTGTCGACGTCGAAGCCGATCATCTTCTGGAAGCGCGGGTCGGTGAAGGGATTGGGATAGTCGGCGCCGGCCTTGGCATAGACGGCCGGGTTGACCGGCAGGCGGCGAATGCCGGGCTCGAGCAGCACCTCCTGCCCGGCTGGCGAAAGCAGGAATTCGACAAAAGCCTCGGCTGCGGCGCGGTTGGGCCCGTTGGCGACGATGCCGACATTCGCGGGCACGACGGTGGTCACGCTGGGATAAACGAACTTGACCGGGAAGCCCGAGGCCTGCGCCGAGAAGGCGAAGAAGTCGATGACGATGCCGACGCCGACCTGGCCGGAATTGACCTGCTCGGGCACACCGAAGGAGCGCTCGTTGATCGCGCGGAAATTGCCGGCCATCTCCTTGATGGTGCGCCAGCCCTTGTCCCAGCCCTCGCCCTGCAGGATCGTTTCGATCGTCAGATGCGTCGTGCCCGAGCGCGAGGGCGCGGCGATCGCGACATGGTCGAAGAACACCGGTTTGGCGAGGTCCTGCCACTCCTTCGGATCGGGCAGCTTGTTGGCGCGGGCATAGCGCTCGTTCCACATGATGCCGTAGCCCGAGGCCGCGAATCCGACATAGAAGCCGGCCGGGTCGTTGATCGGATAGGAGCCGATCTTCTCGGGGATCCCGGTCGCCTTCGGCTTGTAGGGGGCGAGCAGCTGCTTGCCCTTGAGCACCTCGAAGGCGTCCGGCGCCGAGGCCCAGAACAGGTCGACCTGGTTGTTCGCCTTGGTCTCCTCGAGATACTTCACGCCCGCATTGGTGTTGCGGTTCTGGACCTCGAGCGTCACGCCCGGCGCCGCCTTCTCGAAGGCCTTCTTGATTGGGTCGGTGACGTCCTTCGAGAAGGACGTGACCACGGTGACCTTCCCGGCGGGCGCCTGGGCCCAGGCGACCGAGGACGTCAGGGCCAACCCCAACGCTAGAACGAGTTTGTTGAACGCCACGATAACCTCCCGAGATTGATTGACCGCGCCCGGCATCGAGGCCGGGCATGCGTCGCACGGCGGATCGACGCCGATGCTCGTCATCAAACTGTCACATCATGGCCGGGGTTGTCACCCCGATGGCCTTCCGGCGCGGCGAATGCCGGTCGGGGATGCCTAGGACTCGGGCAATTATCTCGGCAAAACGCTCCCTCCAGGATCGGCACCGGGTTGAACATGACGGTTTTGTGTCACATACCTGCGGCAAGCCGGTTCAACCGGCAGCACGGGAGAAACGTTCGATGAGCCTGAAACTGACGCATCTCGCGGCGACGGCGTCGCTGCTGGTCCTGGGCCTGGCCGGCTGGAGCCAGGACGCCGC
>NZ_JAUXYO010000292.1 GCF_030694325.1 Allobosea sp. | reverse complement strand
AAATGGCGGTCTTACAAAGTCGAAATGAAGGACAACGCCAGCGAAAAAGCTGACGTTGCAACGAACGGTGACCTGCGCAAAGCCCTCGATTGACAGGCGCTGCTTCAGCGCTTGCTCTCGATCACGTCAAACAGCTGCGCCGCGAGATCGGGCCCGCCGAGCTTCTTGATCGCGCGCACGCCGGTTGGGGCCGTCACGTTGATCTCGGTCAGCTTGCCATGGATCACGTCGATGCCGACGAGCAGCAGCCCGCGCTCGCGCAGCGAAGGCCCGATCGCCTCGCAGATCTCCAGCTCCTTCTTCGACAGGTCCGTCGGCCGGGCCGCGCCGCCGCGCACCATGTTGGCGCGCAGGTCGCCGACCGCCGGCACACGGTTGACCGCGCCCGCCGCCTCACCATTGATCAGGATAATGCGCTTGTCGCCCTCCGAGATTTCCTTGATGAAGGCCTGCACCACCCAGGGCTCGCGGAAGAGATTGGCGAAGAGGTCGTAGAGCGAGCCGAAATTCGGGTCGTCCTTGCTGGTCTTGAACACCGTCGCGCCGCCATGGCCATAGAGCGGCTTCATCACGATCTCGCCGAACTCGTCGCGGAAGGCCTCGATCTCGGCCTTGTCGCGGGTGATCAGCGTCGGCGGCATCAGCTCCGGGAAATGCGTGACGAAGATCTTCTCGGGCGCATTGCGGACATGGAAGGGGTCGTTGACCACCAGCGTCTTCGGGTGGATGCGCTCGAGCATATGGGTGGTCGAGACATAGGCCATGTCGAAGGGCGGGTCCTGCCGCAGGAGGACGACGTCCAGCGTCGAGAGATCGGTGCGGACCTCGGCCCCGGCGGTGAAATGGTCGCCCTCGACATCGCGCACGGTGACCGGGCGGATCGGCGCCGTCACCTTGCCGTCGCGCATCGAGAGCTTGTCGGGGGTGTAGGTGAACAGCGTGTGCCCGCGCGCCTGCGCCTCGAGCATCAGTGCGAAGCCGGTGTCGCCGGCGACCCGCAGGCGCTCGATCGGGTCCATCTGGATGGCGACGCTGAGGGTCATGATGTGCGCTCCGGTTCTGGAGCGACCTTATCGACTGATGGGCGGGTGATCGGCAAGGGCCAGCGCCCGCGTTGCGCGACGCGCCATCGTGAACTGGAAACATGCGTCAGGCGAGAGAGCGCTGGCCTGAGCTGCCCATCTCCCTACAACCCCAATTCGGCCACCGCCGGAACATGGCGCGGCCAGCGCCAGGGGGCGAGGAAGACCGCGTCCGCGCGCAGGTGATGCGCCATCGCCCAGGGGTTCTGCGCCAGCCACTGCCGGATCCGCGCCTCGACCAGACGGTGCTTCTCGGGGGTGATCGCGACCAGCGCCTCCTCCATCTCACCACGCGCCTTGACCTCGACGAAGGCGATGGTGTGGCCCCGCTTCACGATCAGGTCGATCTCGCCGCCCTTGCCGCCGAAGCGCCGCGCCAGCGGACGATAGCCCTTCAGCCCGAGCCAGAGGATCGCGAGCCATTCCGCGCGCCGCCCCGTGACGCCTGAGCGGCGCGCGCGGTGGCTGCGGGTTGCGCCCGTCACGGCTCCTCCCGCGTCAGTTCGAGCGCGCGGGCATAGACCTTGCGCCGCGGCTGTCCGGTCTCGGCCGCGACCTGTGCGACCGCCTCCTTCAACGAAAGGTCGGCCAGCGCGATCCGCAAGCGCTCGCCGACCGCGTCGCTGGCGGCGCCTTCGGTCTCGGCGCCGGGCGGGCCGATGACCACGACGATCTCGCCGCGCGCCTCTTCCTCGCCCTCGTAATGCGCCGCCAGCGTCGACAGGGGCCCGCGCCGCACGGTCTCGTAGAACTTGGTCAGCTCGCGCGCGACGGCGCCCGGGCGCTCGCCGAGGACGGCCGCCGCGTCCGACAGCATCTCGGCCAGCCGCCGCGGCGATTCGAAGAAGACGAGCGTTCCGGGAATGGCGGCGAGTTCGGTCAGCCGCCCGCGCCGCGCCGCCGCCTTGGGCGGCAGGAACCCCTCGAAGAAGAAACGGTCCGTCGGCAACCCCGCCAGCACCAGCGCCGCCAGTACGGCGGAGGGGCCGGGAATGCCGGTGACCGGCAGGCCCTCCGCGACGACCTCCGCCACCAGCTTGTAGCCGGGATCGGAGACGAGCGGCGTCCCCGCGTCGGAGATCAAAGCGAGCTTGCCGCCCTCGCGCAGCTTCGCGAGCACCTTGGGCCGCATCTGCTCGGCATTATGCTCGTGATAGGGGTAGAGCGGCGTCGAGATGCCGTAATGCGCCAGCAGCGTCTTCGACGTCCGGGTGTCCTCCGCGAGGACGGCGTCCGCCGCCGCCAGCGTCGCCAGCGCGCGAAACGAGATGTCGCGCAGATTGCCGATCGGCGTCGCGACGATGTGCAGGCCTGGCGCCAGCGCTTCCGCCTCCGCCCTGATCCCGAAGACGGTGTAGCTGGGTGCGCGGGGCGCGGCGGGGGTAGGGCTCGACATGGCGGCGAACCTGCCACAGCCGCCGCCGCTGCGCCATCCGCGCGGGCGACCCGCTCCGTCGCCAGCGGCCGCAACTCAGAGTTAACAACTTGAAAATACCCTGCCGCACTGGCAGGAGAGTCCCCACGGTCGGGGGACTGTAACGCCGAACGGGCCTGCATCCGTCCGGCACGAGATCTGGAGATCGCCCGTGTCGCGTCATCCGCTCAGGGAACCGGTCAGCCGCCGTAGCCTGACCTCGCTGGCGGCCCTCGCCTGCCTGTCTCTGGCGGCCTGCAGCGGCGGACCGAGCGGCCTGCCGGGCTTCGACGCCGCCACGCCGCAGACGCAGCCCACGGGCCAGACCATCGGCACCGGCAAGGTCAAGGTCGGGCTGATCCTGCCGCTGACGGCGGAAGGGCAGGGGGCAGTCGTCGGCAATTCGCTGAGGAACGCGGCCGAGATGGCGCTTTCCGAGTTCCCGAATGCCGATCTGACGCTGCTGGTTAAGGATGACCGTGGCTCGCCGGAAGGCGCCCAGGCTGCGGCGCAGGAGGCGATCGCCGAGGGCGCCGAGCTCATCATCGGCCCGCTCTTCGCGCCCTCCGTCCAGGCGGCAGGCCAGGTCGCGCGCGCCGCCAACCGCCCGGTCATCGCTTTCTCCAGCGACACCAACGTCGCTGGCCGCGGCATCTACCTGCTCTCCTTCCCGCCCGAGAACGACGTCAACCGCGTCATCGCCTACGCCTCGCAGCAGGGGCGCAAATCCTTCGCCGCCCTCGTGCCGGACACCGCTTATGGCAAGGTCGTCGAGGCCGCCTTCCAGCAGGCGGTCGCGGGGCGCGGCGGCCGCGTCGTCGTGATCGAGCGCTTCTCGCCGGACACGAATTCCATGGCCGCCGCGGCGAGGCGCCTCGTTCCGGCGCTGCAGCAGGCCGATGCGCTCTTCGTGCCCGCCGCCGCCGACACCATGCCGGCGCTCGGCCTCGCGTTGCAGCAGGCGGGCTACGACCCCGCCAGGGTGAAGCCGCTCGGCACCGGCGTCTGGAACGACGCCAATGTCGCGCGCGTCCCGGCGATCCAGGGCGGCTGGTTCGCCTCGCCCGACACGGCCGGTTTCAACGCCTTCGCCGGCCGATACCAGGCGCGGTTCAACAGCGCTCCCACCCGTACCGCGACGCTCGCCTATGACGCGGTGTCGCTGGCGGCGGCGCTGGCGCGCACGCAAGGGTCGCAGCGTTTCTCGGAATCGGTGCTGACCAACGCCTCGGGCTTCGCAGGCGCCGACGGCGTCTTCCGCTTCCGCCCGGACGGCCAGAACGACCGCGGGCTCGCCGTGCTCGAACTGCGCAACGGCCAGATCGTCACCGTCAACGCCGCCCCGCGCGATCTCGGACCGCGCACGCAGTAGTCGCAGTCGTCAGGCGGCTTTCGGTGCAGGCACGAAGGGCTTGACGTCGATGCTGCCCGCGCGCTTCCGCGCCTGGGCGATGTCGAAACTGTTCTGCATGCGCATCAGCGTCTCCATGGACAGCCCAAAGGCCTTCTCGAAACGCAACGCCATCTCGGCGGAGAGCGCAGCGCGCTCGTTCAGCAGGGCGGACAGGGCCGGGCGCGTGACCCCCAGAACGGCTGCGGCTGCCGTCACCGACAATTCGGCGGGTTCGATGATTTCGGACTTGAGGAAGCTTCCGACATGCGGCGGGGCTTTCAGCCGGTAGCCTTCGCGGGGAGCGGTTTCATCATCCATCAGTGGTAATCCTCGTAGTCCAGATCGATGATTTCGATGTCGTTCTGTTCGATACGGAAGGTCAGGCGCCAATTCTTCGTCACGAACAGGCTCCAGACACCCTTCCGGTCGCCCGTCAGCAGGTGAGCCTTCCAGGGCGGGACGAAACGAAGCTCGTCCGGGCCCTGCATGTCCTGCAGGAAGGCGATCATCTTGCGGAGCTTGTCGACGACCTGCGGCTGAAGGCCCGACGCATCGTCCGCCTCGACCAGCCGGCGCAAGCCCCTGTGCCTGACATTCCGGATTCGCATTGCCGGACGATATAGCAGCCTAGCCTCGCGTCGTAAAGCGAGGCTTTACGCTTTACGCCGCCAGATCGGCCACCACCGCGTCCAGCACCAGCGCACCCTCGGCCGTGCAGGCGAGCTTGCCGCCGGGCTTGCGGACGAGCAGCCGGTCGAGCACGAGGCTGGTCACCCGGCGCTCGTTCAGCGCGCGGCCCGACAAAGCCTTGAACACGGCCGGGTCTATGCCCTCGACCAGCCGCAGCCCCATCAGCAGATATTCGTCGCCCTGCGCCTCGGTGGATAGCCGCTCGTTCTCGACCAGCGCCCGGCCCTCCGCCTCGACGCGCTCCAGCCAGGCCTCGGGCCGCTTTTCGGTCGAATGGGCCATCCGGCCCTCGCTCGTCACCAGCCGGCCATGGGCGCCGGGGCCGATGCCGGCATATTCGCCATAGCGCCAGTAGACGAGGTTGTGTCGGCACTCCGCGCCGGGGCGGGCATGGTTGGAGATCTCGTAGACCGGCAGGCCGTGCCTGGCCGTGATCTCCTGCGTGATCTCGTAGAGCGCGGCGCCCGCCTCATGGTCCGGCACGGCGAGCTTGCCGGCCTTGAACAGCCGCTCGAACATCGTGTCGGGCTCGATGGTGAGCTGGTAAAGCGACAGATGCTCGGCGGCATGGCTGATCGCCAGTTCCAGCTCCGCCCGCCACAAAGCCGGCGTCTGATGCGGCGAGCGGGCATAGATCAGGTCGAAGGAGTAGCGCTCGAAATACTTGCGGGCGATCGCGACCGCATCCAGCGCCTCGCGCGTCGAGTGCATCCGCCCGAGCGCCTTGAGATCGGCATCGTTGAGCGCCTGCACGCCGAGCGACACCCGGTTGACGCCGGCGGCGCGGAAATCGGCGAAGCGGCCGGCCTCGACGCTGGTCGGGTTGGCCTCGAGCGAGACCTCGCAATGCGGGTCGATCGCCCAGGCCTCGCCGATCGCGTCGAGAATCGCGCCGACGGTGCGGCCTTCCATCAGCGAGGGCGTGCCGCCCCCGAAGAAGATCGAGGTGACGGTCCGCCCCGGCGCCAGCGCGGCCCGATGGGCGATCTCGCGCCGGAAGGCTGAGACATAGCGCGCCTGGTCGGGCGGCTGCAGCCGGACATGCGAGTTGAAGTCGCAATAGGGGCATTTGGCCAGGCAGAAGGGCCAATGCACATAGACGGCAAAGCCCGCATCCGCGGTCGGATGCAGGATCGGGGAGGTCGGCGCGAGGGCGGCCGCGCCGCTCACGCGGGAGCCCTGAGGCAGGCGGCCGCCAATTGCTTGAAGGCGCGCGCCCGGTGGGAGAGCGCGTCGTCCGCGCCGCTTTTCACGGTGCTCGTCATCTCCGCGAAGGTCACGTCGTAGCCGTCGGGCTGGAAGATCGGGTTGTAGCCGAAGCCGCCCGTCCCGCGCGGGGCATCGACGATGCGGCCATGGACGCGCCCCTCGAACAGCTCCTCATGGCCGTCCGGCCAGGCGATCACCAGAGCCGAGACGAAATGCGCCTTGCGCTGGTCCGGCGCGGTCGCGCCACGCTTGGCCATCTCGGCGAGAACGCGCGCCATCGCCGGCTTGAAGTCCTTGCCCGGGCCGGCCCAGTTGGCCGAGAACAGCCCCGGCGCGCCGTCCAGAGCATCGACGCAGAGGCCGGAATCGTCGGCCAGCGCCGGCAGGCCGGAGGCTTTCGCCGCCGCCTGCGCCTTGATGGCGGCGTTCTCGGAGAACATGTAGCCGGTCTCGTCGGGCTCGGGCAGGCCGAGTTCGCCGGCCGAGACCAACTCGATCCCGAAGGGCGCCATCAGCTCGCGCATCTCGACGAGCTTGCCCTTGTTGTGGGTCGCGATCACGACTTTGCCGGTGAGGAGGCGGTGTTGTGCCGTCATTCCGGGGCGCTCCGCAGGAGCGAGCCCGGAATCCATGAACACAGGTCGTTATAGATCGAACACATGGCCAGCTCGTTCAAAGGTCTTCGCTATATCCGGAGGAGACGGTGGTCATGGATTCCGGGCTCTTCGCTGCGCGAAGCCCCGGAATGACGGCGGCTGTTCAGGCCACCGCCGCCTTCTGCAGCGCCACCAGCTTGCTCACCCCGCCCTTGGCGAGGCGCATCAGCGCCATCAGCTCCTCCTCGGAGAAAGGTGCGCCCTCGGCCGTGCCCTGCACCTCGACGAGGCCGCCGGAGCCGGTGATGACGAAATTGGCGTCGGTCTGCGCGCCGGAATCCTCGACGTAATCGAGGTCGAGCACCGGATTGCCGGCGACGATGCCGCAGGAAATCGCCGCGACATGGTCCTTCAGCGGGTTGGCGCCCTTCAGCATCGAGCGCGCCTCCATCCACTTCAGCGCGTCGTGCAGCGCCACCCAGGCGCCGGTGATCGAGGCCGTGCGTGTGCCGCCATCGGCCTGGAGCACGTCGCAGTCGACGACGATCTGGCGCTCGCCGATCGCGGTCAGATCGACCACGGCGCGAAGCGAGCGCCCGACCAGCCGCTGGATCTCCTGCGTGCGGCCGGACGGCTTGCCGGAGGTGACCTCGCGGCGGTTGCGCTCATGCGTGGCGCGCGGCAGCATCGCATATTCGGCGGTGACCCAGCCCTTGCCGGTACCGCGCAGCCAGGGCGGACCCTTCTCCTCGACGGTCGCGGCGCAGAGCACCCTCGTCTCGCCGAAGGAGACCATGCAGGAGCCTTCCGCATAGCGCACCACGCCGCGTTCGAGCGTGACCTTGCGCATTTCGTCTGCGGCGCGTTTTGAGGGTCGCATGGCGATTTCCTGATTGTTCGGGGTTGGCGGCTTGTAGGCGGTCGCCGCGGGTGCGGCAAGGCGGACCGGGGTCGCATGCGTTTTCGCTTGATCGGGCGCCGCTGCGGATCAACAATAAGCCCATGTCGAGAAAGCCGTTTCGCTGCAGATGAGCGCCCATACGCCGCGTCCCGACACCGCTAGCGGACTGATCGAGACCGATCAGCGCTCGCGCGAGATCTTCCGCCAGATCGTCGACGGCTATCTCGCCACCGGCGAGCCGGTCGGCTCGCGCAACATCGCCCGCCTGCTCCCGATGGCGCTATCGCCGGCGACGGTGCGCAACGTCATGACCGATCTCGAATTGGCGGGGCTCATCTACGCCCCCCACACCTCCGCGGGCCGTCTCCCGACGGAGAGGGGCCTGCGCTTCTTCGTCGATGCGATGATGGAGGTCGGCAACCTCACCGCCGAAGAGCGCACCCGCATCGAGGCGCAGATGAAGGCCGCCGCCACCGGCCGCACGCTCGACGGCACGCTGACCGAGGCCTCGGCCCTGCTCTCGGGCCTGTCGCGCGGGGCGGGCGTCGTCGTCACGACCAAGGCCAATGCCCGGTTGAAGCATATCGAGTTCGTCCGGCTCGACCCGACGCGCGCGCTCGTCGTGCTCGTCGCCGATGACGGCACGGTCGAGAACCGGCTCCTGAGCCTGCCGCCCGGCCTGCCGGCCTCCGCGCTGACGGAGGCCGCCAACTTCCTCAACGCCCGCATCCTCGGCAAGACGCTGGGCGAGTTGCGCGCCGAGATTGCCCAGCATCGCGAGCAGATGGAGCGCGAACTCGACTCGCTGACCGCGCGGTTGGTCGAAAGCGGCATCGCCACCTCCTCGGGCCCGAGTTCCGACCGCCACCTCATCGTGCGCGGCCAGGCCAATCTGCTGGAGGACCTCAAGGCGCAGGAGGATCTCGAGCGCATCCGCCTGCTCTTCGGCGATCTCGAGACCCAGACCGACGTCATCGACCTGCTGGCGCGGGCCGAGGCCGGCGACGGCGTGCGCATCTTCATCGGCTCCGAGAACAAGCTGTTCTCGATGTCCGGCTCTTCGATGGTCGCCGCCCCCTTCCGCGATGCCGAGCAGCGCATCGTCGGCGTCGTCGGTATCATCGGCCCGACGCGGCTGAACTATGCCCGCATCGTGCCGATGGTCGACTACACCGCCAAGGTGGTCGGCCGCCTGCTGGACGGGGCGCGGTGAGGCCGATCCGCTCTTGGTGCGGCTTCGCCCTGGGGTTGATGATGACGTGCAGTCCCGCCCTGGCCGCTGGCGCCACCCTGATCGAGGCTGCGGCCGCGGGCCGCGTCGACGAGGTCGCGCGCCTGATCCAATCCGGCGCTCCGCTGGAAGCACAGGATGCGCAAGGGCGGTCCGCGTTGCTGCGCGCGGTCGCCGGCGACCATGTGTCCGTCGCGAAGACCCTGCTCGAGGCCGGCGCGAGTCCCAATACCCGCGCCGCCAACCGCGACACGCCCTGGCTGCTCGCGGGAGCCCTGGGCCGGGCCGAAATCATCGCCGCGATGCTGCCGCGCAAGCCCGACCTGTCGATCCGCAACCGCTATGGCGGCAATGCGCTGATCCCCGCCTGCGAGCGCGCCCATGTCGAGGCGGTCAAGCTCCTGCTGACCAGCGGGATCGACCTCGATCACATCAACGATCTCGGCTGGACCTGCCTGCTGGAGATCGTGATCCTTGGCGATGGTGGCCCTCGCCACCAGCAGGTCGCGCGGCTGGTTCTCGACGCCGGGGCCAACCCCAGCCTCGCCGACAAGGACGGCGTGACGCCTCTCGCCCATGCCCGCCAGCGGGGCCAGCAGACGATCGCACGCATGATCGAACAGGCCGGCGGCCGCTGAAACCCCGCGATTTGGCATCGCTGCCGGATCGCGCTACCTGTGCGCCAACGCGGCCCGGCCGCCATCCGACACGCGATTCCCGAGGGGTCCGCCCATGACCGACACGCTGCCCGACCGGCTCTCTTCCAACCCCAACAGCCCCTTCTATGACGAGGAACTGTTGTCGCGGGACATCGGCGTCCGCTTCAAGGGCGTCGAGAAGACCAATGTCGAGGAATACTGCGTCAGCGAAGGCTGGGTGCGCCTGACCGCCGGCAACGCCAAGGACCGCTTCGGCAATCCGATGACGGTCAAGCTCAAGGGCGAGGTCGAGCCCTATTTCCGCAAGCCCTCCGAAGGCTGAAGCCGCCTCAGCGCAGATCCTTGTAGAAGAAGGTCGAGCCGCAGTCGCTTCCATCCGGCATCAGCGCGTAGCGCGGGATCGTGCCGAGTTCGGTCCAGCCAAGTTTGGTATAGAGCCGGCGCGCGTCGCCGTTCTCGTCGGTGTCCAGCACCAGCAGGTCGCGTTTCGCCTGTCGCGCGGCCGCCTCCGCCGCCTGCATCAGGGCCGCGCCGAGACCGCGCCGCCGCGCGCGCGAATGCACCAGCACCTTGGCGATTTCGGCGCGATGCGGCTGGTTTGGTTTGCCGACGAGTTGCAGTTGGGCCGTGCCGACGATCTCTCCGGCCGATCGGGCGACAAAGAGAATGACGCGCCCCGCCACGACGTCTTCCACGACGCCTGCCCAGAACGCGGCGTAGTCGGCCGGC
>NZ_JAUXYO010000281.1 GCF_030694325.1 Allobosea sp. | reverse complement strand
GCCGGCCTGGGGCGGTGCCGTGCCGGTTGAAAATCCGCTGCCGCCCGCCCACTTCCGCAACCCGGCCAGGCTGAGCGAACAGGGCGAGCGACAGGAATGACCGAAACCACCAAACGTCGGGCCCTGCTGCTGCGCAATCCGAAGTCGCGACGCGGCGCGGAATCCATCGATCCCGTGCTGCAGCGGCTGGACGAGGGCGGAATCACGACCACCATCGAGACCTTCGAGCACCTGCCCGAGATCGCGCGCGACGTCGTGCGGCTGCGGGAGACGGCGGATCTGGTGATCGTCTGCGGCGGCGACGGGTCCGTCTCGTCCTCGGCGCTCGCCGTAATGGAGAGCGGCCTGCCGCTCGGCATCATTCCGATGGGGACGGCCAACGATCTGGCCCGGACGCTCGACCTGCCGTCGGAGCCGGCCGAGGCGGCGGGCATCATCGCCGCCGGCGCGACCCGGCTCGTCGATGTCGGCACCGTCAACGGCCACGCCTTCTTCAACGTCGCGAGCATCGGGCTGAGCAGCGAACTGGCTCAGGGACTCGATCCCGAACTCAAGAAGCGTTTCGGCCGCGTCGGATACGCCCTGGCGGCGTTGAAGGTGCTCACGCGGGCGTCGGTCTTCGGCGCGACGATCCTCGAGAAGGGGCGTGCGACCCGGGTCGAGACCTACCAGATCGCGATCGGTAACGGGCGCCATTACGGCGGCGGCAACGTGATCGAGCAGGATGCCGAGATCGACGACGGCTCGCTCGATCTCTACAGCCTCGAACTCAAGAACGTCTGGAAGCTCGCCCTGATGTTGCGCTCCTTCCGCTCGGGCACCCATGGCGCCTGGCAGGAGGTGCGTACCGCCAAATGCACCGAGTTCACGATCGAGACGCGAAAAGCCATGCCGATCAATGCGGATGGCGAGATCGTCACGGCGACGCCGGCTCTGTTCAAGGTCCATCCGAAGGCAGTCGCGATCTTCGCGCCGCCGGCCGGCCCTGAGCGTCCGGCCCTTCCGGGGCGGATGTATCATCGCTGACGGCGGTATCGTTCCCGCTTCATGACGCTGGCAGGCGCTCCACTGCGTCGCCGACAACGACCTCGCCATCCGCGATCACCCGCGCCGTGATGCCGCCATGGCCCCGGACCGCGTTGTAGCCGCCGGAGCCCAGAATCTCCTCCATCCGCGAGCACGGGTGGCACTCGCCGGTCGCCTCCAGCAGCACCGTGCCGAGCCTGAAACGGCGGCCCTTGAGGGCCGCGAGGTTGATCCCCGCGACGACGATGTTGCGCCGGAGACATTCGGGCGGGAGGGCATCGCGGCCGAGATGCGAGGCGATGGCGGCCAGATGCTCGGCCTGGATGAGCGTGACGTGGCGGGCGCCGCCGGTGCGGCTGCTGTAATGGTCGCCGATCAGCCCCTGGGCCGGATCGAGCCGCGCGGATTCAACCACCAAGAGGGGCGCCCGACGCGCCGGGCGCAGGCCGATCCAGACGATCCGCCCGGGCCGCAGCGGCGCGTCGAGCAGGCGTGCGAGCGGCGAGGCGGGATCGAGCGGCATCGCCGGCTCAAGCCATCACACGCGCAACCGTCTCCTTCAGCGCGCCGGCGTCCCGCTCCAGCCAGCCCGGCACCGGCAGGCCCTTGGAGCGCAGGAACTCCGGGTTGAACAGCTTCGACTGATAGCGCGTGCCGTAGTCGCACAGGATCGTCACGATGGTGTGGCCGGGGCCGAGTTGCCGGGCGAGCCGGATCGCGCCCGCGACATTGACGCCCGACGAGCCACCCAGGCACAGCCCTTCATGCTCGAGCAGGTCGAAGACGATCGGGATCGCCTCCGTGTCGGGAATCTGGAAGGAGACGTCGATCGGCGCATCGACCAGATTGGCGGTGATGCGGCCCTGGCCGATGCCCTCGGTGATCGAGGAGCCTTCCGACTTCAGTTCGCCGGTCGTGTAGAAGGCATGCAGCGCCGCGCCCATCGGATCGGCCAGACCGATGGTGATCTTCGGGTTGAAGCGCTTCAGCGCGATGCCGGTGCCCGCCAGCGTGCCGCCGGTGCCGACCGCGCAGATGAAGCCATCGACCTTGCCCTCGGTCTGTGCCCAGATCTCGGGGCCGGTCGTCTCGATATGGCCCTGGCGATTGGCGATGTTGTCGAACTGGTTGGCCCAGATCGCGCCGTTGGCCTCAGTTTTCGCGAGTTCCGCGGCCAGCCGGCCCGAGACCTTCACGTAGTTGTTGGGGTTGACGTAGCCGACCGCCGGAACCTCGACCAGCGTCGCGCCGGCCAGCCGTAGCATGTCCTTCTTCTCCTGGCTCTGCGTCTCCGGGATCACGATCACGGAGCGGTAGCCCAGCGCGTTGCCGACGAGCGCGATGCCGATGCCGGTGTTGCCGGCCGTGCCCTCCACGACCACCCCGCCGGGCCGCAGCAGCCCCTTCGCCTCGGCATCGCGGATGATGGCGAGCGCCGCGCGGTCCTTGACCGACTGGCCGGGATTCATGAACTCGGCCTTGCCGAGGATGGTGCAGCCGGTCTGCTCCGAGGCCCGCTTCAGCCTGATCAGAGGCGTGTTGCCGATCGCTTCGATGACGCCGTCGCGGCTCGCCATATCCGGATTTCCCTGTTTGCTCCCAACCTGATAGGCGAAAGCGGCGGACGGGTCGACAGCCTCGCACCGCTAAGGCCCCCGAACGAAACAGGGCGATCGGCGACGGCCGACGCCGGAGAATATCTTGCCCCCGATGACGCTCGCGATGAACGAGATCCTCTCCGTCGACCGCCTGGGCTTGCGCGGTGACGGCATCGCGCGGACCTCCTCTGGCGATGTCTTCGTGCCCTATGCCCTGCCCGGCGAGACGGTGCGCGCGGTGCGCGACGGCGACCGCGCCCAGCTCGCCGAGATCATCACACCCGCCGAATCGCGCATCGCGCCGATCTGCCCGCTCTTCACCCGCTGCGGCGGCTGCGCCGCCCAGCACATGTCGGAAAGCCTGTACTGCACCTGGAAGCGGCGGCAGGTCGAGACCACGCTGGAGCGGGCGGGCATCGCCGCGCCCATCGCGGACATCGTCGACGCGCATGGTGCCGGCCGTCGCCGCGTCACCTTCCATGCAAGGCGCGAAGGCCCCGGCATGCTCGTCGGCTTCATGGTCGCGCGCAGCCATGATCTCGTTGCCGTGCCGGCTTGCCCGGTGCTGGCGCCGGGGCTGGCGCGCGCCCCGGCCGCGGCCCAGCTCGTCGCCAACCGGCTCGGCGGCTCGAACAAGCCGCTCGACATCCAGATCACCGCCTCCGAGGCCGGGCTCGACATCGACATTCGTGGCCATGGCCCAGCCGGCGAGAAGCTCCGGCTCTCCCTGACGGAAGCCGCCGAGCGGCTCGATCTGGCGCGGCTCTCCATGCATGGCGAGATCGTCGTCGAGCGCCGCCCGCCGCAGCAGCGCATGGGCAAGGCGATGGTCGCACCGGCACCCGGCGGCTTCCTCCAGGCCACAATGGCGGGCGAGGAGGCGATCGGCGCCCTGGTGCTCGCTGCATTGCCCGCCAAGGCCAAGCGCGTCGCCGATCTCTTCGCCGGCTGCGGGCCGATTTCGTTCCGCCTCGCCGAGCGCACGCAGGTGCTGGCCGTCGAAAGCGACAAGGCCGCGATCCTGGCTCTCACCCGCGCCGCGAGTACGACACAGGGTCTGAAGCCGATCGCGAGCGAAGTGCGCGACCTCTTCCGCCGCCCGCTGCTGGAGCACGAGTTGAACGGCTTCGACGCCGTCATCCTCGACCCGCCGCGCGCCGGCGCCGAGGCCCAAGCGCGGCGGCTGGCGGCGGCGAAGACCCCGACCGTGATCTACGTCTCCTGCGACGCCGGCAGCTTCGCGCGCGACGCCGCGATCCTGATCGCGGGCGGATATGCGCTGGAGGGTGTGACGCCGGTCGACCAGTTCCGCTATTCCGCCCATATCGAGCTCGTCGGCGTGTTCCGGCGCGCCAAGAAGAGCTGAGACCCGGAGGCATCCGTGAGCGCATCCATCCTCGACGACATGGCCGCGATCGTCGGCGCGAAGAACATCGTCACCGATGCCGACGCGATGGTGCCTTATCTCAAGGAATGGCGGGATCTGTTCCGCGGCAAGGCACAGGCGATCGTGCGGCCGGGCTCGACCCAGGAGGTGGCCGAACTCGTGAAGCTCGCCGCCCGCACCGGCACGCGCCTCGTGCCGCAGGGCGGCAACACCGGTCTGGTCGGCGGCCAGATCCCGATCGCCGAGGGCCGCGAAATCGTGCTCTCGCTGCAGCGCATGGACCGCATCCGCAGCATCGACACCGACAGCGATACGATGACGGTGGAAGCGGGCCTGACGCTGCAGAAGGCGCAGGAAGCGGGGGAGGCGGCCGGGCGCCTTTTCCCGCTCTCGCTCGCCTCGGAAGGCTCCTGCACGATCGGCGGCAACCTCTCGACCAATGCCGGCGGCACCGCCGTGCTCGCCTATGGCAATGCCCGCGAGCTCTGCATGGGCCTCGAGGTCGTCCTCGCCGACGGGCGGATCTGGAACGGCCTGCGCCAGCTCCGCAAGGACAACACCGGCTATGATCTGAAGAACCTCTTCATCGGCGCCGAGGGCACGCTCGGCATCATCACCGCCGCCGTGCTGAAGCTGTTTCCGCAGCCCGCGGCGCGCGCCACCGCCTTTCTCGCCGTGCCCGACCCTGACGCGGCGCTTTCGCTGCTCAACGCGGCCAAGGCCGGCGCCGGCGGCACGCTCACCACCTTCGAACTGATGTCGCGGCTCGGCGTCGATTTCGTCCTGCGCCATGCCGCCGGCGCGCGCGATCCGCTCTCGGCGCCCTCGCCCTGGTATGTGCTGATGGAGGTCTCGGCTCAATCGGCGAGCGGGCTCGACGAGGCGGTGGAGGCCTTCCTCGGCGAGGCGCTGGAGAACGGGCTGGTCACCGACGCCGCGCTCGCCGGCTCACTCGCCCAGCGCGCCGATTTCTGGAAGCTGCGCGAGATGCTCTCCGAGGTGCAGGCCTATGAGGGCGGCTCGATCAAGCACGACGTCTCGGTGCCGCTGCATGCGGTGCCGGGCTTCATCGCCCGCGCCTCGCAAGCGGTCACGGCGATGGTGCCGGGCTGCCGCCCGCTGCCCTTCGGCCATATGGGCGACGGCAACATCCACTTCAACGTCAGCCAGCCTGTGGGCGCCGACAAGGCCGGCTTCATCGCGCGCTGGGAAGAGATGAACACGGCCGTCCACGCCATCGTCAGCGAGATGCACGGCTCGATCTCGGCCGAGCATGGCATCGGCCGCCTCAAGCGCGACCTCCTGCCCGGCGTCAAGGACCCGGTCGAACTCGCCCTGATGAAGACGCTGAAGGCGACGCTCGACCCCCACGGCATCCTCAACCCCGGCGCTGTGCTGGCGATGTGAGTTCCAACAGTTCGGGCGGGAAAGCGCCCCGACTGTTGGAGCCGGCAGCCTGCGTCAGAACAGGCTGCCCTGACCGTCGTCGCGGGCTCGCGCCGCCGGTTTGGCCCGGGCGGTGACGGTCGGCGCCATGGCCGCCGGCTCCACTGCCGGATCGAACGGCGCCTGCACCTCCGGCCCGTCATTCGCGACCTTGTTCACGGCGCTGCCGATCCGCACCATGTCCAGCAGATCCTCGGGCGGCGGCCGCAGCAGCGCGCTGTAGGTCTGGGCCTCTGTCGCAGGATCGAGCCAGGCGTCGAAATCGCGCGGAGCGAGGATCACCGGGCAGCGATCATGGATCGCTGACATCAACCCGTTTGCGGGGCCGTTGACGAGCGCGACGGTGTCGATCTCCGAACCGTCCTGCGAATGCCAGGTCTCCCACAGCGCCGCGAAGGCAAAGAGCCCGCGGTCGGGCCGCCGGAACAGATAGGCCCTGTTTTCCGCCTGCCGGCCCTGGCCTAGGCGGTGCCATTCGTAGAAGCCGTCGGCGGGCATCAGGCAGCGACGCCGTGTCAGCACCGCGCGGAAGGAGGGCTTGGTCGCGGCGCTCTCGCTGCGAATGTTGATCACGAGCGGGAAGTCCTTGGGGTCCTTGACCCAGCCGGGAATGAAGCCCCAGCGCATCAGCATGAACTGGCTGTTGCCCTCGTGCTGACGCACGACAGGCACCGGCTGCGTCGGCGCGATGTTGTAGCGCGGTGGAAAGTTCGGCTGCTCGGGATAGCCGAACAGCGAGCGCATCGCCGTCGGCGGCAGGGTGATGGCATAGCGACCGCACATGCCTCCGATGTGGCCCTCCCGGCCGGCGCGATCAATACTTTGTTTGGGTTTGGCGCAGCATAGTCCCGGCGGTTTGGGGTTCATGATGACCGTCTCCGCGATCAAGGCGCTGGCTGGTGGAGGCGATGGCGGGGGCGGCGAAGCACCCGGGGGGCCGCGCCTCTCGACCGACTTTCTCAATCGTTACGCCGAAGCCCTCATGCTGATCGGGATGGCGGCCGACGATCCCGACATTCTGCCGGACCTCCAGGCCTGGCGCGCGGTCAGCTATTGCGGCCATTTCGCGACCTCGCCCCTGCGCTGTGCGCCGTCGGCGCTGGCAGCCTATGACGCCCTTGCGCCCGCGCGCCGAGAGGGGTTCGAGAATCTCTGCCTGGCGATGACGCGACTTGTGACGACGGCGACCGCGCTGCTGGCCGACCGGCAGGAAGGGCTCGATGCGGCAACCATCGCCGAGGTGGCCGGCGATGCGTTGCGGCGGCAGATCGGCCGCGCCACCCATTTCATCAACGCCAACGGCACGATCGACATCGCTGCGGTCGAGAGCCGCGTGCTGCAGGCCGAGGTCGACGCCCTGTTTCGGGTCTGATCAGCCGGCGCGCTCACCGCCGATCAGGAATTCCCGGTTGCCGTCGCCACCCTCGATCGGGGAGGGGATAGGCGCCCGCACCGTAAAGCCGAGCTCGCCGAACAGGATCGCCACATCGGCGCAGACCGCATCGTGGATGGCCTCGTCGCGCACGATGCCCTTCTTCAGGGCCGCGCGCCCCGCCTCGAACTGCGGTTTGATCAGCGCCGCGATCTGCGCGCTCGGTGCCAGTAGCGCCGCGACAGCGGGCAGAACCAGCCGCAGCGAGATGAAGCTGACATCGATCGCAGCGAGCGTCGGCGCTTCGGGAAGGTCGGCCGTCGTCAGGCTTCGGATGTCGCAGGCTTCCAGGCTCGTGACGCGCGGATCGCCCCGCAGCGAGGCATGCAACTGGTCCCGCCCGACATCGACGGAGACGACATGTCGCGCACCGCGCTTCAGCAGGAGGTCGGTGAAGCCTCCGGTCGAGGCGCCGACATCGAGGCAGATACGTCCGGCAGGGTCGTAGCCGAAGAGATCCAGCGCCTCGGCGAGCTTCAGCCCGCCTCGCGAGACGTAAGGATGCGGCGCCTGCGCGCTCAACACAGCCGTCTGCGCGAGCATCTGGGACGCTTTGCGGACAGGATGACCATCGGCGATCACGAGGCCGGCCGCGATGGCGGCCTGGGCGCGAGCGCGGCTCTCGCACAGCCCGTGTTCGACGAGCAACTGGTCGGCGCGGAGCTTCATGCAGCACCCTTTCGGGGAGGCTCAGGCCCGCCTGATCGCGCTCGGCACCCCGAGCGCGCCCTCGACCGTGCGGACGATGCCGGCCGCGTCGAGACCGGCGGCGGCATACATCGCCTCGGGCTTGTCGTGCTCCTGATAGAGGTCCGGCAAGGTCAGCGTCCGCACCTTGAGGCCGCGGTCGAGCGCGCCGCTGCGTGCGAGCAGATGCAGCACATGCGCGCCGAAGCCGCCGACGGAGCCTTCCTCGACGGTCACGAGGATCTCGTGTTCGCGGGCGAGCCGCAGGATCAGCGCCTCGTCGAGCGGCTTGGCGAAGCGCGCATCGGCGACCGTCGTCGAAAGCCCGCGCTGGCCGAGTTGCTCGGCGGCCAGCAGGCACTCGGCGAGACGCGTCCCGAGCGAGAGCAGCGCGACCTGAGAACCTTCGCGCATGACGCGCCCGCGGCCGATCTCGAGCGGCACGCCGATATCGGGGATGTCGACCCCCACGCCCTCGCCGCGCGGATAGCGGAAGGCGATCGGCCCCTCGTCGAAGGCGGCGGCGGTCGCGACCATATGGGTCAGCTCCGCCTCGTCGGCCGCGGCCATGACGACCATCTCCGGTAGGCAGGCGAGATAGGCGATGTCGAAGGCCCCCGCATGGGTCGCGCCGTCGGCGCCCACCAGTCCGGCGCGGTCCAGCGCGAAGCGCACCGGCAGTCTCTGGATGGCGACGTCGTGCACGACTTGGTCGTAGGCGCGCTGCAGGAAGGTGGAATAGATCGCGCAGAAGGGCTTGTAGCCCTCCGTCGCGAGCCCTGCGGCGAAGGTCACCGCATGCTGCTCGGCGATGCCGACATCGAAGGTGCGCGCCGGGAACTCCTTGCCGAAGGCGTCGATGCCGGTGCCGGACGGCATCGCCGCCGTCACGGCGACGATCTTCTCGTCCTCACGCGCAGCCTTGATCAGCGCATTGCCGAAGACGGCTGTGTAGCTGGGTGCGTTGGCGGGCGCCTTGGCCTGCTGGCCGGTGACCGGATCGAACTTGACCACGCCGTGATATTTGTCGGCGCTGGCCTCGGCGGGGGCGTAGCCCTTGCCCTTCTGGGTCACGACATGGACGAGGATCGGACCCGTCTGCGAGTCGCGCACATTGCGCAGCACCGGCAGCAGATGGTCGAGATTATGGCCGTCGATCGGGCCGACATAGTAGAAGCCCAGTTCCTCGAACAGCGTGCCGCCGGTGAAGAATCCCCGGGCGAACTCCTCCGTGCGCTTGGCCTTCTCGTGGAAGAAGCGCGGCAGCCGCTCGGCCAGGTGCTTGCCGATCTCGCGCAGCGAACGATAGGTCCGCCCCGAGACGAGGCGGGCGAGATAGGCCGACATCGCACCGACGGGCGGGGCGATCGACATGTCATTGTCGTTGAGGATGACGACGAGGCGCGAGCCGAGCGCGCCGGCGTTGTTCATCGCCTCATAAGCCATGCCGGCCGACATCGCCCCGTCACCGATCACGGCCACGACATTGTTGCTGCCGCGGGAAAGGTCGCGGGCGACCGCCATGCCGAGGCCGGCCGAGATCGAGGTCGAGGAATGCGCGGCTCCGAACGGGTCGTATTCGCTCTCGGACCGGCGGGTGAAGCCGGAGAGCCCGCCGGGCTGGCGCAGCGTGCGGATGCGGTCTCGCCGCCCGGTCAGGATCTTGTGCGGATAGGCTTGGTGGCCGACATCCCAGATCAGCCGGTCGCGCGGCGTGTCGAAGACATGGTGCAACGCCACCGTCAGTTCGACCACGCCGAGGCCGGCCCCGAGATGGCCACCCGTCACCGAGACGGCACTGATCGTCTCCTGCCGCAGCTCTTCGGCGAGCTGGCGAAGATCGGCATCGGGGAGCTTGCGGAGGTCCTCGGGCGTGGCGACGCGGTCGAGGATCGGCGTGTGAGGGCGCTGGGTCACACGCCGGGTCTATCGCATCCCGCCGGGGTGGCACAAGGGCGGCAAGGTCGCGGAGCAGGCGCGCGCCCGCTCATGCCGTCGATCGCCGAGGTCCTGCCATCGCCCAGATCCCGCGATCGCCAAGGTCCTGCCATCGCCGAGATCCCGGCGCGTAGAGCATTCCTTTACCATAAGGTTATGGACAGCCTGCCTTCGGCCGCATCCGGCACCGCGAATCGGCTTGTGCGGTGGCCTGCAACTTGCTCCAACGGCAGCCGGAGCACGCGGGGTCCGGGGGGAAGCGATGCGGCGGAATGATGCGAAACGGGTTGCACGTCGCGTCAGCGGCGCGATCAAGCTGGCTGTGATGGCTGGCCTGATTTCGGCCGGTCTGGCCGTGCCTGCGGGGGCCCAGGGCACGCTGCGGATCGCCATGACCGCCTCCGACATCCCCACCGCGACGGGCCTGCCCAATAACGGCTTCGAGGGCATGCGCTTCCTCGGCTATCCCGTCTTCGAAAGTCTCGTTCTGTGGGATCTGACGACCACGGATCGCCTCGCGCCGCTGCGGCCCGGGCTGGCCGAGCGCTGGGAGCAGGCGCCCGACGACCCCAAGACCTGGATCTTCCATCTGCGCCGCGGCGTCACCTTCCATGACGGCACGCCCTTCGATGCCGATGCGGTGATCTGGAATTTCGAGCGCTATTTCAACAAGGATGCGCCCCAGTTCGAGGCGCCGGCCGCCGCGATCGTGCGGGCGCGGGCGCCGATCATGACCGGCTACCGCAAGATCGACGCCTCCACCGTGGCGATCACCACGCGTACAGCCGCCTCCTACTTCCCCTACATGGTCTCGCTGGCCCTACTGAGCTCGCCCGCCTCCTTCGAGACCGCCGGGCGCGACTGGGCCAGGACGGCGCTGCTGCCCTCCGCCGGCACCGGCCCGTTCAAGATCGCCAGCGTGGTCCCACGCGAGCGCATCGAACTGGTGCGCCATGATGGCTACTGGGACGCCGCCGGCAAGGCAAAGCTCGACAGGGTCGTGCTGCTGCCGATTCCCGAAGCGAATGCGCGCCTCGCCGCGCTGCGGACCGGGCAGGTGGACTGGATCGAGGCCCCGCCGACCGACGGCATTCCGTCGCTGCGGCAGGCCGGTTTCGTCATCACGACGGGCTCCTACCCGCATGTCTGGCCCTGGCTGTTCAACATCGGTGCGACCGACAGTCCGCTCAAGGATGTCCGCGTCCGCCAGGCCCTGAATTACTGCGTCGACCGGGACGGCATCGTCGCCCTGCTCAATGGCACGGCCGAGCCGGCGACAGGCTGGCTCAAGGCGAGCGACGCCGCCTTCGGCAAGCCCGCCCACCGCTACCGTTTCGACCCCGCTAAGGCCAAGGCGCTGCTAGCCGAGGCGGGTTTCGGCCCGCAGAAGCCGCTGAGCTTCAAGGTCATGATTTCGACCTCCGGCTCCGGCCAGATGGCGCCGCTGCCGATGAACGAGTTCCTCCAGGCCAGCATGAAGGAGGCCTGCGGCATCGGGATCGAGTTCAACGTCTCGGAATGGCAGGTGCTGCTCAACAGCATGCGAGCCCAGCCGGACCAACCCTCGCTGGGCGGCGCGCTTGCGCTGAACATTGCGGGCCCCTCGACCGATCCGAGCGTGATGGCGCGCTATTTCGGCGCCGCAAGCGCCCCGCCCAACGGCTTCAACTTCCCGCAATGGCAGGATGCCGCCTTCGAGGCGGCGCTCGCCAGGCTCGCGGCGGCGAGCGATCCCCGCGTCATCCAGGAGCAGACCGCGCTCGCGCATGAGCGGTTGGTGGACGACCCGCCCTGGCTGTACGTTGTCCACGATCTCAACCCGCGCGCCATGTCGAAAAAGGTCCAGGGCTTTGTCTCCCCGCAATCCTGGTTCATCGATCTGACCCGCATCAGCCTGCAGTGATGCTCATGGATGGCACCTCCCGCAGCAGCACGGACCCGACTTTTTGGCCGGCCCATGTCCTGGCGCGGGAGATCGCGGCGCGGCGGCTCTCGCCTGTCGACGTTGTCGAGGCGCTGCTGGCCCGGATCGCGCGGCTCGACCCCAAGCTGCACGCCTTCGTCGACGTCTATGCCGAGGATGCGCGGCTGGCGGCGGAGGCGGCGGAGAGGGCGATCCGCGCCGGCCATGCCGTGGGGCCCCTGCATGGTGTGCCCGTCGCGCTGAAGGATCTGATCGACCTCGAGGGGCGCATCACCACGGGCGGCTCGGCCCATTGGCGCGGGCGCCGCTCGACCGTGACAGCGACCATCGCGAAGCGGATGTTCGCGCAGGGCATGATCGTGCTCGGCAAGACTCACACCGTCGAGTTCGCCTATGGCGGCTGGGGCACCAACGAACATATGGGCACGCCCTGGAACCCCTGGGACGAGGCCGTGCCGCACACGCCGGGTGGCTCCTCCAGCGGCTCCGGCGTCGCCGTCGCAGCGCGGCTCGCCCCCTGGGCGATCGGCACCGACACGGGCGGCTCGGTCAGGCTTCCGGCGGCTTTCTGCGGCCTGACCGGGCTGAAGGTCACGATCGGGCGCATCCCGGTCGCTGGCATCATTCCGCTCTCCGCGTCGCTCGACACGCCCGGCCCGATGGCGCGCAGCGTCGAGGATTGCGCGCTGCTCTATGACATTCTGCAGGGGCCGGACGTCGCCGACCCCAACACCCGCGGCGTCATCCCCGAGAGCCCGATGCCGACGCTCAGGCGCGGCGTGCGCGGCCTGCGCCTCGCCCGCATGCCGCAGCGCGACCGCGCCGGTTGCGACGCGGAGGTGCTCGCCGCCTATGATCGCTCGCTGACGACGCTGGCCAGCCTCGGCGCCGAGATTGTCGACATCGACCTGCCCTGGCCGCTCGAGCACTTCACCATGACGAGCGGCATCGTCATGGCCGAGGCCTTCTTCAACGGCGGTGCCATAGCGCAGGATGCGGCCCTGCCGCTCGATCCGGCGGTGCGCGCCCGCTTTCTCGCCGGAGCGGGGCTGACGGCGCAGGACTATCTCGCCACGAAAGCCTTCCAGGCCCAGGCCAAGCGCGACCTGGCCGCGGCGATGGCCGATATCGACGCGCTGCTGACCCCGAGCACCGCCACCCCGGCGATCCCGCTCGCTGCGGTCGATCAGGATGTCATGCCGTCGCGCTTCACGCGTTTCGGCAATGTCATGGAGATGTGCGGTTTGTCGCTGCCCAACGGCTTCACCGCGTCGGGCCTGCCGCTCTCGCTGCAGATCTCCTGCCTGAGCTATCAGGAGGCGATGGCGCTGCGCATCGGCTTTGCCTTCCAGCAGGCGACGGAGCACCACCTCGCTGTGCCGCCGATGGTGGCCTGACAGCGGCCTCGACAGGAAACGGGTGGGACGAGCCGCCACTGGCTGACATCACCTGCCGACCTTTTCGGCAGGAGTTCCCCCGTGACGCCCACCGCCTTCCCGATCCTGCTGCTTGCCGGCACCATGGCCCAGTTCGCCGACCGGCTGGCGCTCGACACGATCACGCTGGCGGCAACACAAGGTGGCGCCAGCCCGCGCCTCATCGGCCTGCTGGTCGCGGCCCAATCGGCGGCCTGGCTGCTGGTTTCGCTCCCGGCCGGCGTGTTCTCCGACAGGCTCGCCCCGCGCGATCTCATCCGCTTCGGCGGGA
>NZ_JAUXYO010000280.1 GCF_030694325.1 Allobosea sp. | reverse complement strand
GGGCTGATGCAGCTCGTTGACGGCCAGCCGGTCGCAGTGAAGGTTCGAAAAGGGCGGAGCGCCGAGGGCGTCCCGGAAAAGCACGTCCGGATCATCCAGAAGCTGATCCCGATCCGCGACGCCGTGCGCGAGGTCCTCACCTGCCAGGAGCAGGACCGGCCCTGGAAGGACGCGCAGGTTCGCATGCGCATCGCTTGGTCGAGCTTTTTGCGGGACTTTGGCCCGATCAATCACACGACGGTCTCGATCTCGGAGGACGAGACGACCGGCGAGGTTCGCGAATCCCACCGTCGGCCGAATTTGCAGCCTTTTCTCGACGATCCCGATTGCTGGCTGGTCGCCTCGATCGAGGACTACGACCTCGACACCGACTCGGCCAAACCGGGACCGCTGTTCAGCGAGCGCGTCATCGCGCCGCCTGCGGCAGCCGTCATCACCTGCGCCACGGACGCCCTTGCCGTCGTCCTGAACGAGCGCGGTCGGGTAGATCTGGAGCACATCGCCGAGCTGCTGCATCGGGATGTCGCCGAGGTCATCGTCGAGCTGGGCGACGCGATCTTCCAGAACCCGGCCGACGGCGCCTGGCAGATGGCCGACGCCTATCTGTCGGGGCCGGTGCGCGACAAGCTGAAGGTTGCCGAAACTGCAGCAGAGCTCGACCCCGCATTCGAGCGCAATGTCCGGGCGCTGGCCGCGGTCCAGCCGGCCGATCTCGGGCCGTCCGACATCACCGCGCGCCTCGGCGCGCCCTGGATCCCAGCGTCCGATGTCGTCGCCTTCATCAAGGAGACGATGGGCGCGGAGATCACGATCCGCCACATGCCGGAGCTGGCGTCATGGACGGTGGATGCGCGGCAGCTCGGCTGGCTGGCGGCGGGAACGTCAGACTGGGGCACGCGCCGTCGCCATGCCGGCGAGCTGCTGACCGACGCGCTGAACAGCCGCATCCCTCAAATCTTCGACACGGTGAAGGAGGGCCGCAGCGAGCGGCGCGTGCTCAACGTCGTCGATACCGAGGCCGCCAAGGAAAAGCTCCAGAAGATCAGGACCGCGTTCCAGAACTGGGTCTGGTCCGATCCGGACCGCACCGACCGGCTGGCACGAGTCTACAATGACCGCTTCAACAATATCGCGCCGCGCGCCTTCGATGGCTCGCATCTGAACCTGCCCGGCGCGAGCGGCGCTTTCACCCTCTACCCCCATCAGAAGCGCGGCATCTGGCGGATCATCGCCGCTGGCGCGACCTATCTCGCCCACGCGGTGGGCGCCGGAAAGACCATGACCTTTGCTGCCGCCGTGATGGAGCAGCGTCGGCTTGGGCTGATCGCCAAGGCCATGCTGGTTGTGCCCGGCCATTGCCTGGCGCAGGTCGCGCGGGAGTTTTTGGCGCTCTACCCGAACGCCCGCATCCTCGTCGCCGACGAGAACAATTTTAAAAAGGAGAAACGCCACCGCTTTCTATCGCGTGCTGCGACCGCGACCTGGGACGCGATCATCATCACCCATTCGGCGTTCCGCTTCATCGACGTGCCGTCCGCTTTCGAGCAACAGATGATCCAGGATGAGCTTGAACTCTATGAACACCTGCTGACCAAGGTCGAGACCGACGACCGCGTCTCGCGCAAGCGCCTCGAGCGCCTGAAGGAGGGATTGAAGGAGCGGCTGGAGGCGCTCTCGACCCGCAAGGACGATCTCCTGACCATCTCCGAGCTCGGTATCGATCAGATCATCGTCGACGAGGCGCAGGAGTTCCGAAAGCTCTCCTTCGCCACCAACATGTCGACGCTGAAGGGCGTCGATCCCAACGGCTCGCTGCGCGCTTGGGACCTCTATGTGAAGTCCCGCTTCGTTGAGACGAAGAACCCGGGCAGGGCGCTCGTGCTGGCGTCGGGCACGCCCATCACCAACACGCTCGGCGAGATGTTTTCGGTGCAGCGCCTGATGGACCATGCCGCGCTGCGGCAGCGCGGGCTGCACGAGTTCGACGCCTGGGCCTCGACCTTCGGCGACACCACGACAGAACTCGAGCTGCAGCCCTCGGGAAAATACAAGCCGGTCTCGCGTTTCGCCAGCTTCGTCAACGTCCCCGAGCTGATCGCCATGTTCCGCTCCTTCGCGGATGTCGTGCTGCCCGATGATTTGCGGCGCTATGTGAAGGTGCCGGCGATCTCGACCGGCCGCCGTCAGATTCTGACCGCCAAACCGACATCGGCCTTCAAATCCTACCAGCGCCTGCTCGACGAGCGCATCAAGGCGATCGAGGTGCGCGACCGGCCGCCGGAGCCCGGCGACGACATCCTGCTATCGGTCATCACCGACGGGCGCCATGCCGCGATCGACCTTCGCCTTGTCGATCCCGACAACGACAACGAGCCGGAGAACAAGCTCAATCTGCTGATCGAGAACGCCCTGCGCATCTGGCGGGAGACGACTGAAGCGGCTTACGTCCGGCCCGACGGCAAACCCTATGAGGCGTGCGGCGCGGCGCAGATGATCTTCTCCGATCTCGGCACGATCAGCGTCGAAAAGAGCCGGGGCTTCTCGGCCTATCGCTGGATCCGCGACGAGTTGGCCCGGCGCGGCGTGCCGGCCTCCGAGATCGCCTTCATGCAGGATTTCAAGAAGTCGGAGGCGAAGCAGCGGCTGTTCGGCGATGTCCGTGCCGGCAAGGTGCGCTTTCTGATCGGTTCGTCAGAAACGATGGGCACCGGCGTCAACGCGCAGCTCAGGTTGAAGGCCCTGCATCATCTCGACGTGCCCTGGCTGCCCTCGCAAATCGAGCAGCGGGAAGGCCGGATCGTGCGGCAGGGCAACCAGCACGACGAGATCGACATCTTCGCCTACGCGACGCAAGGCTCGCTCGACGCGACGATGTGGCAGAACAACGAGCGAAAGGCCCGCTTCATCGCAGCCGCGCTCTCGGGCGACACCTCGATCCGCCGGCTCGAGGATATGGGCGAGGGCCAGGCCAATCAGTTCGCCATGGCAAAGGCGATCGCGTCGGGCGATCAGCGGTTGATGCAGAAGGCCGGGTTGGAGGCCGAGATCGCCCGGCTCGAGCGCCTGCGCGCCGCCCATCAGGACGATCAGTTCGCCGTGCGCCGCCAGCGCCGCGATGCCGAACGGGATATCGCAGTCTCGACCCGTCGAATCGACGAGATCGGAAGCGACATCGAGCGCCGCGTCCCGACCGCCGGCGACGCCTTTGTGATGACCGTGACGGGGAAGGCTTATGTGGAGCGCAAGGAGGCCGGCCGCGCCTTGCTCAAGGAAATCCTGACCCTCGTGCAGATGCGGCATGAGGGGGAGGTGGTGATCGCCATGATCGGCGGGTTTGACCTGGAGTTCAGCGGTGAGCGCGGGGGCCGCGATGGCTATCGCTATGAGACGATGTTGCTTCGTACCGGCGCTGAGCACGAGATCGATCTGCCGGTCACCGTGACGCCGCTTGGCGCGGTGTCGCGGCTCGAACACGCACTCGGGGATCTTGAGGGCGAGCGGGAGCGGTATCGTCAGCGTCTCGCTGAGGCCCAGCGCCGGCTCGCGTCGTATCGGTCGCGCGAGGATGGCACGTGCGCCTTCGGCGAGGAGCTGGCGGAGAAACGCCGACAGTTGGTCGAGATCGAGACAGCGCTGGCGAGCGATACGGACGGACCTGATGCGATGCCGGCGGTCGCAGCTTGATCTGAGCAGAATGGCGGAAAGCGGGGCGAGAGAAAAATGAACCTTGCTCGCCGACCGGCCATTCCGGTGACACTGACGCTCAACCGCCGCCGTCGCGATCCCGGTCCGTTGTCCCGCGCAGGGCTTTGCCCTGCTTGGCCATCCGGACCGAGATGCTTGGCCGCAGTTGCACCGACCTGTCCGCTCCGCGGCCTGGGAGGGGTCTTCGGGAAGAAGACTGAACCGGACAGGTCGAGGCCGTGTCCCGCACCCTCTGAAGGAGCTTTCCCCATGCATCTCATGAAAGTCGATCCGCGCGCGCTGAAGGAGAACCCCGATCGCGCGCGCCAGACGAAATCCACCCCGCAGGCCGACGCATTGCTGCTGGCGACGATCAAAACGGTCGGCCTCGTCCAACCGCCGATGATCGCGCCGGAGACCGATGGCGGCAATGGCTACATCATCGATTCCGGGCATCGCCGCGTGAAGCAGGCGATCGCGGCTGGGCTCGACGAAATCGACGTCATGGTCGTCGATGCCGCCAACGACAATGGCGCGATGCGCAGCATGGTCGAGAACATCGCCCGCGAGCCGTTGAACCCGGTCGATCAGTGGCGGGCGATCGAGCGGCTCGTCGCGCTCGGCTGGACGGAAGAGGCGATCGGCATCGCGCTCGCACTGCCGGTGCGCCAGATCAAGAAACTCAGGCTGCTGGCGAATGTGCTGCCTGCGATGCTCGATCACATGGCCAAGGGCGACATGCCCAATGAGCAGCAGCTTCGCGCGATCGCGGCGGCGAACCTGGACGAGCAGCGCGAGGTCTGGAAGGCGCAGAAGCCGAAGAAGGGCGACCCGCAGGTATCATGGTGGAGCGTGGCCAACGCTCTCTCGAAGAAGCGCATGTACGCGCGCGACGCGAGTTTTGGCGACGATCTGGCCCAAGCCTATGGCATTTCCTGGGTCGAGGATCTGTTTGCGCCGGCCGACGAGGACAGCCGCTACACCACCAATGTCGAGGGGTTTCTCGGCGCGCAGCAGGAATGGATGACCGACCACCTGCCCAAGCGCGGCGTCATCACCGACGTCAACAATTTTGGCCAGGTCGTGCTGCCGCCCAAGGCCGAACGTGTCTACGGAAAGCCGGGCAAAAGCGATCGGACGGCTATGTATCTCGACCGCGAGGGCAAGGTGCAGACGGCTCACTTCCGCCTGCCGGAGCCGAAGAAGGTCAAGGGCGCCGACGACGCGGAGGGCGGCGACGACACGATCGTGATGGCCAGGCCGCGACCCGACGTGACGCGCAAGGGCGTCGAGATGATCGGCGACCTGCGAACCGATGCGCTGCATGAGGCGCTGGCGCGGGCGCCGATCGAGGACGACACGCTGATGGCGCTGCTCGTGCTCGCGTTCGCCGGTCGCAACATCTCGGTCCAGTCCGGCGCGTCCGACGGCTTCAACGGGTTTGCCCGGATGGAGCGTCATGCCGTGCAACTCGTCGATGCCGACGGCAAGCTCACCTTCGACCGGGACACGCTGCGGGTCGCAGCGCGCTCGGCTCTGATCGACGTCCTCTCGGCCCGAGAGAACCGGACCAATAGCGGCATCGTCGCGCGCCTTGCCGGCGACGCGATCGGTGCGGACGGGTTCCTGCCGACCATGGGTACGGAGGAGTTCCTGTCCTGCCTGTCGCGCCAGGCGCTGGAGCGCTCCTGCAAGGATACGCCCGTCCTGCCCCGCGCCCGGGTGAAGGATACGCGTGCAGCTCTCGTCGAACATTTGACGGAGCAGCGGTTCGTCCATCCGTCGGCGGCGTTCGCGCCGACGGCGGCTGAGGTCGCGACCTGGCGCTCCAAGAGCTCGATCGGCGCGGATGACGACGCCGACGTCACGGCGGACGATGCTAATATCGGGTCCTGCGATGCCGCTGCACTCGACGACGTCGACCCCGAGGCGATCGACGAGGCCTACCGCGTCGCGGCGGAATAACCCCGACCTCCTCACCCATGTCCGATCGATATCCCGCCGCCGGGCCTCGTGCCGGCGGCGGTTTTGTTTCCACGCAACGCCATCACGGAGGACAAACATGTCCGCGCACGCAATCTACGATCATGCACCCATCGGCTCGACCATTGCATGGTCCGACGGAACGCCGCGGCCGCCAGAGCGCTTCACTAGGAAACTCGCGGCCTGGCTGACCAGCAACGGCAAGGGCCGCCTGATCCGGAAGCAGCCCGGCAGAAGCTCGGGCAATCTCAGCCTGTCCGCCAGCTTCACTTTGCATGAGGCCGATATCGGCACTGGGGGCGTGGCGCGATTCGGGTCCATCGCACCTTCTCGCTGGACTCGAGCCTGCACTTCAGCGTGGTCGAGCGCCCGGCGATCGGGTCGGTGCGCGTGTTCGACCGGGCCGGCGAGGATGCCGAGCTTGTCCATCTCGCGTCAAACCTCGCGGCGGCGAAGGAATGGCTCTCTCGTCATGGCTATCCGCGCGCCGCGCTTCAGGAGGTCACGGCAGACGAGGTTGGCGCCGCGGTCGTCGAGGGGAGGGCGGCATGACCGATGTCCTCGCTTGCGACGCTACCGCTGCAATGCCTGAAACCCCGGAGACCGAGTTTGGCCATTCGACAGAAGGCTTTCCGGTCGCCCGGGTGGTCGACGCCGGCTTCGCCATGCTGCCGGCGCACGACGGCGGTCATTATCTCGCGACGGGCTGGCGGATTGCGCGCCCACTCGCCGAATGGCGTCGATCCGACCTTTTCGGCCATTCCGGCAGCCTGGGGAATGAGGCCGCGTTTCGCGCCAAGGTTCTGGAGCATGCTGAGCATCTTCGCGAGAAGCGGGCTCTTGGTCGAACGGAGATTCGCAGCAGGTCGCGGACGCCATGGGGCGTCTCCCAGGGCGCGACGGTCTACGCCGAGGGCGTCGAATCGCATTCCACCGCCCGACATGGCGGCTTCAAGCTCTCGGCCGAGCGCAATCGAAAGGTTCATGCGCTGTTGCGCGCGGAAGTCGGCTGGTACGAGGAGGACTGCGCCTGGGCGATCGTCGCCATCACCTTCCCCGACCTCTTCACAGGCTTCGAGCGGCGCTGCGCCGAGCGGTCGGTTAAGGATAGTTGGCCCGATGCGTGGGAGGCGATCTTCGGCGTCGTGCTGGGACCGGGTGAATCCTATGAGAAGGACCGGCGGGCTTTCCACGAAGCGCATGCCGGCGACTGGATCGTGGTCTCGGCCGTCGCGTCCGAACATCACAAGGGGTTTGTTGAATGCGTCGCCACGCCAGGCGGCCGGCGCGGCGCCGGGACCGAAGAGCGCCGCTTTCTCGTTCCGGCCGACGAGTACACGGTCGGCCGGCTCGGCTTCGTCATCGATCCATCCCGTCACGCTGTCTATGCCGGGCCTTCCAGCGTCATCGGCTGGCAGCGAGGGACGTCGTGATGATCGCGCCTGAGACGTTCGCGCAGCTTACTCGCATGGAGGAAGCGCGCCGGCAGGTCCAACGCCAGCTCGAATTGATTGACCGGCAGATTGCGCGTCGGGCGGCTGCGCTGGTCCCACAGCAGCGCAAGCGCCATGTCGATCGGCGAGGAAGATCGCCCGACGTTTGCATGGTGCTGGAACGCTACCGCTCGACCCTTGCCGCGCTGACAGCCGAGCGTCAGCCGGAGATCGATGCAATGTCGCGCAAACTCGCGCGGCAGGACCGGGCCATCGCCGCCCATCACGAGCGTCAGCAGATTGCGCTTTTCGCGCGCGGCATGACCGGGCGATGCGGGTCGTAAGCGTGGCAGGTCCGTCAGATCCGAGGCGATCGGCGGCGCATGGCTGCTGCGAGGCCCCGAGTGTCTGTTCGGTAGCGTCGCTGAGGCGAGGCTGCGCTGGCCCTCGTCCTCCCGGGTTTGCTGCGGTCTAAACCGTCGGCCAGGCGCTTCAAGGCCGCGTGCCGCGCCGCGTGGCGGCCGGCCTTCGCCGATCTCGCAGACGGCGCTCGCGTCTTTCGCGAGGGCTTACGCCCTGCTTGGCCGCAAGCGCCGTCCGCTCGCCTGGCATAGGCCGGACCTGTGAAGCGCCAGGGCTTTCGACGGTTCGGGTCGACCGCACCCGAGGGGACGACGGCCAAGCGCCGGTCCGGCTCCGAGGGCGCAACCGAAAAAAGGAACACCTCATGGCCAAGACCGCACAATCGCCCCGACAGACCGCCCGCGTCATTCCGCTCCGCAAGGGCACGACCATCGAAATGACCCGGCTCGCCTGCCCCGAGCAGCAGCAGGCGCTCCTCATTGCTGAGAGTTTCGGGCTCCCGGTCCTCGACGGCGACGGTATTCGCGATCTGCACGAGCGTCTGATCGTGGAAACGGCAGCCAGCCTGCAGGACGGGCTCGGCGAACGGGCGATGCAGATCCACCTGCAGCGCATCGTCGGCGCCTATGTCGGTTCGGCCCATGGCGCCGGGCAGTTTTATTCCCGCGCGGTCACCGAGGCGCGCGACGCCACGGCCAAATCGGCCTGCGATGCTCGCGACGAGGATGTCGATGGCCCGGTCGGCTTCGACGGTCCAGCGCAGCGCAAACGAGAATTCGCGGCCGACATGGGCGTCCAGGCCCACGCACTGCTGATGGCGGCCGAGGGTGCTGTCGCGGCATACGAGCAGGTCATCGGCGAACGGTGGAAGCCTTTCGAGCGAGCCGCCGAGACCACAAGTCCATCCGTCGACCGCAAGGCGGCCGCAGTTCAGATGGCGGCGTTCGGCTGAGCCGGCGTGAGCGGGGCGCCAGTCCCGCTCACTATCACATTGGCCATTGCGGCCGGCCATCGCTCATCGCGCTCTTTTTCCGGCAGGCCGAAGCGGAAACCGTTCCGGATCATCGTTCCAAGGATCGAAAACCACCGCGCCGGTCGCGCCGACATCCTTGGTGTTGCGTGTCACGAGATAGAGCTCGTGCTCGATCGCGGTCGCCGCCAGCATCGTGTCGATCACCGGCGGCGGATGTCCGCTTGCCCGCCTGATCTCTCCCGACATCCGCCCCCATGCCAGCACGACCGGGTTGCTGACGCCGAGCATCCGATCCTGGAATCGTTGCGCCAGGGCGTCGCGGGCGGCCTTGTATCTAGGCCGGTCGGGATGATCGGCGCTCAGATTGTGGATCCCCTTGTCGTATTCGGCCAGCGTCAGGATGCTGATGTAGAAGCTGTTCTCGGGCTGGTCGCGCGCCCATTCCTTGACCGACGGCGCACCATTGGGATTGATCAGCGCGGCGACGACGTTGGTGTCGAGAAGCCAGCCTTTCAAAGTTCGACGTCCCGTCCGAAATCCGGTTCGCGGGCTAAGTCGAGCCCGTCCAGATGCAGGCTCTCCATGAATTCGACGAAGGGCGCCTGCGGTATCTGCGGAACCAGGCGATCGAACTCCTCGACGCTCATGACCACAACTGCGTCATGTCCGCGTACGCTGACGCGCTGAGGACCATCAGTGCGGGCGTGACGCACAACTTCGCTGAAGCGCGCTTTTGCATCTTCGAGCTTCCATCGACCCTGGGGCAGTGCCTTGGCCATTCGCGCAGCTCTTTTCACCATGAGATAGATCTAGTCAGATAGTCAGAAGATAGCGGCTGTCGGGCTCCAGCGCCAGCCCCTGGAAGTAGATTGGATTGCGAGCGGTTGGCCGGCCATTCGATCGCGACCCGTCCCGATCCACGGTCTTAGCCGGGACGGCATCGGCTGCAACGGCTTTGCCGTCTTCCACTTCGTTCCAGCCCTCCGGGTGCAGTCGTCGCCTGGACTCTCGGCTTTTCGACCTCCGTGACGGGGTCGCGATCGACGCGACCTCCACAAGGAGGCTGGATCATGAGCAAGTCAGAAGAGAAACCGCGCGCGGACATCTATGCGCGGATCACCGACAGGATCGTCGCCGAACTGGAAAAGGGCGTGCGTCCCTGGATGCAGCCGTGGCGTTCAGGCAGTGGCAACGGAAGCGTGACACGGCCGCTGCGGCATAACGGGTTGCCCTATAGCGGGATGAACGTGCTCTTGCTCTGGTCTGAGGCTGCGGCGCAGGGCTTTTCCTCCCCGGTCTGGATGACATTCAAGCAGGCGCTCGAACTCGGCGGCGCGGTCCGCAAAGGCGAGACCGGATCGATGGTTGTCTTCGCCAGCCGCTTCAAGAAAACCGAAACCGATGCCGCCGGCGACATGATCGATCGCGAGGTCCCGTTCCTCAAATCATACACGGTCTTCAACGCCGAGCAGATCGACGGCCTGCCCGCCAACTATCGCAACTCCGAACCGGCTTGCGATCCGATCGAGCGGATCGATCACGCTGATCGCTTCTTCGCCGCGACCGGCGCCGTCCTCCGACATGGCGGCGACCGCGCCTACTACTCTCCGGCGACGGACCACATCCAGATGCCGCCCTTCGCGACGTTTCGCGATGGAGCGTCTTATGTCGCGACGCTCAGCCATGAGGCGACCCATTGGACAGCAGCCCCGCATCGCGTGAACCGCGATCTCAGCCGCTACGGCAAGGACCGAAGTGAAAGGGCGCGCGAGGAGCTGATCGCGGAACTTGGAAGCTGCTTCCTCTGCGCCGATCTTGGCATCGTACCGGAGCTGGAGCCGCGTCCAGATCACGCCAGCTATCTCGCCTCCTGGCTCGCGGTTCTGTCCAGCGACAAGCGCTTCATCTTTGCAGCCGCCGCGCATGCACAGCGGGCCGCCGCCTATCTCCATGGGCTTCAGCCGCAGACCGGCTTGATCGCGGAGGCTGCATGAGTGGTCGAGTTCTATGATGCAGGAGCCAATTCGGAACCAGCGAAAAGGCTTACCGCCATCCGTTCCCCGGCTGTTTTCCCGGGCTTGCGTCCACTGCGTCCTCGATGGGCATGTCTGACCGAAGGCCGTCGTCGCTGACGCGCCGTCTCGCTCTCACACCTGCAACGGCCGTCCGCGACTTTCTTCCCCTGGGCCCTGCGGTCCCATTCCTCGCGGAACAAGAAAGCCGCACCCGTCCGTCCTTCACTGCGTTTCGGCCCCGCTAGGGTGCAGGTCGATCGCCTCCGGTCTTTCGACTGCCATCGAGGCCGCGATGGGCGCAAGGTCTCGAACAAGCAGAAGGAACTCCACAATGGCGATCATCGGTAGCTTCACCTCGAACGGCGACGGCTTCAACGGCACGATCAAGACCCTCAACCTCAACGTCAAAGCCAAGATGGTGCGCCCCGAGCGGCCATCCGAGAAGGGACCAGCATTCCGCATCCTCGCAGGCAATGTCGAGTTCGGCGCGGCCTGGCAGAAGACCTCGACCGAGGGGCGCGACTATCTCTCGGTCAAGCTCGATGATCCGAGTTTTCCTGCGGCCATCTACGCCACGCTGATCGAGGTCGAGGGCAGCGACGGCCTCCAGCTCATCTGGTCCCGGCCCACCCGCGACTGAGCCTCCAGTCCAAGATGGCCCCGTCGCGAGGCGGGGCCAAATCCTTTTTGACCCGCCTGCGTCGGCGCGCGTATCCCGCCATTTCCCACCGCGCAAGCTCGGATGTGGTTTGAACCACACCTTACTCGATGAAGCGGTCGGGCGGGCGCATTTTGGTTCAAACCACACTTCGACAGTTGGTGGTTGAAACCGCATCTCGATCCTCGCGCGCTCTGCGCCGTAACAGCCGCCCTGGTGCTTCCCGTGCGAACTGGAGGGGCTCTCTGGTCGGCCCAGTGTACGGCCGGCGGAGCCCGCCTCAAGGACGCGCGGTACCCCCAAAATGC
The DNA here is from genome assembly GCF_030694325.1 of Allobosea sp. Taxonomy (GTDB): domain Bacteria; phylum Pseudomonadota; class Alphaproteobacteria; order Rhizobiales; family Beijerinckiaceae; genus Allobosea. The sequence goes on along the minus strand of NZ_JAUXYO010000280.1, from coordinate 4,068 downwards.
TTCGCATTTCGGCTCCCCCACGCGCCGCCTCCGGCGGTCGGCTTCGCCGATCCTTGACCCGGTCTCAGCCGACGCGTGGTGCGCCTTCGTCCATTCGAGACGAAGGAGGTTCTCATGACCATGCCGATCGATCAGCAGATTGCCGAACTCAAGGCCGAGCTGGCCAATTCCTGCCTCACGCCACGCGAGCGTCGCGATGCCAAGCGCGAACTGGAATTCCTGACCGAGGAGGACCGCAGCGATGTGGAGACGGTGTACTTCACGGAGGTCGAAGGCTGGGCTGCGGCCCACGCTGTGGATCTGGCAGCGCTGCCGTTCTGAGCATCACGAATCGAACTGGCCGGTCTGACGCGACACGCGTCGGGCCGGCTTTTCGCATGTCGCCCGCGCCTGCGCTTGCTTCGCTGCGCGCAGGCGCGAGTTGTCCATGGCGTCTCGACCGCAGTGTGGTTTGAACCACACCGTCACGTCATCGCCGCGATCGGCCTTCAGAAGGCGTCCCGCATCGGAGTTGTCGGGACCAGCGTCATGTCGCATTCGCCATGAAGACCATCGTGATCAACAACCAGAAAGGCGGCGTCGGCAAGACAACGCTTGCCGTGCATCTCGCCTGGCACCTCGCCGAGACCGGCGGTCGCGTGCTGATGATCGACGCGGACGCCCAGGGCAACGCCACCGACACGATGAAGCGGCATCGCGGCGACGTCACCGCCGCCGAGCTGTTTCGGCTTGGTCGGGTGACCCTCTCCGGCGGGGCCGACGGTATCACGCTGGCGGCTTCCGACAGCTCTCTGACCGATGTCGATCGCGGCGATGCAGCTGGCATCCAGCAGTTTCGCGACAATCTGCGCTCAGCGAGCGCGGCATTCGACGTCTGCGTCATAGACACGCCGCCATCGCTCGGTCTGCGCAGTGTAGCCGCGCTGGTCGCTGCCAGCCATGTTCTGTCGCCAATCTATCTCGAGGACTATTCGGTGAAGGGCGTGAAGGGGCTGCTCCAGACCGTGATCGGCGTGCAGCAGCGCTATGGCCGCTCCGACATGAAGTTCCTCGGGCTCTTGCCATCGAACTTCAACACGAAGTCCCCTCGCCAGCGGGCGCATCTCGATCAGCTTCTGCGCGAGGCCGGCAAATATGTCTTTCCCGGCCATATTGTTGCGCGCGACGGCTATGCGGAAGCGGTCGCCGAGGGCGTGCCAGTCTGGACATTGAAGAAGCGCTCGGCGCAGGAGGCCGGCCGCGAAATCCGCCTCGTGCTGTCGCGCATCGTCGAGCAGATGGGTTGATGGCATGGCGCTGGATCTGAGCTTCAAGGACCTTGCGGATGTCGCTGCCGGCGACGCGTCGGATGGCCGGCCGCTCAAGATCGCGCTGGAGCTGATCGACGAGGATCCCGATCAGCCGCGGCGCGAGTTTCCGGAGGATGAACTGCAGCAGCTTGCGGCGTCGATCCGGATCGAGGGCATTCTCCAGCCGATCGTGGTCAAGCGCTCTGATCAGGCCGAGCGCTACATCATCGTGATGGGCGCGCGGCGTTACCGGGCGGCGAAGATCGCCGAGCTGGTCGAGGCGCCCGTCTTCGTCCAGGACGACGCTGAGGCTAACCCTTATGCTCAGATGGTCGAAAACATTCAGCGCGACGATCTCAAGCCCAGCGAGATCGCCCGGTTCATCACGGCTCGGCTTGAGGCCGGCGAAAAGCAGACCGAAATCGCCCGGCGTCTCGGCAAACCGCGCGACTGGGTTTCGCGCTACGGCGCGGTGCCAAAGATGCCGCCCTTCTTGCAGGAGATGCTCGCGACGAGTTCGATCCGCGCGGTCTACGAACTTTATCAGGCCTGGCGGCAGGAGCCGAGAGATGTCGAGCGTGCGATCGAGGATCGCACGGCCTTCACCGATGCCCAGGCGAGAGAGTTTGCGGCGACGGTCCGATCATCCGGCACGCCGGCTGGATCGATCGATGCGAACTCCGACGAGCCGGATCGCGCCATAGAGAGCACCGAGCCCGGTCATCGACCTGACCGGAGTGCTCGCGCTCCAGCAGCGATGGCACCGCAATCGCGTGTTGCTGCAAAGGGTGTGGCTGTCGTGCGGGTCCGTGTCGGCAAGCGGCACGGTGCTTTGGTGCTCGACGATACTATGGCGAGCAGCCAAGGTTTTGCGCGCGTCGCATTCGATGACGGTTCGGAAGAGGATGCCAGCGTGACCGCGCTTCGGATCGAAGCGGTTCTCATCGGTTGATGCGGCGAGACCAGCGCCTCGACCGCCATGTGGTTTGAACCACACTTCGTCGTTCCAAGGGCGGTGTCATTTCCTAAGCCGGCGACAGCATCGCCGGTTTGCTGTGGGCTGCCGGCTGCGTTCATACGCCGTCCCTACGTTAACCGAGGTGGATTGTTGAAAGTCTTGTGATTAAGTTCTAGTGCAGGATAGGCTTGCCGCCAGCGAATTATTACGCCATTTTGGCGGTGAGAGGCGCTGCCGCGCTTCGATGGATCTTGTCGCGATGAGGGGGCGCCCAGATGCCGACGTTGACGTTGCGGGTTTCGGATGATCTGGCGCTACAGTTCGCTGCCCTGGCCGCGACCGAGGGCGGTAAGTCGGCGCTGATCCGACGGTTGCTCGAGGGCGCAGTCGGCGTACCGGAATCGAAGCGCGCACCTGTCGCGGTCGGTGCCCCGCAGAAGGTGACGGTGCGCTTCAGGGAGAGCGAGCTGCGTCAGCTTGGCGAGATGGCTGCGGCGCGCGGGATGACGCGGACGCAGTGGATCACGTCCTTGGTGAGGTCGCGGCTGGGCGCTCCAGCGCAGCAGTCGGACGGCGAGCGCGAGGCGCTGCGGTCGATCGCACGCGAGCTCAACCGTATCGGCGGCAACGTCAATCAGATCGCCCGAGCTTCGAATGCAGGTGAGGGCGGATCGGGAGGAGGCTCCAAGTCCGGACTGGATGATGCGCGCACTGCACTAGAGGCCTTGCAGGGCGAATTGAAGGACGTCCTGCAACGGACCAGCACCTATTGGGAGGGCCGTTGATGAGCGGAAAGGGCGCTCAAGAGCTACTCGATGACCTGCCGCCAATCTCGTATGTCTGGCGGACGCCGGTGCGACGGCCTCGTGTGTCCGAGGCCGACATTCCCGATCCGGTCGCTCCGCAGCGCGTTACGCCGGCGATGCGGGCCCGGCTCGAACGGATCGTTGGCCGTGCGCCGGAGGTGATGGTGAAGATTACCGGGCGTACGAAAGACGCCGGGCATCTCAAATCCCATCTCGAATACATCATGCGCAATGGCGAGCTGACGGCGGAGACCGAGCAGGGCTCGCTCATGCACGGCAGGGAGGGTCTCAAGGATCTGCAGTCGCGCTGGACCGAGGATGCCGTGCTCGACGACAAGCGCCGGCGCGACGGCAGCGTGTCGGTCAACATCATCCTGTCGATGCCGCCTGGCACCGATCCGATCGCGGTGAAGGATGCCGTGCGCGCGTTCGCGATCGAGACCTTTGGACCGAACCACGACTATGTCTTCGTCCAGCATCTCGATGACAAGCACCCGCATGTCCATCTAACGGTTCGTTCGCAGGGCTACAACGGGAAGCGCCTGAATCCGCGAAAGGCCGACCTGGCGAATTGGCGCGAGCGGTTCGCAGGCGAGCTTCGGGTACGCGGCGTCGCGGCCGAGGCGACGCCGCGGCGGACAAGGGGGAAGATACGCAAGCACGATAAGGGGACGGTGGTAGCGCTGCGACGGCGCGGCGTCGTTCCTGATACCGACAAGGGCGCGCGGGACGACGTCGTTCGGGCGGCGAAGTCCGGCGTCGCCGGCTCACGCCCCTGGGAGGCGAAAGCTCGCGAACGCCAGGCCAAGATCCAGGCTCAGTACCTCGCTCACTACAAGGAACTCGAGCGGACCGGGAAGGGCAGTGATCGGGCTCTGGAGGCGATGGTGCGGGAATTCGTGGCAAAAATGCCGGACCCGGAAACGAGGCGCGAGCAGTTGGTGCGGGAACTAGCCTCCGCAGCTCAGCGCACTCGAGCTGGTAGGGACCAAGCTCCTGATCGCAAAGGCCGGGA
>NZ_JAUXYO010000277.1 GCF_030694325.1 Allobosea sp. | reverse complement strand
GAGGCCGCCGGCATCGCCGGCAGCCACACGAGCCGGGGCGACGTCACCATCGGCCATGATGTCTGGCTCGGCTCGAAGAGCATGATCCTGTCCGGCGTGACGATCGCCACGGGCGCCGTCGTGGCGGCGCGGGCTGTGGTGACCCGGGACGTGCCGCCCTACGCGATCGTCGGCGGCAATCCGGCACGCATCCTGCGGATGCGCTTCGACGAGGCGCAGGTGGCCGATCTGATGGCCAGCCGCTGGTGGGATCTGCCCCGCGAGGCGGTCACGGGGCTGCTGCCGCTCCTGATGTCGGGCCGGGTCGCGGATCTCGCGGCGGCGGTGGCTCGCCCGCGATCAACCGGCGCTTGAGCCCGAGCGCCGGCTTCTCGACCAGGTGCCAGGACAGCCAGGCGATGGCGAGCGTGACGAGCAGTCCCGGCCAAAACAGCGTCATGGCGCTCGCCGCGGGGAACAGGGCGTGGCTCGCCTGCTGGATCGGCCAGCCATAGAGATAGACGCCATAGGACAGATCGGAGGGCGGCTCGCTGCGCCGGCGGGTCATCGCGGGGGCGAGCGCGAGAACCAGCACGCCCCAGGCGGTGACCAGATAGAGGGCGGGCTTGTACAGCGGCGTCGGCGACAGCAGGGCGAGCGCGACGAGCCCCAGCGCCAGCCCCGGCAGCGACAGGGGCACACGGGCCCGGAACAGGTAGATCAGCCCGCCGGCCAGGAAGATCAGCGGCAGGCGCAGCGCCGTCTCGACGCCCTTGCGGCCGTCGGGGTCGACGATCTCGCGCAGCAGCGTCGCGGCCAGCAGCAGGCCGCCGGCCGCGAGCGCCAGCTTCGGCCGGCCCAGCAGGCCCAAAAGCCCGCCGACGAGCACGCCGAGATAGCAAAGGGTCTCGTATTTCAGCGTCCAGACGGTCCCCATCGGAAAGGGCAGCGGGTTCTCGTCGAAGACACCCGGCAGCGCCGAGGCGCTCTTGAAGGTGGTGAGCGTGCCCGTGATGAAGCGGCGCAGCTGCGGATCGGCGAGATAGGTCCCGAGATCGAGGCGGGTCATCGCCGTGCCGAGGCCGAGCGCGACCACCAGCGTCGCGGCAATCAGGCCCGGCGCAATCCGCAGCGTGCGCGAGACGAGATAGTCGCGCCAGCCGCGGCGATCATAGCTCATCGTCACGAGGAATCCGGAGATCGCGAAGAAGCCGTTGACCGCATGCTCGCCGAGCGTGAAGCCCGTGGTCTGCGCCCAGGGTTCGTCCTCGACGCGGCCGGTCGCGACGCTGAAGGCGTGCGAGACGACGACGGCGAGCGCCAGCACGAGCCGCAGCAGACCGAAATTGTTGTGGGGGCCGGCCAGGCCCTGCGCCACGCCAACGCCGAGGAACCTGCTCATCGCAATCCCTCCAGCCCTTCGCGGGCAAGCGCAGAGCGGCCGCCCAACCAGGCGAGCGCGCCGGCTGCGGAGCCGGCATGGGCCGCCATCTTCCCGCGCTGCAGAACCAGGCCGTAACCCGCTGCCTTGGCAAGGTTTTCGAGGATCCTGGCGGGAGACGGCGGCGGCAACCCGTATTTGCGGGCGACATAGCCCTCCGACCAGGCGAGGTGCCAGCGCGCTTTGAAGCGGCGCGCTGCCGAAGAGGTGCTCGAGCGCCCTCGCCCGTGGCCGGCTTCGGCGGCGTGGACATGGACCAGTGCGTGACCGGCGTCGCGCAGGCGCCGGCAGAGATCGTCATCCTCGTAAAACAGGAAGATCGCCGGGTCGAAGCCGCCGAGCGCCAGAAAGATGTCGCGACGGATCAGCAGGCAGGCGCCCGAAAGGAAGGGCAGGCAGGCATCGCCCTCGGGGATCACCATTGCCCCGTCGCGGTTGAGATGTGGCGGCGAGAGCAGCGAGCGCGGCTGCAGGAAGATGCGACCCGAAGGTTCGACGACGCGTGGGGCGAAGAGGGCCGCGTCGGGATAGCGCTCCGCGGCTTCGAGCAGGGCCGCGATGGCGCCCGGCCGGATCTCGACGTCCGGGTTGATGATCAGGACGAAGGGCGTGGTGCTGGCCGCGGCGCCGCGATTATTGGCGCGGCCATAGCCCTCGTTGCGCGGGCTCGCGATGACGGTGGCGCCCATGTCGCGCGCAATCACGGCGCTGGCATCGGTGCTGGCATTGTCGACCACGATCGCCGGCACGCTCTCGGCGGCCAGCGCCGAGAGGCAGGCCGGCAGCACTTCGGCACTGTCATGTGCGACGACGATGGCGGTGATCTGGCTTCCGGCGGGCATCGGCGCCTTGTGGCCGCGATGGCCGATCCGAGGCAAGCGAATTCAGCGCCGGGCCAGCGCCGCGACGTCGCGCTGCACGGAGGCGCGCTCGGCAGCGTCGCAGGCGCGGGGCGCCTTATAGGATTTCACGGCGAAGGCGGCGTTTGCCATCACGAAGCGCCGCCGCTCGTCCTGCGGCATACGGCTGGCGAGCCGCCCGCGATCGACCCGCAGGCCGCAATCATAGGCGCGCGACACCTGCGCGGCTGCAAATTCCGGCGTGCCGGGCGGAGGCCCCGCCGTGGTGCAGGCGGAGAGACCGAGCGCCAGCGACAGGGCGGCGAGCCGTGGGGGAAGCCTCATGGCGCGATCGCGGCAGGTCAGAGGGCGCTGAAGTCACCGGCGCGGATGCGCGTCATCTTCTCGCGGACCTCCGCCCGCTCCCCGGCATCGCAGGCGCGCGGCTGGACGCCCTGGTTGATCGTCTCCGCCTCCGAGACCGTGACATAAGTCGAGCGTGCGGAGGCGAGCTGCTCGGGCGTGGCGCCGCGGGCCTTCTCGGCCGCGATGAAGCCGTCGAGCGTGCTGCGCTTCGGCGCCCCGGCGCGGCAGGCGACCGAGCGCGAGACCAGGCTCGCCAGTTCCGAGGCGCGGGACGCGCTCGGATTGGTCGGGCCGGAGACGCAGGCCGAGAGCGGCAGCGCCGCGAGGCAGACGAGCGCGAGCGCGCGCGCCGGAGCGGAAGCGGTCATGTCGATCAGCCGTTCTTCTCGGGCGCGTTGATGCGCAGATGCGCCTCGCGAAGCTGCTTCGGCGAAGCTTCCGCCGGCGCTCCCATCAAGAGATCGACCGCCTGCTGGTTCATCGGGAACAGCGCGACCTCGCGCAGGTTCGTGGCGCCGGCCAGCAGCATGATGATGCGGTCGACGCCCGCCGCCATGCCGCCATGGGGCGGAGCACCGTACTGGAAGGCGCGATACATGCCCCCAAAACGCTCGATCACCGTCTCCTCGCCATAGCCGGCGATCTCGAAGGCCTTCACCATCGCTTCGGGCTTGTGGTTGCGGATGCCGCCGGAGGCCAGCTCGAAGCCGTTGCAGGCGATGTCGTACTGGAAGGCCTTGAGCGAGAGCGGATCCTCGCTCTTCAGCGCCTCCAGACCGCCCTGCGGCATCGAGAAGGGGTTGTGCGAGAAATCGACCTTCTTCTCGTCCTCATTGTACTCGAACATCGGAAAATCGACGATCCAGGCGAAGGCGAAGGCGTTCTCGTCGATCAGCCCGAGCTCCTGGCCGACCTTGTTGCGGGCGGCGCCGGCGAATTTATAGAACTTGTCGGGGTTGCCGGCCGCGAAGAAGCAGGCGTCGCCCGGCTGCAGCCCCATCTGGGCGACGATCGCGGCGACGCGCTCGGGTCCGATGTTGTTGGCGATCGGTCCCTGCCCTTCGCCATCCTCCTTGATCATCAGATAGCCGAGGCCCGGCTGGCCCTCCCCTTGCGCCCAGGAGTTCATCCGGTCGCAGAAGGCGCGGCTACCGCCCTTCGGTCCGGGAATCGCCCAGACGCGATTCTTCTCGTCCTCGAGGATGCGGGCGAAGACCTTGAAGCCGGAGCCGCGGAAATGCTCCGAGACGTCCTGCATCACCAGCGGGTTGCGCAGATCCGGCTTGTCGGAGCCGTATTTCGCGATCGCCTCGGCATAGGGAATGCGCGGCCAGTTCGTCGTCACCGACTTGCCGTTGCCGAACTCCTCGAAGATGCCGCCGATCACCGGCTCCATCGTGGCGAAGACGTCCTCCTGCTCGACGAAGCTCATCTCGACGTCGAGCTGGTAGAACTCGCCCGGCAGGCGGTCGGCGCGCGGGTCCTCGTCGCGAAAACAGGGCGCGATCTGGAAGTAGCGGTCGAAGCCCGCCATCATCAGGAGCTGCTTGTACTGCTGCGGCGCCTGCGGCAGCGCGTAGAACTTGCCGGGATGCAGACGGCTCGGCACGAGGAAGTCGCGCGCGCCCTCCGGCGAGGAGGCGGTCAGGATCGGCGTCTGGAATTCCGAGAAGCCGGCCACCTTCATGCGCTGACGCATCGAGTCGATGACTTTCGTGCGCAGCATGATGTTGTTGTGCAGCTTCTCGCGGCGCAGATCGAGGAAGCGGTATTTCAGCCGCGTGTCCTCGGGGTATTCGAGATCGCCGAAGACCGGCAGCGGCAGTTCGCCGGCCGCACCCAGCACCTCGATGTCGGTCGCGAAAACCTCGACGGCACCTGTCGGGAGGTTGGCGTTCTCGGTGCCGGCGAGCCGCGCCTTGACCTTGCCGTCGATGCGCACGACCCATTCCGAGCGCAGCGTCTCGGCGGTGGCGAAGGCCGGCGAATCCGGGTCGATCACGACCTGCGTCATGCCGTAATGGTCGCGCAGGTCGATGAAGAGCAAGCCGCCATGGTCGCGGATGCGGTGGCACCAACCGGAGAGACGGGCCTGCGAACCGATGTCGCTCTCGCGAAGGGCGCCGCAGGTGTGGGAACGGTAGCGATGCATCGAGATGTCCGTCTGCCAGGAATTGAGCGCGTCAGTCTCGCCCCCTCCTGCTCTTGTCAAGACAAAGCGGCAGAAATCCTCAATCTGCCGCAGCCTCGATCATCGTTATCCGCGCCTCGACCGGAAGGCTACTGCACAGTGATCGTGATCCGGTCCTGGTAAATGGTCAGAGTCTCTTGGCCCGGTTTCGTGGCCGTAAAGCGCACCCCGCGCGCCGGCGTCGATCCGCGGCAGAATCGGCTCTCCACCGTTCCAACTCCGCCGTCCGAAAACCGCCCAGTTGTCGAGGGAGGCAGGCCACCAGCGATTCGACCCCAAGCCGCAGGTGCATCGCCGCAACTATCGCCTCGCACGCCTTTTAATAAGATACTCTGGCCAACCTTGAGAGTGACACTGTTGTTGAATGGAATACTTTGCGACATCGCCGGTCCACAAAAGACGACCGACATAACAACCGCCGCTAGCCGTAATTTTACAGTCTTCATCACCCCCTCCAGCTGACTATGTAAAAAAGTAACTCGTAGACCAAGGCGGAATCAAGACTGCTTACGATGAAGCGAACCGACTGCAGACCCACCACGCGGGTCGCTCGTCCGAGCGATGGACTCGACGGCCAACCGGTTCGTCCGCTAAGCCGACAGCATGAACCTGATCACGACCACGGCCGACCTCGCCGACGCCTGCGCGCGCCTCGCCAGCCACCCCTTCGTTACGGTCGATACCGAGTTCCTGCGGGAGACGACCTATTATCCCAAGCTCTGCCTGATCCAGCTCGCCTCGCCCGACGAGGCGGTGCTGGTCGATCCGCTGGCGCCCGAACTCGACCTCGCCCCCTTCTTCGGGCTGATGGTCGACGAGGCCGTGGTCAAGGTCTTCCATGCGGCGCGGCAGGATCTCGAGATCGTCTGGATGCTCGGCCGGGTGCTGCCCACCCCGCTCTTCGACACGCAGGTCGCGGCCATGGTCTGCGGCTATGGCGACTCGGTCGGCTATGAGCAGCTCGCCAACGACCTCGCCAAGGCGCGCATCGACAAGTCCTCGCGCTTCACCGACTGGTCGCGGCGTCCACTGAACGAGGCGCAGCTCGTCTATGCCGAGGCCGACGTCACCCATCTCAGAGACATCTACCGCGCGCTCAAGGCCGACCTCGATCAGACCGGCCGCGAAGGCTGGGTCGCCGAGGAGATGGCGGTTCTCAACTCGCCCGCGACCTATGAGGTGAAGCCCGAGAACGCCTGGCAGCGCCTGAAGGGCCGCATCCGCAAGCCGAAGGAACTGGCCGTGCTGATGGAGCTGGCGGCCTGGCGCGAGCGCGAGGCGCAGCACCGCGACGTGCCCCGCCAGCGCGTGCTCAAGGACGACGCGCTGATGGACATCGTCGCGCGCGCGCCGAGGTCGGTCGAGGCGCTGGCCGAGCTGCGCTCCGTGCCCAACGGCTTCGAGCGTTCGCGCTCGGGCGGCGAGGTTCTGGCGGCGATCGAGCGCGGACTCGCGCTCGATCCCAAGACCCTGCCTCGGCTCGAGCGCGAGCGCGGCCGCGGCGGCAACGGCGCCGTGCTCGACCTGCTCAAGGTGCTGCTCAAGGCGGTGGCCGAGGCCGAGCGGGTGGCGCCCAAGATCATCGCCTCAAGCGACGACCTCGAAGCCATCGCCTCCGACGACGAGGCCGATGTGCCCGCTCTGCAGGGCTGGCGGCGCGGCGTCTTCGGCGAGAAGGCGCTGGCACTGAAGAGCGGCACGCTCGGCTTGCGGATCCAGCGCGGTCGCGTCGTCGTCGGCTAAGGCGCCGGGTTCAGAGGCGGGCGATCTCCCAGTCGCGGCCCAGCAGCTTCGCGAGCTGCTTGAGGCGGCCGATCACGCGATCGCTGGCGAGCGGCGCTAGATCCTCCGGCAGGCGCAGCACCAGGCGTCCGTCGACGCAGGTCGCGGGCATGCGCGGCAGCAGCCCCGCCATTCCGGCCGAGAGCAGATAGGCGACGCGAAAGATCGCCGCCAGCAGGATCGCGCGCTCCAGAATGGGCGGCGGCAGCAGCGCCCTCAGCGCGTTGGCGGCGGGTGAATCCGATTTCAGCCCGGCATAGCGATGGAAGATCGCGAGCGCCAGGAAGGCCCGGCCGACATGGTCGATGCCGGTGAAATAGGCGTGGGCGATGACGTTCATGCTCTGCTCGCCCCTGTAGTCGGGATGGGCGCGCCAGCCGATATCCGAGAGCAGGCAGACCGACTCGATCAGTCGCGGCGAGGGATCGTCGCCGGGCAGACCGGCCGTCTCGAGCATGGCGCTGCTCCAGGCGATGAGTTCGGCGGCGTGGCGCGGGTCGCGGGCGCGCAGATGGTTGTAGTCGCGGGCGGCGCGCAGCAGCGGGTCGGCGGCGCGCTCCTCCTCCGACAGCTGCTCGTGCAGCAGTCCCTCGCGCACGCCCTGCGCCGAGATGATGACGGCGCGCGGCTTGCCGCGCTTGATCAGTTCGTCGAGGACCAGTGCGCCATAGGCGAGCAGCGGACGCCGCGCCGAAGACACAGCGTCGATTGCCGGCAGCCCGGTCAGATCCGCCTTCTCGACCAGCTTGACGAAGTCGGCGACGTCCCGGGCCGGCAGCGTGTAGCCATGCATCACGTTCAGCGGGTAGCGAACCTGGTGCTGGTGGAGCGTGGCCAATGCGCGCCAGGTGCCGCCGACGGCATAGAAGTCGCGACCCTTCATCGCGTCGATCTGCGGCAGCTTGTCGAGTTCGTCCTTGACGATTTTCTCGGCGAGCTTGAGCGAGTTCTTGGAGCGGTCAAGCAGGGCAAGCCCGCCCAGCGGGACGCTTGCGCCCTGCCCGACGGCGCCGCGCGAGACAGGGATGAGTTCGAGGCTGCCGCCACCGAGATCGCCGACAACGCCGTCAGGGTTGTCGAAGCCTGAGATAACGCCCAGGCCCGAGAGCACCGCTTCCCGGTCGCCGGAGATCAGCTCGATCGGCTGGCCGATCGCAGCCTCGGCCCGGGCGATGAAGTCCGGGCCGTTGCTGGCATAGCGCGCGGCGGCGGTGGCGATGACGCGGATCTCGCCGACATTCATCGCCTCGCAGAGGATGCGGAAGCGCACCAGCGCGCCGATCGCCTTCTCGATCGCGTCGGCAGCGAGGCGTCCCGTGGTCGCGACCTGACGGCCGAGACCGGCCATCTCCTTCTCGTTGAAGACCTGGGCCGGGGCCCGCGCCACCATCTCGTAGACGACCAGGCGGACCGAGTTCGAGCCAATGTCGACGATGGCGAGCGTGCCGGCGCCCAGCCCGAGGCGCCCGGGCGCGGTCCTGGCGTCAGCCCTTGCGTCCTCCGCGGCGCGAAAGGGAGCGAGGGCTGGAATTGGAGAGAGATTTGCCACGTCCTGAGAGACTCGGGTTCGTCATGAAATACTTATGCGCGTTGAACGACTCTTCGTTCGGCGCCGGGACAATGCGTCGGGAGCCGCCATCGGGCAAGATCGTCCAGCTCTGCTCGTTGTCGAGGAAGTTCGCCAGCATGATCTGCTCCAGCAGCTGCTGGTGCACCGTCGGGTTCAGAATCGGCGTCAGCGCCTCGACGCGACGGTCGAGATTGCGCGGCATCAGGTCGGCCGAGGAGATGTAGAGCTTCGCCTTGACCGAGGGTAGCCCATGGCCGGCACCGAAGGCATAGACCCGGGTGTGTTCGAGGAAGCGCCCGATGATCGACTTGACGCGAATATTCTCCGACAGTCCGGGTACGCCGGGCCGCAGGCAGCAGATGCCGCGCACGACGAAATCGATCTCCACCCCGGCCTGGCTGGCGTCATAGAGCGCGTCGATGATCTCGGGGTCGACCAGCGAGTTGCATTTGCCCCAGATCGCACCTTTCCGCCCGGCCTTCACATGGGTGATCTCCTCGGCGATGTCGTCGAGCAGGCGCTGCTTGAGACCGACCGGCGAGACCGACATCTTCTCCAGCTCGGCCGGCTCGGCGTAACCGGTGATGAAATTGAAGACGCGCGCCACGTCCTGCGACATCACCGGATCGGCGGTGAAGAAGGAGACGTCCGTATAGATGCGCGCGGTGATCGGGTGGTAGTTGCCCGTCGCGATATGGCAGTAGGTGACGAGCTGCCCGGCCTCCCGCCGTACGACCAGGGAAAGCTTGGCGTGGGTCTTGAGCTCGATGAAGCCGTAGACGACCTGCACGCCGGCCCGCTCCATCTCCTTGGCCCAGCGGATGTTCGCCTCCTCGTCGAAGCGCGCCTTCAGCTCGACCAGCGCCGTGACCGACTTTCCGGCTTCGGCGGCCTCGGTCAGCGCCTTGACGATCGGCGAGTTCGAGGAGGTGCGGTAGAGCGTCTGCTTGATTGCGACGACGTTGGGGTCGTTGGCCGCCTGCTGCAGGAACTGGACGACGACGTCGAAGCTCTCATAGGGGTGGTGGACGAGCAGGTCCTTCTGGCGGATGGCGGCGAAGCAGTCGCCGCCATGCTCGCGGATGCGCTCCGGGAAACGGGCATTGTAGGGCTTGAACTTCAGGTCCGGCCGGTCGACGCCGACGAGCTGCGAGAGTTCGCTCAGCCCGATCATGCCCTCGACTTCGACGACCTCGTCCTCGTCGACCTTGAGTTCGCGGATGATCAGGCGGCGCAGATGCGGCGGCATCCCGGTGCTGATCTCGAGCCGGATGACGACGCCGAGCCGGCGCAGCTTCAGCATGGTCTCGAAGACGCGGACCAGATCCTCCGCCTCCTCCTCGACGTCGAGATCGGTGTCGCGGATGATCCGGAACGAGCCGGTGCCCTTGACGTCGTAGCCGGGGAAGAGCTTGCCGATGAACAGCGAGACCGCGTCCTCCAGCGTGATGAAGCGCCGCAAATCCTCGCGTGCCAGATCGGGCAGTTCGATGAAGCGGTCCATCTTGATGGGAACGCGGATCAGCGCATCGAGCTGGCGGCCGTCGCTGACCCGCTCCAGCGCCAGCGCCAGCGTGAAGCCGAGATTGGGAATGAAGGGGAAGGGGTGGGCGGGATCGATCGCCAGCGGCGTCAGCACCGGGAAGACGTAGTTGAGGAAGTAATCCTCGAGCCAGACCCGCTCCGCCGCGCCGATATCGGCCGGCCCGAGCAGATGGATGCGGTGTTCGTGCAGGTCCCGCTTCAGCTCGACCCAGCGCGCCTGCTGGTCGCCCGTCAGCGCGGCGACGGCCTTCCCGAGTTCGGCGAGTTGCGCGGCCGGCGTCAGCCCGTCCTGGCTGGGCGTGACGACGCCCGCCTTGAGCTGCTCGCGCAGACCGGAAACGCGGACCATGAAGAACTCGTCGAGATTGGCCGCCGAGATCGAGAGGAAGCGCAGTTGCTCCAGCAGGGGGTGATTGCGGTTGGAGGCCTCCTCCATCACGCGACGGTTGAACTGGAGCCAGGACAGCTCACGGTTCATGAAGCGGGCGGGCGAATCGCGCAGCGGCGTCGGCTCCTCGGCGACAATGGAGGGCGCGGCTTCGATGACGCTGTGTTGCGTGTTCATGCGCTTGGCACTCGTTCCGGTCGCTGCTCTGGCCACGGTCGTCTCCCTGCCCGTCTTGAGCCACCGTAGCGTGACGGTTCGATGACAACCATGTCATTTCCGGTTGGGGTTGGAGGGGAGCGGCCGATGCGCCTGCGTCGCCAGGCCCTCTTGCAAGGCACGGCCGGCTCCTGTTTCGTGCCGAGGTGGGGTTCCCTAGCCCTGGGCGGCCTGATCAGCGCCGTCTGGATCCGACCGAGGCCGTTTTGAGCAGCACTTCCCATCGTGACGATGGCGACATCGTCTATCCATCCGCCATTCCCTTCGTTCTCGCGCATCTGGCCTGCTTCGGCGCCCTCTGGAGCGGGGTGACCGCAACCTCGGTCTGGCTCGCGATCGGCCTCTACTGGCTGCGCATGTTCGCGGTGACCGGCGGCTACCACCGCTATTTCTCGCATCGAACCTACAGGACGAGCCGAATCGGCCAGTTCCTGCTGGCGCTGCTGGCGCAGTCGACGGCGCAGAAGAGCGTGTTCTGGTGGGCCTCGAAGCACCGGCATCACCACCGCTACGCCGACACCGAGCACGACGTGCACTCGCCAGTGCAGACCTCCTTCGCCTATTCGCATGTCGGCTGGATCTTCAGCCGCGACCACCACGTCTTCGACGATTCGACAATTCAGGACCTGACGAAGTTCCCCGAACTGCGCTGGCTGCACCGCTTCGAGCTGATGCCGGCCGTGCTGCTGGCGGTGCTGTGTTTCCTCATCGACGGCTGGGCCGGGCTCTTCGTCGGATTCTTCTGGTCGACGGTTGCGGTCTATCACGCGACCTTCTGCATCAACTCGCTCGCCCATGTGCATGGCGACAAGGACTATGTGACCGGCGACGAGAGCCGCAACAACTGGTGGCTGGCGATCATCACTATGGGCGAAGGTTGGCACAACAACCACCACGCCTACCAGTACAGCGTCCGCCAGGGCTTCCGCTGGTGGCAGATCGACCCGACCTACTACATCATCCTGGGGCTCTCGAAGCTGCGCCTGGTCTGGGACCTGAAGCAGCCGCCGCAGGCCGTGATCGAGCGCTCGCAGGCGCTGCCACCCCGGGTGATCGAGCGCTCGGCCGAGCGGCTGGCGGCCTCCGTCCCGGTCGACAGGGTGGTCAGCGCCTTCCGCGAGGCCTATGCGGCGACACCCGCCCTGCCCGAGCTGCATTGGCCGAGCCTGACGCTCGCCGAGTTGCGGGCGGCGCTGGCCGAACTTCAGGAACGCGCCGGCGATCGTTTCGCGGAGATCCAGAATCAGGCCGCCGAGGCCTGGGCGCAATGGGATGCCTCGAGCTGGCAGCTGCCCGTCCTGCCCAGCCGCGAGCAGCTGAACGCCAAGGCGGCCGCGATGTTCGTCAAGACGCCGTCTCTCGACGCCATCGCCAACCGGGCCCATGACCTGCTTGTCGAGGCGATGCATGCGAGGCTCGTCGCCCTCCCCGTCGAGACGGGCCCGCGCCGGCTCGGCTGAGGCGGCCTCAGTCCTCGGCGTAGAGGCGCTCCAGCGCCTCGGTCGCGAGCGGGCGTGTCACGCGGCGCCCGCGCTCGAGCGATAGCCTGTCGAGCAGATCGACGAGCGCGCGCGCCGCTGCGAAAGACCGCTCCATCCGCAGCGCCAGCATCTCGATGATCCCGGTGTCGACGACGAGCTGGCGGTCGATGAAGAGCTTGACCAGGACGGCGCGCAGCAGCGCATCGTCGGGAGGCTCGATCCGGGCCTCCGGCGCCAGTCGCAGCCGCGACAGCAGATCCGGCACGCGCAGCCCCCATTGGTCGGGTGCGCTGCGGGCCGTCAACAGGAGGTGCCCTCCCCTGGCCTTGACGGCATTCATCAGGTGAAACAGCGCCGCCTCGTCCTTCAGGCCGGCGTCGCAATCCTCGACCACCAGCGCCCCGCCGGAGACCAGATGCGGCACCTTCGCATCCACCACCTCCGCGGCCGGCACGGTCCAGGCATGGGCGCGCTTGGCCCAGATGGCGGCGAGATGCGTCTTGCCGGCGCCCTCCGGGCCAATGAGCCGCAGCCAGGCCTCGGGCCAGTGCGGCCAGGCCTCTACCAATCCGTAGGCCGCCTCGTTGGACGGACCGATCAGGAAATCCTCGACGCCGTGGCGGCTGTCGACGGGCAGGTCGAACGCGAGCTGGCGCGGGCGGCCGGGCTGCTCAGGCATCGGCGTCCAGGCGGGCCTGCACGACGGCAGCCTTGGTCGCATCGCCGCCGTGATAGATGTTGCTGGCAAGGTACTGCCTCAGCGCGAAGCGGCAGAGCACGCCGATGATGGCTGCCAGCGGCACCGCCAGCAGCAGGCCCACGAAGCCGAACAGCGAACCGAAGGCGAGCAGCGCGAACATCAGCCA
>NZ_JAUXYO010000270.1 GCF_030694325.1 Allobosea sp. | reverse complement strand
GGCATCGAGCGCGGCGCGCGTGCGCTCGCGGGGGCGCGGGGGGATGTCGTGGCGCTGCCGGCGCCGGAACTCGGGCCGCTCGGCCGCGTCAGCGTGAAGCGCGGGCTGGCGGAGCGCGCCGGCTTCATGCTTGAGCTCTATCCGGCGCATGCGGGCACCTATCGGGCCCTGGCCGAGGCGGGTTTCGAGCCTTCGGCGATCTACCTCGCCGAGATCGACAGCCAGGCGACCTGGCTGCTCGAGGTCCGGCAGGGGCTTCTGGCCCTGCGCGACTGGGAAGCGCGCGAAGGGCGCCGGCTGAACGGCATCTTCACGCTCGATTTCGTCGATCCCTTCAATGCGCTGCTCGACCGTAGCGCCCCGCGCCTCGTTCCGATCGGAATCACGCCGGGCCGCAACCTGCCGGCGCCGACGCCCGAGGTCCTGGCCGCGCTCGCGCAGACGGATGCGATCCTCGCGCCCAAATGCCCGGTGACGCCGGCGCGCGTCGCGATCGCCCGGCACTACGCCGCTGCGCTGGCCGACCGCCCGGTCGTCGCGCTGACGCCCTGCTGGGACTTCTATCCGAGGCCGAAATAGAGCGCGGATCCGGGCGCCGCAGCACGCGGCCGCCTTTCGTCAGGCCTTGGCGCTGGTGAAGGCCTTGATCACCCGCATCAGCGGCTTCGGCTGATAGTTGGCGTCGAGGGGCAGGGGCCGGTTGGGCCGGCCATCCTTGCGGCTGAACCAGATCGGCACCCAGGTGAACTTGTCGCTGATGCCCCATGTCAGCACCGCCTCGGGGCGGACGACATCGCCGATCGCCTGCAGGAAGGCCTGGGCGCGCGACGCCACGATCTCGTCGCGGATGGCGGGCTCGGGCGGCAGTTTGTCGTCGATGACGTCGAGCTCCGTCACCAGGATCGCCAGCCCCATGCCGTGCAGTTCTTCGACGAAGCGCGAGAGGCCTTCGCGGTCGATCTCCTTCTCGCCGGGCAGGTGGCCCTGCAGGCCGATGGCGTGCAGCGGCGTACCCTGGTCCTTCAACTCCTTGACCAGCCGCAGGAACGCCGTCCGCTTCGCCCGGCACTGCCCAGTCGGGTTCTCGAAGCCGAAATCGTTCAGCACGAGCTGGACCTTGGGGTCGACGGCCGCCGTCCGGCGGAACGCCATGTCGATATGCTGCGTCCCCAGCAGATCCTGCCAGAGCGAGGATCGCATCGGCTTGTCGATGGCGGGATTGTCGCTGATCGCCTCGTTGACGACGTCCCAGCTCGGGATGCGCCCCTTGTAGCGCCCCACGACGGTGTCGATGTGCTCGTAGAGCGCGCGCTCCGCCGCCTGTTTCGTGGTGATCGCCTCGGTCCATTTCGGCATGCCGGCATACCAGGCGAGCGTGTGGCCGCGCATCTGCATGCCATGGGCATCGGCGAAGGCGAGCAGGCGATCGGGATGGTCGAACACGAACCGGTCCGCCGCGGGGCGCAGATCGAACCATTTCAGGCCGCCCTCGCCGACGAGCACCTGGCAATGCTCGAGCACGGCGCGGCGATAATCGGGGTCGTCGCGCAGCAGGTCGACGCGCATCGCCGCGCCGAAGGGGATCGCCGCACGGGGCGCGGTCTTGGCAGGGCTGCGTGCCAGGGCCGGCAGCGCACCGGCGCCCAGCCCGGCGCTCAGACCTCCCAGGACGAATTGCCTCCTGCGCATCGTGGTCTCCTCAACGAGTGAACCGGCATGGCCCGTCGCAACCCGGCCGCCGGAATACCACAGAAACCGGCGCGAAAGCGGCAGGGTCCAGCCTCGCGTTATGGCATACTTAACGTCATCGGCGTCTGATGAGCCCGGTTGCGTCCGTTGCGGTTCCACCCTGACAGCGGCGCCAGACGAAAGCGCCGGCAGGGATCGATGGGCCGCAGACAGGCTGTCAACGAGCGAGCGGATCGTGTCGCGCCTTGCGCCGATCGGTCTCGCGCGTCCCGCTCCCGGCGCGCGGCGGCAGGGCTGACGGCGGCAGGTGTGACGGCGGAAGGCTTCCGCGGATGACGGAGACGCGCGTCGCGTCGCGGACCGGGGCCGGCACAGAGGGTGGCGGCGTCTCGTCGCTGCTGCTCGTCGTCGTTTTCTGCTTCTTCTGGATCGGGCTCGCCCCCTTTCCCAATCCCAATGCCTCGGGCCTGCTGACGGCCTACGGCACGTCGTCGAACGTGATGAACCAGATCATGGTCGTGGGGCTGGCGGGGCTGGTTTTGCTGGCGCTGGCGAACCACCCGGCCCGTGGGCTGGTGCTTCGCTCCTTCGGCCCGCTCGCGGTGATCTTCTGCTGGCTCTTGTTCACCGCTCTGTTTTCCGACGTCCCCGCGACCGCGTTTCGGCGGATCGTCTATGCGATGCTGGTGTGCCTGTGCGCCAGCAGCGTCCTGCTGCTGCCCCGCGACAGCGACCAGTTCGGCAGGCTGCTCGGCGTCTGCGTGCTCACGGCGGTTCTGCTGTCATTCCTCGGGGTCTTCGCCGTGCCCCAGCGCGCCATCCACCAGGGCTCCGACGCGCTCGAACATCAGCTCGCGGGCGCCTGGCGTGGGCATTTCGGCCATAAGAACGTCGCCGCCGCCGCGATGGTGTTTGCGGTCTTCTTCGGCCTGTTCTTCATGCGGACCCGGGCGTTCTGGCAGGGAGCACTGATCGTCGGCTGCGCCGGGGTGTTCCTGCTGAATGCGGGAGGCAAGACCTCCGCCGCCATGCTGCCGGCGATCCTCGCCGTGGCCTGGCTGTTCGAGCGGATCGGGCCGCTGCGGGTCGTGTTCCTGCTCGCCTGCCTCGCGGCGATGAACTACCTGCTGCTGTCGGCCGCGGTCTCGCGCGAGACGCAGGACCTGCTGCTGTCCTGGGGGATCGACCCGACCTTCACGGACAGGGCCTCGGTCTGGCGGCTGGCGCTGGGCGCGATCGCGGAGCGGCCGCTGCTCGGGCACGGCTTCCAGAGCTTCTGGCAGATGGATTCGCTCGTCTATGGCGAGGAGGCCGACACCAGCTGGGCGGTGACGGCGGCCAATGCCCATAACGGCTATCTCGACCAGGTCATCAGCGGGGGTTTTCCCCTGCTGGTCATGATGATCCTCTGGCTCGTCATCCTGCCCTGTCACCATGTCGGACTGGCGTTCAAGCGGGCGCAGCATCCCGATCTCGCGCGGCTGTTCATGCGCTGCTGGCTCTTCATGCTGTTCCTGTCCTGCCTCGAGAGCCCCTTTTTCGACAATCGCGGTCCGGTCTGGTTCACCATGCTGATCTCCGTCTTCGGGCTGCGCATGCTCGCTTACGGAAATTTGAAGCCGTCGGCCTATGCACGGACCCGGCCCACTGCCGGTTCGCGTCCCGATCCGGATGGCAGGGCGGCCTGAGCGTGTTCTCATGATCGATCGTCAGCAGCGCCCCATGCCCGTCGAAGCCGTCATCTGCATCCCGACCTTCCGTCGGCCGGACTGGCTGCGGCGCACGCTGGCCTCGGTTGCGGCCCAGCAGTGCGATGTCGGCTATGCGGTCGTGGTCGTCGACAATGACGGCGCCGACCCGGTCGGGGCGGCTCTGGCGAGCGAGATCCTCGGCGCGACCGCGCTGCCCCATACGGTCGTCGTCGAGCACCGACAGGGCAATTGCCATGCGATCAACCGGGCCTTCGAGGTCGCGCTCGCGAGCTATCCCGAAGCGTCCTACCTGTTGATGATCGACGACGACGAGATCGCGCTGCCGGGCTGGCTGCAGGCGATGGTCGGCCTCGCCCGCGAGCGCGGGGCCGATGTCGTGGGTGGTCCCGTCATCCGGCGGTTCGAAGTCGAGCCGGATGCCGCCGTGATGCGGCACCCGCTCTTCGTCTCGATCGACGGCGAAACGCGCCGGATCGACCAGCTTCACGGCTCGGGGAACTGCCTGATCCGGCGGCGCGTCTTCGAGCGGTTGCCGGCGCCGCCCTTCGACATCCGCTTCAACTTCCTCGGCGGCGGCGACATGGAGTTCTTCACCCGCTGCCGGCTCGCCGGCTTCGAGACTTGGTGGTGTGCGGAAGCGGTGGCGCACGAGTTCGTCGCGAGCGGGCGGACGACTGCTTCGTTCCTGGTGAAGCGCTCGCTGCGCACCGGCAGCATCAACTACATGATCGACCGGCTGCACCAGCCGCTGCCGATCGCGCTGGCGAAGAATGCCGCCAGCCTCGGGCTCGGCCTGCTGCGCGGCGTCAGTGTGCTCCTGCGCACCGGCTCACCGCTGCTGGCGAGCCATCCGCTGCTGATGCCGGTCGGCCGGGTCGTCGCCAGCCTCGGCCTGCTGCCGAAGCCCTACCGCTCGTCGACCTAGCAGACCCCGCTCAACCGGGCAGGAGCGCCGCGCGGATCGTCGCCACGGATGTCTGGGTATGGGACTGGATGGTCAGGGCGAACTGGTCGGGCCGCAACTGCCCGATCAAGTCCCGGACGCCGCTTTCGTCCAGCGCGGGGCCGGACCAGTAGGTCAGGCAGGGCGAGGTTTCGACGCGCTCGTGCCGGTCTTCGAGCGCCGGGTCGTTCGAGACCGCGGCGCCATAGGTCAGATACTCCGAGAAGTGGCGCTGACGGGCCAGGACTTGCCACCAGGGCCGGCCGTTCACCGCCTCGATCCGGTCCGCCATGGCGCGCACCGTCGCGCGGTCCCAGGTGATCATCGGCCCGATATAGTCGTCCCCCGGAAGCGGCGGCGTGATCAGACCCAGCGCCTTGTGCGCGTTGTCCCGCCACCGGACATGGTGAGGCAGCTCGGGAGTGATCGCGCGCCGGCGGGTGAAGAGCGGGACGCGGGCGGCGGTGGCGAGGCCTGACAGGTCCGCCGGGCGGCAGAAACAGATGTCGGAGTCGATGCAGATGACCCGCTCGGCCGGCTGCGACAGCGTCAGCGCGAATTTGCGCAGCTGTTGGAGATGCCAGCCATAGATCGGCAGTCCGATGCCGGGGCACCAGAGATAGCGCCGCCCCCGCCAGTGCCCGGCCGTCCAGAAGCGCGGCAGCAGCGCCGAGGTCGCGATCACCTCGCGCTTCGGCCCGACGAAGGATGCAAATAGCGCCTGGTCCGCGTCGTCCACCACGATGAAATGCCGGGCATGGCCCGTGCAGAAACGGTCCATCGAGTCGCAGAGCAGCCTGCACCGCTCGAGATCGCCGTGATAGCTGGGCGTCACGACGGAAAGCTCACCGATCATTTGCCGTCCCTTGCCGGCGAAATCCTCGCCCCCGCGCGCGCCACGACGCCGTCACAGGGCGATCCGTTAACGCGACAATCCTAATTTGACGTTGCACCCTTCCCGGACCGGACGGCCCTTCCGAGCATGTCGAAGCGTTATCTCATCCTCCGCTCGGCGGCGACGGAGACCTGCGGGGTCGAGGAGTTCGCGCGGCAATTGGCTCAGCGCCTGCCCGGAAGCGCGCAGACCTGGGTCCTCGGCGAGGGCTTCGGCCGGTTCCTCGCTCGGCTGCGCGCAGTGGACGGCATCGTCCTGAATTTCCCGGTCGTCGCCTGGAAGAGGATGCTCGTCTGGCCGGCGCTCACGGCCCTCGCCGCCCGGCTGCGCCGCAGGGAGGTGCTGGTCGTCCTGCATGAATGGGCGGCGCTCGACTGGAAGCGCAGGCTCGTGCTGGCGCCGGTGATGGCGCTGGCGAGCCGGATCGTCTTCTCGGCGCCGGAGATCGCCACCGAATTCGGTCACAGCCCGCTGTCGCGCGTCGCGACGGGCGACCGCGACGTCATTCCGATACCGCCCAACCTCAGGGCGCCGCCGCAGCGGCGCGACTCGGCCGCGAGCCGGCGGCTCGACGAGGAGCGCGCCAAGCGGCGCATCATCCTCGGGCAGTTCGGCTCGATCTACCCGAAGAAGCAGTCCAAGGCGGTGCTGCAGGTCGCCGAGCGGCTGATCGCGCGCGGCCATGACGTCTTCACCGTCTTCATCGGCTCCTTCATCAAGGGCAGCGACGATGTCGAAGCGGAGTTCTGGCGGGGCGTTCAGGCCGCCGGTCTGGGCGAGCGCGTTCTGGTGACCGGCTATGTCGGCGACGAGGCCGAGCTGTTTGCGCTCTTCGAGCGGGTCGACGTCTTCTGCTACGTCTTCGCCGAGGGCCTGACCTCGCGCCGCGCCAGCGTGCTCGCCGCCGCCCTGTTCGGCAAACCCGTCGTCGTCAACGCGCCGGCCGCTGCCGATGCGCTGCAGCACCACGGCCTCTATCTCGCGCTGATCGAGAGGGGCCTCGTTCGCCTCGTCGCAACCGACGCCGATGCCGGCGCGCTCGCGGAGGCCGTGCTCAGCGCGACCACGGACGTTCCGTCGTCCATAGACCTGACCTCGGAACTCGACAGGCTGTGGCAGGCCGTCGGAGACGTCATCGCCCGTCGCCGAGGCGCCTGATGCCGTCGAGAGCCCGGTGAGCGGCGCGATGGCCGGCGGGCGTCACTTCGAATGCCGCAGGATCTGCCAGA
This sequence comes from Allobosea sp., assembly GCF_030694325.1. Taxonomy (GTDB): domain Bacteria; phylum Pseudomonadota; class Alphaproteobacteria; order Rhizobiales; family Beijerinckiaceae; genus Allobosea. The sequence goes on along the minus strand of NZ_JAUXYO010000270.1, from coordinate 1,838 downwards.
GCGCCACGAGGTTTGTCCGGAGATAGCGGCCGAGCAGGCGGCGCGGCTCCAGCATCGTGCGGTAGGCCCATTCCAGCCCCGCGGCCTGCATCCAGCGCGGCGCCCGCGAATTGCGCCCCGACAGGAAGTCGAACAGGCCGCCCGAGGTCTTGATGACGCCCACCCCGCGCAGGCGGTCGATATGGCGCGCGACGAAACGCTGCTCGAGCGGCACGCCGAAGCCGATCCACAGAATGTCCGGCCGCAGACGGGCGATCTCGTCGACGATCGCGATCTCCTCGTCCGGGGCGAAGTAGCCCGAGCGAGCGCCGGCGAAGACGAGCCTGGGATAGGCCTGCCGGATCCGCTCGACGGCGGAGGCGTTGACCTCGGCGGTGCCGCCCAGGAAGTAGAAGCTGACGCCGCGGGCCTCCGCCAGCATGGCGACGTCATGGATCAGATCCGTCGTCGCGACGCGCTCGCGCAGGGGCATGCGCGCCACGAGCGACGACAGCCGAACCATCGGCATGCCGTCGGGATGGATCTGGTCGGCCTCGAGGAGAAGCGCCCGGAACGCCGGATCGTGCCGTGCCAGCGCGATCACCTGGCCATTCGCCGAGGTCGAGTAGAACGGCCTCCGCCCCTGTCCGCGGGAGCGCAGCGCGATCTCGATCAGGCCTTCCGCCGAAGCCTTGCGGTCGAGCGTCGTGATCGGCAGCCCGCCGATGATCGTCACAGGCCCGCCTGTAAGGGGTTCGATGTCCGCTTCGATACTGTCCATCCCGACTCGCGACCTCCGACCGCGGCTTGATCGCATAGGGGGGCAGCGGTTGCCATCGCCACCCTCGGTTATCGCTAACGTCAGGCACCGGCCTCGCGCGCCCGCAGCTCGCCCGTCGCTTGGCGGAAATGACGGGTCAGCGGTTTCTCGACCACACGATAGACGATCGCGGCCACGAGCAGGCTGAAGAGCGCGGCGACGACAGGATAGGCCCAGGACAGATCGACGCCGGTTCGCGCCCCCAGCCGCACGAAGAGGGCGGTGGCCATGGGCAGCGCGATCACATGGGTCAGATAGAGCGAATAGGACATGTCGCCGAGATGGAGGCCGGGCCGGAAGACCGACTGCCGGGCGCGGGCCTCGAACTGAAGGCTGCCCAGCACGAGCAGAAGCGCGGGAAGGCCGGACGCCAACGAGCGGGGCAGGGCGGAGCCGGCCATCCACAGCACCGAACCGATCGACAGGGCGATCATGATCAGGCCCACCGCCGCGCCCAGCGGCCTGCGATGCGTGAACACATGGCCGGCCAGAAGCCCGAACAGAAACTCGATGACGATGTCGTTGCCGTAGAAGGCGATCGCCGTCGTCGGCCGCGCGACCTGGACGGCGACGAGAACTCCGATGACGATCGCCGAGGTCAGCAGAACGCGAAACCGCCGCGGCGCCAACAGACCGATCGCCACGGCCACGTAGAAATACATCTCGTAGTTGAGCGTCCAGCCGGGGATCAGCACCGGCCAAAGGCCGGGATAGGCCGGATTCGGCCAGGGCAGGAACAGCAGCGACGCGAGCACATGGTTCGCATCGAGGCTCGTGCTGGACAGCAGCGCCGGCGCGACGGTGGCGACCATGACGATGGCGGCCGTGATCGCCCAGTAGAGCGGCACGATCCGCACCGCCCGCCTGACCAGGAAATTCAGCGGCCTGGCATCGAGATCGATCGCCGCGACATACATGATGAAGCCGCTGATCACGAAAAAGATGTCGACGCCCCAGTTGCCGATCTCGGCCCAGGGCAACCGGGCTCCGGGGGACACCCGCGCAATCTGCGTATCGAGGTGAGTATAGACCACCAGCG
>NZ_JAUXYO010000261.1 GCF_030694325.1 Allobosea sp. | reverse complement strand
CGGCGCCCAGTCGCTCGCCCGCACGCCGCTCGGCCAGATCCTGCCCGCGATCCCGGACGGTTCGGTGATCGACGAGGCCTATCGCGCCCGCGTCAGCGAGCCGGGCCGGCGCCACCCGGTGACGCGCGACCTGCCGGGCTCCGAGGTCGAGCCGCCGCAATGGGGCGAATGGCTGCGCATGGTCGGCGCCCGCGCCCGCACCGGCTCGCCGGTGATGACCGGCCCGGGCGAGCGCCCGCTGCTGATGCTGGCGCGCGAGCAGAAGGGCCGCGTCGCGCTCTTCCTGTCGGACCATGCCTGGCTCTGGGCCCGCGGATTCCGCGACGGCGGCCCGCATCTCGACCTGCTGCGCCGCCTCGGTCATTGGCTGATGAAGGAGCCCGATCTCGAGGAGGAAGCGCTGCGCGCCGTCTCGCGCAGCGGCTACATCGAGGTCGAGCGCCAGACACTGGGCGACAACCCGGCACCCGTCGTCGTCACCGGCCCCGACGGCCAGTCCCGATCCGTCCCGCTCGAGCCGGGCCGCCCCGGCCTGTTCACGGCCCGGATCCCGACCGGCGAATTCGGCCTGCACCGCATCGCCGGCGACAACCTCACCGCCTTCGCCAGCGTCGGCCCGGAGAACCCGCGCGAGCTGATGGAGGTCGTCAGCGACCCCGCCCAGCTTCGCACGCTGGCCGAGGCGGCAGGCGGCTCGTCGCGCCGCATCGGCCAGGAGGGTGGCTCTGACGTCACGGTGCCGCGGATCGTGCCCGTGCGCTCGGGCAGCCAGTTCGCGGGCTCGGACTGGGTCGGCCTGCGGATCAGCGATTCGGGCATCGTACGCGGCGTGCAGATCTCGCCACTCTTCGTCGGGCTGCTGGGACTGGCCCTGCTCTTCGGCGCCCTCGTCGCCGGCTGGCTCGGCGAAAGCGGCCGGCGCTTCAACAAGCGACCGGACGCTGCGGCCTGAAGATCTGGCGCGTCATGGTCGGGCTTGACCCGACCATCTCGGAAACCAGAATTTCCGTGTCATGAGATTCTCGGGTCAAGCCCGAGAATGACGATGTGGCAAGCCTCATGCGCTTGGTTTGATCGCCGTCACCGCGCCGCGCCGCTGCGCCAGCACGCCCTCGACCAGTTCCAGTGCCAGGAACCGCGCCGGATCGGCCGGGCCGGGCAGCACGAGCTGGCCCGGCGGGACGACCCTGAAGCCGAAGCGGGCATAATAGGGCGCATCGCCCACCAGCATGATGAGGTCATGCTGGTGGGCGCGCGCGGCCTCGATCGAGCGGTTCATCAGTGCCGCCCCGATGCCCCTTCCCTCGAAGGCGGGATCGACGGTGAGAGGCCCCAGCATCAGCGCCGCCTGCCCACCCGCCATCACCGGCGTCACCCGGATCGAGCCGACGAGGAAGGTGCCGACATGGGCGGCGAAGGTCAGCGCCGGATCGGGCGGCACGCCCTCGCGCAGGCGGAACGCGGTGCGGGCGAAACGCCCCGGCCCGAAGGCGCGCTCATGCAGCCGCTCGATCGCGGCCGCATCGGCGGGAAGCTCATGGCGAATGGTCAGGGGAAGCGAAGTCATGACGGCGGCAAACCTGCGGACGGGCAGAGGCTGGGCAAGTGAGGGGGGGTCCGCGCGCGGCGCGGCCCTGCCGGAAGCGCGTTCAGCGCGCCGGTCGTCGCAGGAGGGAGGTCGGGAGCCCGTTCGTCATGGTGGCGGCGCTGTAGCAGAGCGGAGGGTGGGCGTCCATCGGCCACCTCTGTTCTTCAGGGCGGCGCCCGTGACGTGGCGACCGGGCCTAACCGCCCAGCCTGATCAGAAGCCGCCCGAGAAGCCAGCCGGCTAGCCCAGGCAAGCAGTAGAACGATAGGCCCATGACGAGCCAGGCGGGCTCGGACGCGAGTGTATGGAGCGTTTGCTCGAAACTCCCAACGACGATCGCCAAACCGACGGCAAGGCCGACAGACCACCACGGCTTGTTGAACAGCCCCAGGAGTAAGCCCAAACCGAGAATGACGAGAACGATACCTTCTCCCATCGGCAGGTTGTTCACCACTCTGCTGCGGGGGCGATGCCGCCCGCGATCTCGGCCAGCCTCCTCCGCGTCCCCGGCGTCAGCCCCTGCGGCAAGGCGTCGAGCGGAAAGAAGCGGGCCTCGGCGATCTCCAGATCCGGCATCTTGGCCGCGTCAACGACGAAATCCCTGACGACATAGAGCGCCACGTGATCGCGCCGCGATGTCTTGCGGTTGAAGTAGAGCCCAAACAGCGTTGCCGGGCCCGTCAGGCTGATGCGGGCCTCCTCGCGAAGTTCCTTCGCCAGCGCCGCCGCCATGGTTTCGCCGACCTCGACGCCGCCTCCTGGCAGATGCCAGCCGGGTGTGTAGGTATGCCGGACCAGGAAGACCTCGCCCCGGTCGTTCAGCACCGCCGCGCGCACGCCCAGCGTCATGCCGCGGCTGAGCCGGAAATAGACATGCAGCAGGCGGATCCGCAGGCGCTGGAGCCACGTCAGGGCGCCGTCCGCATTACTGTCTGCCCCCGTCTGCGCTGACCCATTCACGCATGGCCTCCGATCGTTACCGAATTGTATATGCAAATGACGCATGACGGACCCCCGCCCTGCGTTCCCGAACGTCACAAACGCGCCGCAAACCGGGCCGATATCCCCACCTCATTGCTGGGGAATACCGACATGCTGCTCTCTTTCATCATTGCGATCTTTCGCGCCAAGCCCGCCTTCGTCTGGCAGCCCGCCCTGACGCTGACCGATTCGCGCATCGTCTCCGAACTGACCGGCGCCGCAAACTGAACCATCCGCGCCGCCCACGCACGCGAAAGCGTGCGCTGCGGGTGGCTTGACGATGGCTCGGCCACAAGGCTAGCGCAGGGCGTGTTCAAGCTCGCGCACCTGTCCGATCCGCATCTCGGCCCGCTCGCGGGTTTTTCGCTGCATCAGCTCTTCGGCAAGCGGGCGACCGGTTACGTCAACTGGCGGCGCAAGCGGCGCCACGCCCATGACATGGATATCCTGGCGCTGATCGTCGCGGATATCCGCGCGCAGCAGCCGGACCATGTCGCCTGCACCGGCGACGTCTCCCATATCGGCCTGCCCAACGAGTTCAGGACGGCCGTCACCTTTCTCGACGAGTTGGGGCCGCGCGAGACGGTGAGCTTCGTGCCGGGCAATCACGACGCCTATGCACGCTCCTCGCTGAAAGCGCTGGCGCATCATCTCGGCCCCTGGGTCGCCAGCGACGACGGCAGCGTCGGCTATCCCTGGTATCGCCGCCGCGGCCCTGTCGCGCTGATCGGGCTCAACACCGGCGTGCCTACCCTGCCGCTGATGGCGACCGGCAAGGTCGGCCGCGACCAGATCGCGAAGACCGAGACCCTGCTCGACCGCGCCCGCGACGAGGGGCTGATCCGCGTCGTGCTGATCCACCATCCGCCTTATGTCGGCGGCGCGCGACGTTCCCGCGAACTGGTCGATGCCGCGGCGGTCGAGGCGATGCTGGCGCGCAAGGGCGCCGACCTCGTCATCCACGGCCACAACCACCGCTTCTCGCTGGCCTGGCGCCCGGGCGTGGGCCGCGACGTGCCGATCGTCGGCGTCCCCTCGGCCTCGATCGGCCCGCTCGGCCATGGCGAGATGGCGAGCTGGCATCTTTTCCGGATCGAAGGCAATGGGCGCGATCCGCATATCGCCTTCGAGCAGCGCGGCTTCGAACTCGACGGCACCGTGATGCGTCGCCAAGAGATCGCGCTTCACACCAAGCCGGTGTGACGAGACGCGTCATTCTCGGGCGGCGTCAGGCGCCGACCCGAGAATCTCGTGACATGATTCGTTGGTTTACGAGATGCCTGGGTCCGCGCAGGGCGCGGCTCGAGCATGACGCGACATCTCAGATGCAGCGCCCGCCATCGACGGCGAGCACCGTCCCCGTCACCATTTCGGCATCGTCCGAGCAGAGATAAAGCGCGGCATTGGCCATGTCCTGCGGGGTCGAGAGCCGGCCCCAGGGGATCGAGGCGCGGAACTGCGCGCGCTTCTCGGGCGTGTCCTCTCCCATGAAGGTTGCCAGCAACGGCGTTTCGCCGGCAACGGGCGCGATCGCGTTGACGCGGATCCGGTCCGGCGCCAGTTCCACAGCCATCGACTTCGACAGCAGGTTCACCGCACCCTTCGAGCCGTTGTACCAGGTCAGGCCCGGCCGGGGCCGGACGCCCGCCGTGGAGCCGATGTTCAGGATCACGCCGCCGCCATGCTCACGGAAATGCGGCACGGTCGCCTTCGCCATCAGGTAGATCGACTTCACATTCACCGCGAAGAGGCGGTCGAACTCTTCCTCCGTCACCTCTGTCATCGGCATGTTGCGATGCGTCGTGCCGGCATTGTTGACGACGATGTCGAGCCGCCCGAGCTTGGCGATGACACGCGCGACGGCCTTGTCGACGCTTTTGGCCTTGGCGACGTCGCAGGCTACCGCGAAGGCCCGGCGGCCGATCGCCTGAGCGGCTTCCTTGGCCTTGTCGCCGTTGAGGTCGAGCAGCGCCACCCGCGCGCCCTCGCGCACGAAGGTCTCGGCGATGCCGAAGCCGAACCCCTGTGCCGCGCCAGTCACCAGCGCCGTCTTGCCCTTCAGTCTCATCGTCTTTCCTCTGCCAGCAGGCCGCGCTCCGCGGCCCTTACGCGCCGATCTCCTCGCGGAGCATCTCCAGTTCCAGCCAGCGCTCCTCGAGCCCGGCGATCTCGCGGGTCACCTCTTCGAGCCGCGTCGTCGCCTTGGCGAAGAGCTTCGGGTCGCGAGTGTAGAGATCGCCGGCGAGCGCCTGGTTGAGCTTGGCGGCCTCCGCCTGCAGCACCGCGATCGTCTTGGGCAGTGTCTCCAGCGCGTGCTTCTCGTTGAAGGAGAGCTTGCGCTTCGAGGTCGGGGCGGCTGGCGCGCTCGGGGCGGCCGCCGCCGGCTCTGGCGCAGGGGTGCCCGCCTTGGAGGCCACCCTCACCTTCGCGCCGACGCCGCGCCCGCGCTGGGCGAGCATGTCGGTGTAGCCGCCGGCGAATTCGGTCCAGACGCCGTCGCCGTCGGAGATCAGCGTCGCCGAGACGACGCGGTCGATGAAGTCGCGGTCATGGCTGACCAGCAGCACCGTACCCTTGTAGTCGGCCAGCAGTTCCTGCAGCAGGTCGAGCGTCTCGAGGTCGAGATCGTTGGTCGGCTCGTCCAGCACCAGCATGTTGGAGGGCTTCGCCAGCGCGCGCGCCAGCATCAGCCGGCCGCGCTCGCCGCCCGACTGGTCGCCGACAGGGGTGCGTCGCTGCAGCGGCTGGAACAGGTAGTCCTTCATATAGGCGATGACATGGCGCGGCGTGTCGCCGACCATGACCTGGTCCGAGCCGCCGCCCGTCAGCGCGTCTCCCAGCGGCGTCGCCGGGTCGAGGCTCTCGCGGCGCTGGTCGAGCGTCACCATCTCCAGCGAGACGCCGAGCTTCACCGTGCCGGAATCGGGCGCGAGCTGCCCCGTGAGCAGGTTGATCAGTGTCGTCTTGCCGGCACCATTCGGGCCGACGATGCCGATCCGGTCGCCCCGCGCGACGCGCAGCGACAGATCCTTGATCACGACATTCGAGCCATAGGCCTTCGAGACGTTGACCGCCTCGATAACCAGCTTGCCCGAGGTCTGCGCCTCGCTCGCTTCCAGCTTGACGCTGCCGACGGCGAAGCGCGCGGTGCGGCGCTGCTCGCGCAGGCCGTGCAACTCGCCCAGTCGGCGCTGGTTGCGGGTGCGCCGGGCGCTGACGCCATAGCGCAGCCAGTCCTCCTCGCGGGCGATCTTGCGGTCGAGCTTGTGGCGGTCGAGCTCTTCTTGGGCGAGCACCTCGTCGCGCCAGGCCTCGAACTCGCCGAAGCCGCGGTCCATGCGCCGGGTCAGGCCGCGATCGAGCCAGATCGTCGCCCGCGACAGATTCGTCAGGAAGCGCCGGTCATGGCTGATCAGGACCATCGCGGAGCGCAGGGATTTCAGCTCCTGCTCGAGCCATTCGATCACCGGCAAATCGAGATGGTTGGTCGGTTCGTCCAGCAGCAGGATATCGGGTTCGGGCGCCAGAACGCGCGCCAGCGCCGCGCGCCGCGACTCGCCGCCCGACATCGTCGCCGGATCTTCCTCGCCGGTGAGGCCGAGTTCGTCGATCAGATACTGCGCGCGATAGGCGTCGTCACCCGGTCCCAACCCCGCCTCGACATAGGCGAGCGAGGTCTTGTAACCGCTGAAATCGGGCTCCTGCGGCAGATAGCGCACCGTCGCGCCCGGCTGGACGAAACGCTCCGCCGAATCGGGCTCGACCAGGCCGGCGGCGATCTTCAGCAGGGTCGATTTGCCCGAGCCGTTGCGGCCGACGAGGCAGACGCGCTCGCCGGCCGAAACCGCGATCTCGGCCGCCTCCAGCAGCGGCTGTCCGCCGAAGGTGAGCGCGACGTCGCGCAGATGCAGCAAGGGGGCCATGGCGTGTCCGTATGGGAGATGGAAGGCGGGATAGACCGGTGGGCCGGCGATGTCACGCCCGCAGGCCCTGGCACGCCGCTTGCGAAAACCGAGCGGAGCCGTAGCCTTGCGGGATCTCCGGGTCGGAGGAGGAACCATGCCGCGCCAGCGCCCCATCGGAATCGGCCATAATGGCGGGCCGCCCCTGCAGCCGCGCAGGCGCCGGTCGGAGACCGGCACGGGGCGGATCGGCCGCTTCTTCGACTGGCGCTTCGCCCACCGCAAGGCGTGGAAGAAGCCGCGCGACATCGCCCTGCGCCGCGAGGATAACGCCGAGGCGCTCGGCCTGACCTATGAGGAATACTCGCTCGAGATCATGGAGCGCGGCTATCACCCCCAACCCGAGCATGTCGCGGCGATCAAGGCGAAGCGGGCCGAGCGGCGCCGCGCCGGAGGCATCGTCGGCCAGTCGCTGAAAGGCCGCCGCCTCGACTGACGGCCGCCTCAGGCCCCCGTCCAGCGTCGCAGCGCGCGCGTCACCGGGACTTCGAACAGGCGATGCACCAGCAGCGCCGCGATCACCGCGCTGGCGAGGGCGGCCACGACGAAGAGCCAGGGCTCCAGCACGCCGAGCCGCACGAACACCTCGCGCAGGCCGCGAATCGCGAAAGGGTGGACGAGATAGAGCGCATACGAGGCGTCGCCGACCCGCACCAGCGCCGAACCGAGCGCCGTCGGCGCAGCCGGCTCACGCGGCCCTGTCACCGCCGCCAGCACCAGGAGCGCGGCCGCTGAACCATGCAGGGCGAGATCGCGCCATGGCCCCGCCGACAGCGGCGCATGCGGGCTCCCCAGCAGCAGGCCGACGGCAACGGCGGCCAGCGCAAAGCGCGCTCCCGCCCCTAGCATCAGCCCGCGTCGGTGCAGCAGCGCAATCCCCATGCCGGCCGCGAATTCGAGCACGATCGGCTGGCCCCAGAAGCCGAACGGCAGCGGCAGCGGCCCGAGCATGGCCGTCGCGCCGACGAGACTGGCGAGCGCCAACGTCACTGCCGGCACGACGAGCCTCCGCGGCAGGGTGAGCGCGGCCGCGAACAGCACGTAGAACAGCATCTCGTAGTTCAGCGTCCAGCCGAGCGAATAGACCGGCTGGACCAAGCCGCTGGACGAGATGACGGGCCAGAACAGATAGGAGGCCGCGATCTGCCCTGCACTCGGCGCGGCCGAGTTGAGCGTCGCAGGCAGTGCCAGAGCGACCAGAAGGAACAGCGTCGTCGCCGCCCAGTAGAGCGGCACGATCCGCACCAGCCGCCGCTTCAGGAACAGAGCCGACGCGCCCGGCCGGTCGAACAGCGACGCCGAGGCATGCACCATGATGAAACCGGAGACGACGAAGAAGATGTCGACGCCCGCCATCCAGGGCAGAAGATCACTCGGCGTGAAGGACCGGCCGCCGAGCCGGGCGAGAACCGCCGCATCCGACTGGACATGGTGCACCGCCACCATGAAGGCGGCGAGCGCACGAAGCATCTGGATGGGGAGGATGGCGGACAAGAAGGGCGAGGTCACAAAAGGAACGGCCCGCCGGGCGGCTTGCCGTCCTCAGCCAAACCACAAGCGCGCGGAATCGTCGAGGCCGAAGCGCTCGGGCGCGGCGGCGATTGCGGCCATGCCCCGCTCGGCACCGTCGCTGGCGGTGATAACGTGCAGCGAGAACCGCGCGGCGAGATCTTCCATCGGCGGCTTGGCCGAAAAGACGGACCCGATCGCGCCCCGCTCGGCCAGCGGCAGCAGGCGGGGCACGATCCCGCCCGAAAGATAGACGCCGCCCGTCGCCTTGAAGGCGAGCGCGAGGTCGCCGGCGACACGGGCCAGCAGCCGCCAGAAGCAGATCACGGCCATCAGCGCGGCAGGGTCCCCGTCGAGCGCCAGGGTCGTCACATCCGCCGCGCTGACATCGGGCTCGCGCAGTCCGGAGCTGTCCGCGACGGCGCGGTGAAAGCGCACCAGCCCGTCGCCGCTGAGCAGCGTTTCCACGGTGACCCGCGGCAACCCGGCGGCCAGGGCCGGCCAGATCTTCTCCTCGGTCGGATCGTCCGGACCGATGCCGATATGCCCCGCCTCGGTCGGCACCAGCACGCTGCGCCCGGCGCGGGTGACGAGGGCGGCGGCCCCGAAGCCGGTGCCCGGCCCCAGCACCAGCCGCGTCCCGCCCGCTTCCGGATCGCCGGCCACGAGCGTCGTCACGTCCCCGTCTCCAAGCACGGCGAGCGAAGCGGCCTGCGCCTCGAAATCATTGACGAGCAGCCCCTGCTCCAGCCCCAGAGCCCGGCCGAGGCCGGGGCCATCGAAGGTCCAGTTCGCATTGGTCAGCCGTGCCGCGCGCCCTTCGAGCGGCCCGGCCACGGCGAGAACCGCCGAGCGGGGCCGCTGCGCCAGCGTCGTCAGCACCCCCTCCAGCGCGGCCTCGGGCGTCGCCTGGCTGCCGGTCGGGATGCGGGCGAGATGGACCGGCCGGGCACCCGCCTGATCGACCAGCGAGAGGCGGCAGTTCGTGCCTCCGATATCGGCGACCAAAAGAGGCCAGGCGAAGGGCGCCATCACGCCATGTCCAGCGGGTCGGGCCGCGGGTCGTGACGGCGATAGGGCGCAAACCAGCCGAGCCCTTCGAGCGTGCCGGCGCGCGGACGGTACTCGCAGCCGACGAAGCCGTCATAGCCGAGTTCGTCCAGCAGCGCGAACAGTTGCGGGTAATCCGGCCCCTGATCGTCCGGTTCGTTGCGGCCGTTGGCACTGGCGATCTGGACATGGCCGACGAGCGGAAACAGCGCCTTTAGGCGCCCGGCGACGTCGCCATGGATCAGCTCGCAGTGATACATGTCGAATTGCAGCCTGACATTGGTCCGCCCGGACTCGCGCACATAGGCCGCGGCCCGGTCGAAATCGTTCAGGAAATAGCCCGGCATGTCCTTGCCGTTGATCGGCTCGAGCAGAAGCTCGATTCCATGCGGGGCGAGCGCATCGGCGGCATGGGCGAGCGAGGCCCGGTAGGTCGCCTGCGCGGTCGCATCGTCGGGGTCGGCGAGGCCCGCCATCATGTGCAGGCGCTTGACGCCGGTCTCATGGGCATAGGCCAGCGCCGTCTCGACGCCGGCCCGGAACTCGTCCTCGCGGCCGGCCAGCGCCGCGATGCCGCGCTCGCCCGCCCCGAAATCGCCCGGCGGCAGATTGAACAGAGCCTGCTGAAGATGCCCGCCGGCGAGCGCCAGCCCGACCTGCTCGGCGGGATGATCGTAGGGAAAGAGGAACTCCACCGCCTCGAAGCCGGCATCGGCCGCCGCCTTGAAGCGGTCGAGGAAAGCCCATTCGTTGAACATCATCGATAGATTGGCGGCGAAGCGAGGCATGACGATCCCGGAGGCTGATGATCTCGGGCGAAGCTAGCGCGCTGCGCGGCCCGCGTCATGCCGCAACGCGGCATCGCCGCGATGCGTTCCCTGTCGAGGCAGAGCTGCCCTACTTCTTTTCGGCACGGGCGGGCGGGTTCGGATCCCGCGAGAAATTCCGAAACACCATGTCGGGCGAGGAGGTGTTGTGGCGTGAATGGGTGGTGCGGCCCATCCAGATATCGGTCGCCTTGCCGCCGGCGAAAGGCATCAGCGGCTCCTCGCGCCAGCCCTTGGCACCGGGCTCGCGGATAGCGATGCGGGCGACGTCGTTGTTGAACTCGGTGACATACATCGAGCGCAGGGCGACGAAGGCATTGCCGCCGCCGACCGGACGGTCGAGCACGACGTCGAGCACCATTCGGTTCTCGTCGACATTGTCCAGCCTCAGCGTGCCGGAGGAACCGTCCTTGAAGCTCATCTTGAACGAGACCGTTTTGGGATCGAACTCGATCTCGCGGATGTTCACGACGGGCCGCGCGCCATCCTGCACGATCGGCCCGACCAGGAAGGATGAGCCATAGGCCGTCGCGGCCAGCGGCGCAGGCGGCATCGGCCGGGCGCGCCAGTAGCCGTCCTGAGGATAGACCACGAGCAGTTCGTGCGAGCGATCCTTGCCGAGCTTCCAGAGCTGGACGAGGTGCAGCCCCTTCTCGACGCGGTCGCCGACCTTGAAGGTGGTCTCGGAAGGTCGCCAGAAAGTCGGGAAGGTGTAGCCGACGAGCCAGTATTCGATGCTCTCATAGAAGGTCACGCGGCGCGGCGGCGTCACCGCAGCGAAGACGGGATCGCCGGCCATGTCGCAGGCCGTCCAGTCCGCATCCCAGTTGTCGCGCATCAGCCCGGCGATATAGGCCGGATGCGCGGCCTCGATCTGGAAGCGGCGCACCTCGGGCGAGATCGCCTTGATGGTGACATTGTCCTTCTCGGCACAGAGCACCGGCTCCGACTCGTTCTTGACCTCCACCGTCACATCGCTCGCCGCGAAAGCGGGGGCGACCGAAAGGGCCAGGGCGAAAAAGGCGAGGCGGAGGCGGTTAGCGCGCATCGTGATTGGGTCTCAGTGCGGAAGGATGGCGTAGACATCGCCCGAATTGGCGGAATGGGGAAGATCCCGCAGATAACAGCCCATCGCCTCCGCGCTCGCGAACGCGCCCAGTTCGAACTGCTGGGTTTCGCCGAGCGCGACGTTGAAGCGGTAGGGACCGAGCGTCTCCAGCAGGGCAAGGCAGGCCTCGGCGACGTCGCGCTGGATCGTGGTGAACTCGAAGGAGATCACCGGGACGGGTCGCGTCAGCCCCGCCAGCACATGCGCCTCGAAGCCCTCGACGTCGATCTTGAGCAGGGTGGGCAGGCCGTACCGGGCGATCAGCGCGTCGAGCGTGGTGCTGCGGACCTCGACCTCGCGGTCCCAGATCTGCTCCTGCCAGCCTTCCGCCCCCCTTGCCGCCCCGACGAAGGCGTCCGACGCGGTCGAGACGGTCGGGTTGGCGCTGTTGATGCGCAGCCGCACGACGCCCTCGGCATCGCCGCAGGCGGCCTCGACCAGCGTAACCTGCGGATCGCGCCCATGGATCAGCCGCAAGGCGCGCGCCGGCCCTGGCTGCGGCTCCAGAGCGACCACGCGGGCACCCAGCCGGCGAAAGCATGAGATCCGGTCGCCGACATGCGCCCCGATATCGAAGGCGAGATCACCCGGCTTGAGGAAGCGACCATAGAGTGCATCCATCGCCCCGTGGCGGGACTTGTCGCCGTGATAGACGCGCAGCGACCGGCCGATGGCACGCGCCGTGCCGGGGGCGTGGAGAGCCGCTTTCACGAGCGGGCCTCGGTACGGATCGCCTGCAGCACGGGCGGCGGGTCGAAATCCTCCGGGATGCCGCAAAGCCCCTTCCGCGCGAACCAGGCGCCGAGCGCGGGCAGCGCCGTCGCCATCGCGAAGGGCACGGCGAGCAGGTAGCCCGCCGTCAGCGGCAGCGACCAGAGGAGCACCGCAGGCGAGATCACCGCCAGCGTGCCGAACAGATAGACCGCGAAGAGGAGATGCGGCCACAGCCCGGCGAACGCCGTCGCCAGCGAGAGCGCATGCGCGTCGCGCGCCTGCCCGCCCCAGCCGATGCGCGAGCGGCCAAACAGCAGCCCGATCATGAACAGGGTCGTGCGGAAGCTCGACACCGCGCCCTGCAGGAAGGCGAAGACCACCTCGATCGCCGCCGACGCCACGAAGCGCAGCCGTCCGCCATAGCTGCGGGCGCCGCCCGAAGTCAGCAGGATGTCCGCGAAGCCCGCGAGCTTGGGAGAGAGATACATTCCCAGGAACAGCAGATAGAGCCCGGCGGCGAGGCCGGCGGGATAATCCGTGAGCCAGCGATCCTCGACGACCTTCAGAGGCAACAGCGCGATCATCAGCGTCCAGGCGGGCAGGCCCAGGAACATCAGGATCGCCCAGAACAGCTGGAAACGGCTCATCGGCTGTAGACCCGGAATGTCCATCAGCTTGAGATATTGCAGATTGCCGAGGCACCAGCGCAGGTCGCGCTTGGCGAAATCGAGCATGGTGGGCGGGTTTTCCTCCCAGCTGCCACCCTCGACCGGCAGCACGCGGACCTCGTAGCCGGCGCGGCGCATCAGCGTCGCCTCGACCTGATCATGGCTCATCACGGCGCCGCCCAGCGGCGCGCCCCCGGACAGCACCGGCAGATGGCAGCCATCGCGGAAAGGCGCGATGCGCACCAGCGCATTGTGACCCCAGAACGGCCCGCAATCGCCGATCCACCACGCGGAGCCCATCGTGTAGGGCCGCATGCCTTGCCGCATGCCGAACTGGAAGATGCGCGCGAACGCCGACTGGCTGGGCATGCCCACGACGAGGCTCTGCAGGATGCCGAGCTTCGGATAGGTCTGCATCATCCGCGTCAGCTTCACGATCGCCTCGCCCGCCATTACGCTGTCGGCATCGAGCGGCAACATGAGCTCGTAATCGGCGCCCCAACGCTCGCAGAAGTCGCGGACATTGCCGGCCTTGAAGCCGGTGTTGTCGCTGCGGCGGCGATAGATGATGCGGCAATCCTCGCCCGCCTCGGCCTGCCAGGCGGCGGCTAGTCTTTCCTCGGCGGCGGCGACATCGGGATCATTGGTGTCGGAGAGCACGAAATAATCGTACCAGCCGCCCTCGCCGGTCGCGTTCAGGCTCTGCTTGACCACGTGCAGCCGCGCGAAGGCACGCGCCGGGTCCTCGTTGCGCAGCGTCATCAGGACGGCTGTGCGAATGTTGATCGGTGTCGGCAGATCGCCGGCGGCCGCGAAAGGCGCGACCCGCTCGAGCCCGTCCTTGACGCCATGCAGCAGCCAGAAGCCGAGCACGGCGTTCCAGAAGCCGAGCACCGTCCAGGGTGCGCCGAACAGGAAAGCGACGAAGATGGCGCGGTCGGCCCAGCTCCAGCCGCCGGCGCCGAGGACGTGCGCCAGCCCCGAGAGCAGCGCCGCCAGCGTCGCAAGGTTGAGGCACAGCACGAGCCAGCGCCGGCGCGACAGCATCGCCTTGTCCTGCAGCCCGGCCGGCGTGGTGCCGGCCAATGGCAGCGGTAGAGGCGGGATGGTGAGACCTTGCGTCGCCGGCTGGAACGTGGTCGGAGCGGGACGCTCGTTCATGGCTGTCTCTGTCATGCGGTCGATCGAGGCGAGGCGGGTGGGGCAGAGCGGGCGGGGAGGCAGGGACATGGCGCCGAACGACAAGGCCGGGGAGCTAAAGCCGGCATTTCCGTCCAGTGCAAGCGCCCAGGCGACGGCCCTCTGGTATGTGAGCCCGCGTGAATGCGCCCTGAACGCCGAGGCGCTGCCGCCGCTCTCCGAGGGCGACTGCCTCGTCCGTACGGTGTGGAGCGGCATCAGCCGCGGAACCGAGCGCCTCGTCTGCGAAGGTCGCGTCCCCGAGGGCGAGTATGAGCGCATGCGGGCGCCCTTCCAGCGGGGCGATTTTCCATTTCCCGTGAAATACGGCTACTGCGCCGTCGGCGTGGTGCAGGCGGGCCCCGCCGACAGGCTCGGCCAGACCGTCTTCTGCCTGCATCCGCATCAGGACCGCTTCGTCGCGCCGGCCGACCGACTGACGCCGGTCCCGCCGCAGGTGCCGGCCCGCCGCGCCATCCTCGCCGCCAATATGGAGACCGCACTGAACGCCCATTGGGATGCCGGCTCGGGCCCGGCCGACCGCATCGTCGTGGTCGGCGGCGGCGTTCTTGGCCTGCTCGTGGCCTGGCTCGCCGCGCGCCTGCCCGGAGCGGAGGTCACGCTGGTCGATGTCGCGCCGGCCCGCGCCGACCTGGCAAAGAGGCTCGGCTTCGGCTTCGCCATGCCGGCGGAGGCACCAACGGGGGCCGATCTCGTCTTCCACGCCAGCGCCTCGCCCGCCGGCCTCGCCACCGCCGTCGCGGCGGCGGGTTACGAGGCCCGTATCGTCGAGCTGAGCTGGTATGGCGAGGGCACGGTGCCGGCCCCGCTCGGCGGCGCCTTCCACGCCAGCCGGCTGCAGCTCGTCTCCACCCAGGTCGGTGGCATCGCCCCGTCGCGGCGCCCGCGCTGGGACTATGCCCGCCGCGCCGCCGCCGCCATGGCGCTGCTCGCCGATGACAGACTCGACGCCCTGATCAGCGAGGATATCCCATTCGCCAAGGCGCCGGCCCGCCTGCCTGCGGTGCTGGATCCCTCCTGGCATGGTTTGACGGCCGCCATCTGCTATGAAGCGGGCCCATGACACCGCCTCGGACATATCCGCGCCCTGCCCTGGTGCCGGAACTCTACATCACCGCGATGCCCGCGAGCCTCGCCTTCTGGTGCGACCTGCTGGGCTTCCGTGTGCTCTACGACCGCCCCGAGCAGGGCTTTGCGGCGATCGAGCGCGAGGGCATCGAGTTCATGCTGGAGGAATACGAGACCGGACCGACCGAGCGCAGCTGGGACACGGGTCCGCGCGAAAAGCCCTATGGCCGTGGCATCAATTTCGAAATTATGGTCCGTGACGTCAGCGCCCTGCTGACGTCGTTACAGCAGGCGTCCTGGCCGCTCTTTTTCGGCCCCGAGGAACGCTGGTACCGGATCAGCGAATCCGAAGAGACCGGCGTCCATCAGTTTCTGGTTCAGGACCCGGACGGCTACCTGCTGCGTTTCTCGCAGTCGCTCGGCCAGCGCCCTCGGGCGGCCTGACCACGAGCCCCAACAGAACGAAGGATCATCCATGTTTTCCGTCGAAGTCCGCGACCGCATCATGATCGGCCATTCCCTGCCCGATTCCTTCTTCGGTCCTGCCCAAAACATGCATGGCGCGACCTTCGTGGTCGACGTCGCCTTCTTCCGGGAGACGCTGACGAAGCAGAACGTCGTGGTCGATATCGGTGCCGCGCTCGATGTGCTGAACAAGACGCTGAAGCCGCTGAACTACCAAAACCTCGACACGCTGCCGCAATTTTCCGGCGTGCTGACGACCACCGAATTCCTCTGCAAGCATATCTTCGACGCGATGGCAGAAGCGGCGAAATCCGGCGCCCTCGGGCAGGATGGCGCTGGGCTCTCCCGGATCCGCGTCACCCTGCACGAGACCGACCTCGCCCGCGCCACCTACGAGGGCGCGCTCGCGTGAGCGGGATCGCCTTCGCCATCCCCGGCGACATCGAGCTGCCGACCGGCGGCTACGCCTATGACCGGCGGCTGCTGGCGGAATGGCACGCGATGGGCGTGCCGGCGGAGCACATCGCCCTTCCTGGCTCGTTCCCCTTTCCGACCGAGGGCGACCTTCACCTGACCGGTCGGGCCCTCTTGCAGCGACCCTATGACGACACGCTGCTGATCGACGGCCTCGCCTACGGCGCCTTTCCGGAAGGCATCGCGGCCGGGCTGGCCGGGCGCGTCGTCGCGTTGGTCCATCACCCGCTCGGGCTCGAGACGGGCCTAGCGCCGGAGACAGCCAGGGCTCTGCTCGCCCGCGAGGCGGCGGCGCTGCGCTATGCCCGTGCGGTGGTGACGCCCAGCCCGGCGATGAAGCGGCTTCTCGCCGCCGATTTCGGGGTCCCGGCCGAACGTATCACGGTCGCCTCGCCGGGCGTCGATGCCGCCCCGCGGGCCTCAGGCTCGTCTGCCGGCGAGCCCCTGCACCTCCTGGCCGTCGGCGCTGTCGTGCCGCGCAAGGGCTATGACGTCCTGGTCACGGCGCTGGCGGGGCTCTCCGACCGCGACTGGCGCCTCACCATCGTCGGAGCCACCGACCGCGCGATCGACACGGTCGCCGCCCTCGTCGCGCAGATCGAGGCCGCGGGGTTGAGCGCGCGCATCCGCCTGGCCGGCGCGATCGGCGATGCGGCGCTCGCCGAGGCTTATGCCAGCGCCGATCTCTTCGTGATGCCTTCGCTCTTCGAAGGCTACGGCATGGTCCTGACCGAGGCGCTGGCCCGCGGCCTGCCGATCGTCTGCACCACCGGCGGCGCGGCCGCCGAAACCGCGCCCGACGACGCTGCACTGAAAGTCGCGCCCGGCGACGCCGCGGCACTTGCCAAGGCGATGGCAAGCCTGATTGATGCGCCGGCTCGGCGCCGGGCGATGGCCGATGCGGCCTGGGCCGCCGCCGAGGTCCTGCCACGCTGGCGCGACACGGCGGCGATCGTCGCTGGCGTATGTCTGCCCGGCTGGGGGCAAAAGGGGGGCTGATGGCCGGATTTTCTCCCGAATGGCTGGGCCTGCGCGAGCCGGCCGATCATGCCGCCCGCAATCCGCAGGTTCTGGCCGCCGTAGGCGCGCATTTCGCCGGCCGAAGTTCGCTGACGGTCGTCGATCTCGGCTGCGGCGCCGGCTCCAACCTGCGCGGCAGCTATGCCGCCCTGCCCGCGCGCCAGCACTGGACGCTGGTCGATCTCGACCAGCGTCTGCTCGCCGCCACCCGCGAGACGCTCTCTGGCTGGGCCGACGAAGCCCGCGAGCAGGGCGAGGAACTCGTCTTGACCAAGGGCGACCACCTGATCACCGTCGACACCCGCCAGGCCGATCTCAACACCGATCTCGAATGGGTCCTCGGCTGGCAGCCGGATCTCGTCACCGCCGCGGCGCTGTTCGACCTCACCTCCCGGCGCTGGCTCGAACGCTTCGTCGCCGGCCTGACCAGCCTGAACCTGCCGCTCTACACGGTGCTGACCTATGACGGCCGTGAGATCTGGCAGCCGCCCCACCTCGCCGATGCGCGGATGCTGGCCGCATTCAAGCACCATCAGCGCGGCGACAAGGGCTTCGGACCGGCAGCCGGCCCCGAGGCCACGGACGTGATGGCGGAGGCCTTCCGGAAATCGGGCTTTGCGGTTTCGATCGGCGACAGCGCCTGGCGCGTCGATGCGCGAAGCGGCAATCTGGCGCAGGTGCTGGCCAAGGGCATCGCCGACGCCGTTCTGGAGACCGGCCAGGTCGATCCCGCCACCGTCGCCGATTGGCTGGCGGCCAAGACACCCGAGGCCACGGCGCTCGTCGGGCATCACGACCTCTGGGCGCGCCCTGTCTGAGAAGGGCGCTAGCGCTGCCTGAGACCCGGCAGCATCCGACGCAGCACGCCGTCCTTGCGGATCAGATGGTGGTAGAGCGCGGCGCCGATATGGGCGCAGACGAGCAGCCCCATCGCGAGGGCAAGCGTGCCATGGATGTTCAGAACCTGGCCGGCGAGATCCTGGTTGGGCGCGGCGATGGCGGGCAGGTTGAACAGGCCGAACACCGTCAGCGACGGGTAGAGCGAGATGCCGAGCCAGCCCAGCAGCGGCACGATCAGCAGAAGCCCGTAGAGCAGCCAGTGGACGAGATGCGAGCCCGCCTTCTGCCACCAGAGCAGCGTCGGCTCGTCGGGCGGCGCGCCCTTGAGCAGGCGGTAGGCCAGCCGCCCGGCGACCAGCCAGAGCACGAGGAAGCCGAGCAGCTTGTGCGAACTGTACATCGCGTCGGTCAGCCCGTCCCAGATGTTCAGCGTGTTGCCGCGATAGGTCATGGCGAGGCCCGCGGGGATCATCGCCAGCACCGCGGTGGCGGTGACCCAATGCAGATGACGCGCGGCGGCGCTGTAGACGGGAGCCGGGCCCGGCTCGCGGTTCGCCTGCGTCATCTTCGCCTCCCTGTCGGCCTGCCGGTCGTGACGCCGGCTTCGACATTCATCCCGCGTTCAAAGTCCCGCTCCTATATGCCTTGCTGCGACAGGGCCTGTCACGCGGTTGCATGACGTCACGCATCGAGCCGCGTGAAACGGGGGCGCGATGGAACTGCCGTCACCTCAAGCACGTTTGATGGAAAACTGTGCAGCTCTGATCTATATGGCCATGGTGCCCGTAACTGCCTAACCCATCGCCGGGCGCGCTCGCCGAGCAGCCCTTTCTGACGGACAATCCGATGCTTCAGTCGCGTACGCTGTTCGGACGCCCGCTCGAGACGAGCCTCGTAGCGGTAGACCGGGCCATTGCCGAATTTCGAGCCGGTCGTCCGGTGCTGCTCCGTGCGGGACAACGGCTCGCTCTCGGCCTCTCAGCCGAGCTGGCCGATGCCGAGTTGGTGACGCGGCTCGACGCGCTGGCCGCCGGCAAGGCCCATCTCGTCCTCAGCCCGGCGCGTCTGCGCCGGCTGGGTGCCAAGAGCCGCGTCGAGACCGGCATCCTCGCCATGCCGACGCTGGATTTGGGTCGCATCGAGATGCTGGCGCTGAAAATTGACGGCAAGGTCGATGCGCCGGTGGCGCCCGCTTCCGATCTCGACGACGCCGCGCTCGAACTGGCGCGCCTCTCGCTGGTGCTGCCCGCGACGATCATCGTCCCCGTCACGCCGGATCAGATCGCAGGCGAGCCGCTGATCGAGATCGCGATCGAGTCGGTCAACGGTTATCGCGCCGCCCAGGCCGCGACGCTGACGATCGTTGGACGCGCGCCGGTGCCGCTCGAGGGCGCGCCCGAAACCGAGTTTGTCGTTTTCCGCGGCGGCGAGGGCCTGCGTGACCAGGTCGCGATCATCGTCGGCAATCCCGATCTGACGGCCGCCGTCCCGGTGCGCCTGCATTCGGCCTGCCTAACGGGCGATTTGTTCGGCTCGCTGAAATGCGATTGTGGTGACCAGCTGCGCGAGACCGTGCAGTGGATGGCCGAGAACGAGGGCGGTATCCTGCTCTATCTCGACCAGGAGGGCCGCGGCAACGGTATCTCCAACAAGATGCGCGCCTACAAGCTCCAGAGCCAGGGCTGGGACACCTATGACGCCGACGAGGTCCTCGGCTTCGATCTCGACCAGCGCCAGTTCGACTTCGCCGCGACGATGCTCAAGCTGCTCGGTGTCACCCGCGTCACCGCGCTGACGAACAACCCGCTGAAGGTCGGCGCGATCAAGGCGGCAGGCGTCGAGGTCGTCGGCACGCAGCGCGTGCTCGGGCGTCCCAATGTCCACAATGTCCGCTACCTTGCCTCCAAGCGAGACCGGGCCGGCCACTCGATCGACATGGACGCGCTGATGGCGCGGGCGGCGCCGAAGGATTGAGCCGAGCCGGGGGTGGCCCCGTGGCCGCGGGCGGGACTTTCCGGAAGGGCTTGAACGCGGGGACGACTTCGGGCACCGCAGCCTGATGTCGCCTCTGCAGAGTCCGCCATCTGCTATCCAGTCCACGCCGTGGCCCCTCGCCCGCGTCGCTGCGATCGTCCTCCTCGCGTGGATCGCGCTGTCCTGGCCCTGGCTGTCGGGCGTCGTCACCATTCCCTGGGACGCCAAGGCGCATTTCCAGCCCCAGCTCCAGTTTCTGGCGGAAGCCTGGCACAGCGGCCGCTCGCCCTTCTGGACGCCTTACGTCTTCGCCGGCTCGCCGCAGATCGCCGATCCGCAATCGCTGATCTTCTCGCCGCCCTTCGCGCTGATCGCGGCGTTGGAACCCGTGCCCGGCTTCCGCCTCGGCGACGGGGCGGTCCTCGGCACCCTGCTGGCCGGCGCGCTCGCTTTCGTCGTGATCTTCCGCGACCGCGACTGGCACCCGGCCGGCGCGGTCGTCGCGGCGCTCGCCTTTGCCTTCGGAGCGGCGGCGGCTTGGCGCATCCAGCATATCGGCCAGGTTCTCAGCCTCGGCTATTTCGCCATCACGCTCGCCTTGATCGCACGCGCTCTGGAGCGCGGCTCGGTGGCCTACGGCTTTGCCGCCGGCCTCGTCGCGGGCTTCATGGTACTCGGACGCGACCAGGTTGCGCTGCTCGGCGTCTATGTCCTGGCGGGGCTCGTGCTCGCCGCCATCGCCATGGCGCGCCAACCCTGGCGGGCGCTGAAGACGAGCCTGCTCCCTCTGCTCGCGGGCGCGATCGGGGCCCTGCTCGTTGCGACCGTGCCGATCCTGCTCACCGCCGTCCTCGCGGAGGACTCCAACCGTCCAGCGATCGACCTCGTCGGCGCCGGCAAGGGCTCGCTGCATCCGGCCGCCCTGCTGACCGGGCTCTTCGCCAATCTCTATGGCGCGGCCGGTCCGCTGGAGAATTTCTGGGGCGCGCCGAGCCCGGCCTTCGAGGCCCGCTTCGGGCCCCAGGACCTCTACCTCGCCCGCAACATGAGCCAGCTCTATCTCGGGCTGATCCCGATGGGGCTGATCCTGACCATCGGCGTCGTCCGCGGCGCGCTGCTGCGCCGCGAGATCGTGGCGCTGAGCGTCGCAGCCCTGCTCGTGCTGATCTTCGCGCTCGGGCGCTTCACGCCGGGCTTCCGCCTGCTGTTCGAACTGCCGGGCGTGTCCTTCTACCGTCGTCCGGCCGACGCGCTCTTCATTCTCGGCGCCTTGCTGGCGCTGCTCGGCGGCTACCTGACCCATCTCGTCATGACCGGCACGGCCCCGCGCGCGCGGCCGTGGCAACGCGTCATCGAGGTCGCGATCTTCGCGGGCGCGCTCGCGCTCGCGCTCTGGCTCGCCTGGACGGTCGGGCGTCTGCCGGTCGCGGCCGTTCCGCTGGTCACCGCACTGCTCTGCGGCGTGCTGGCGATCGGGGCACTCGTCGCCGCGCGCGGCTTTGCGCTGCGCGGTGCCCGGCTGGCGGCAGCGATCGTGCTGGCGGCGACGCTGACCATCGACCTCTCGGTCAACAATGGTCCCAACGAATCCACCGCCCTGCCGGCGCAGGATTACGACGTGCTGCGGGCCGACAGCGCCAACGAAACCATCGCCCTGCTCAAGAGCGAGACTGCCGCCACCGCCGGCCCCGACCGGCGCGACCGCATCGAACTCGCCGGCATTGGCTTCCACTGGCCCAATGCCAGCCTCGTTCACCGGCTCGACAACACGCTGGGCTACAACCCGCTGCGGCTCGGGATCTACAGCAAGGCGACCGGCGCGGGCGACCATGTCGCTTTGCCCGACCAGCGCACCTTCTCACCCCTGATGCCGGGCTATGGCTCGCTGCTGGCCGACATGCTCGGCCTGCGCTTCATCGCTACCGGCGTTCCCGTCGAGCAGATCGACAAGACGCTGAAGCCCGGCGACCTCACCCTGATCGCCCGCACGCCAGACGCCTATGTCTACGAGAACCCGCGCGCGCTCCCGCGCGTATTGCTGGTGACGAAGGCTGAGATCGCCGATTTCGACGCGATTCTCGCGAGCGGCCGGTGGCCGGCCGGCTTCGACCCGCGCCGGACCGTGCTGCTCGACCACCCGCTCCCGCCTTTGCCGCGCGACCCGCTGGCGACCGGCCGGCCCGCCGGCGCAACACCGGCCGGCTCGAGCCAGGCCGGCAGTGTCCGCATCACCGATTACGGCACCACCGAGGTGACGCTTCGGGTCGAGGCGCCCCAGGGCGGCTATGTCGTGCTGAACGATGTCTGGCACCCCTGGTGGGAGGTCGAGATCGACGGCGCCCCAGCCGAGATCCTGCGCGCCAACGTGCTGTTCCGCGCCGTCGCGGTGCCGCCGGGCCGCTCGACGGTGCGATTCGTCTTCCGACCGTTCCGGGGGTTGTTTCAGGATGTCGGGAAGCGGCTACGGGCGGGGCGCGGCGCGCCGGCAGGCTGAATCGGGAGGTTGGTCACCGGACCGAGGCAGCATGCCATCGCCCCCTCGCCGACATGTGCTTGGCGGCGCACGCCGCCTCTTCGCCAGCAAAAAGCCCGCCGGAGTTCCGGCGGGCCTGATCGTCAGAATCTCTCAGCCGCCTCTCACGCCCGCGGGCGCAAGCCGATCGAGTCCATCATCGCCTGGTCGCGGGCGGCTTCGGCGGCGCGCTCGGTCGCCTTCTCGCGGTCATCGAGGATCTCGACCTTCTTCATGTCCTCGAAGGCCTCCTGGAGTTCGGCCTTGGCCTCCTCGAGCTGGCCCTTCAGGTTGTCGGCGGACTGGCGGAGATTGTCGCGGCGGCCCAGTGCGGCCTTGGCATAGGTCGGATAGGCGAAATGGGCAGGGTCGGAAATGCCGGCCCGGGCTTCCTCGCTCTGGATCTCGCGGTCCAGATCGCTCGCCATGCGGTGGAAATCCGCGATCATCATCTCGATCTGGCTTACCCGGCGACGTTTCTCGTCAACCTGGAAGCGCTTGAGACGCAGCAATGTGTCTCGCGACTTCATGTCGTTTCCAACTCCTGATCACGCATGGGCCAACGCCGACCCCTCGGCGCGTGCCCGGAACTCTTGTCCGCGAGACGAAAAGGACAATGGCGCAAGGAGGTTGACCGTTCCTTACCGAAGCGCCTCGCATTCGAAGCATGGCGAGGGCGCGTGGCCGCTGCTGACGCATGCCGACGGCACGGGCTAGTAGCGAGGTGTCCGGGACGCTACCGCGCCCCGCCGCCTGCCTTCGGGATTGCCGCTTGCCTGCCTTTCCGCACCTTCCCGAGCCCATCCCGCTGATCTGCGGCCTCGTCGTGACGCGGATCATCGGCTGGGGCTCGACCTTCTATGCGCTCTCAGTCCTGGCGCGCGACATCCAGCGCGATCTTTCGCTCGATGTGACCTTCGTCTTCGGCGGGATCACGCTCCTACTGGTGACAGGCGCGGCGCTGGCGCCGGCGGTCGGCCGCCATCTCGATCGCGCAGGCACGCGCGGGGCAATGGGCTGCGGCGCGCTGGCCTGTGCGCTCGGGCTCGTTCTGCTCGGCCTCGCGCAGGGGCCGGTCAGCTATCTCGGGGC
Source organism: Allobosea sp. (assembly GCF_030694325.1). Taxonomy (GTDB): domain Bacteria; phylum Pseudomonadota; class Alphaproteobacteria; order Rhizobiales; family Beijerinckiaceae; genus Allobosea. The sequence goes on along the minus strand of NZ_JAUXYO010000261.1, from coordinate 13,496 downwards.
CTGGGTGGTGATCGGCATCGGGCATGCCCTGTCGCTGGCCAATGTCGGCGGCGTCACCATCGCGCAGCTGATGGGAGCGCGAGCGCGCCGGGTGATCGGGCTGATGATGCTGGCGACGGGCCTCTCCTCGGCCCTGTTCTGGCCGCTGACGGCCTGGCTCGTGGCGCAGGGCGGCTGGCGCACGACCTGTCTGATCTTCGCCGCGCTGCAGATCCTCATCGTGCTGCCGATCTATCTCGCGGTTCCGCGCAAGCGGCCCTCCGGCGTGGCCTCCCCGGCGGGGGCGCCGGCGGCGGAGCGGGACGAGGGGCGGCTGCCGCCCGCGCATCGCCGCGCCGCCTTCTGGCTGGTGGCGATCGTGTTCTCGGCGAGCGGGCTGGTCTCCTGGGGGCTGCCGCTGCATCTGATCGACCTGTTGCGCGATGCCGGCATGGGTCCGGCGGAGGCCGTCGGCATCGCGGCGCTGAGCGGGCCCGCGACCCTGCTGGCGCGGCTCGTCGATGCGACGCTCGGCGATCGGCTGCCGGTCGAGTGGACGGCGCTGGCGGGACTGGTGCTCGGGCCGCTCGCCTGCCTGGTACTCGTGCTGGCGCCGGGGACAGCGCTCGCCGCGACCGTCTTCGTCGTCAGCTTCAGCGCGGCAATGGGGGTGATCTCCGTCGCGCGGGCGACGCTGCCGCTCGTCCTGTTCGGGCGCGACGGCTTCGGCGGCCTGATGGGGCGGCTGACCGTGCCGCAAAATCTCGCCTTCGCCGCGGCGCCGCTGCTCTTCGCGGCGATGATCGCGCAGTTCGGGCGCGACCTCGCCTTGATCGGCGCCGCCGCGATCCAGCTGTTTGCGGTCGTCGCGATGGTCGCGCTGCTGCGCCTGCTGGCGCGGGGCCGCGACCTCAGCCGCTCATGATCGCGGCGAGGCGGGCATAGCATTCCGGCAGCGGGGTCGCCTCGTCCTTGGCCTGTTTCAGGAATGCTTCCAGCGCGGGGTTGAGGCGGATCGCCTCGTCGACCTCGGGAGAGGCACCCTGCCGGTAGGCGCCCAGCCGGATCAGCTCCTCCATGTCGGCATAGGTCGCGAGTGTGGCGCGGGCCTTCTGCACGACCGGGTAGAAGGCCGGATCGCATGAGCGCGGCATGGTGCGCGAGACCGATTTCAACACGTTGATCGCCGGGAAGCGGCCGCGCTCGGCAATCGAGCGTTCCATCACGATATGGCCGTCGAGAATGCCGCGCACCGCGTCGGCGACCGGCTCGTCATGGTCGCCGCCATCGACCAGCACGGTGAACAGGCCGGTGATGGCGCCGTCGCCGACGCCGGGTCCGGCCCGCTCGAGCAGGCGCGGCAGCTCGGCGAAGACGGTCGGCGTATAGCCCTTGGTCGTCGGCGGCTCGCCGGCGGCCAGCCCGATCTCGCGCATGGCCATGGCGAAGCGCGTGACCGAATCCATCAGGCACATGACCTGTAGCCCCTGGTCGCGGAAGTACTCGGCGATCGTCAGCGTGGTCAGCGCGGCCTGCTTGCGCATCAGCGCCGGCTCGTCGGAGGTCGCGACGACGACCACGGAGCGCGCCAGGCCCTCGGTCCCGAGATCGTCCTGCAGGAACTCCTGGACCTCGCGGCCGCGCTCGCCGACGAGGCCGATGACGTTGACGTCGGCGCGGGCATAACGCGCCAGCATCGAGAGCAGCACGGATTTGCCGACGCCCGAGCCGGCGAAGATGCCCATGCGCTGGCCGAGGCAGCAGGTCAGGAAAGCGTTGAGCGCGCGCACGCCGAGATCGAGCGGGCGGCCGACGCGCCTTCGGGAATGGGCGGGCGGGGGATCGTTGCGGAAGGTGTAGAGCGCCTCGCCCTGCGGCAAGGGCGGGCCGCCATCGACGGGGCGGCCGAGCGCATCGACGACGCGGCCGAGCCAGGCGGGCGTCGGCTTCAGGCCGGGCGCCGCCTTGTCGATATAGGCCGGGCAGCCGCGGCGCACCCCGTCGAGCCCGCCATAGGGCATGACCAGCGCCTTGTCGCCGGAGAAGCCGATCACCTCGCAGGGGACGCGGCTGCCGGGCGCGATCTCGATGCCGATGCGGCCGCCGAGGCTCATCGCGCCGATCGGGCCGGCGATCTCGACGAGCAGCCCGCGCACGGCGATGACGCGGCCATAGATCGTCACGGGATCGAGCCCCGCGATGGTCCCGGCGAGCCCCGACAGGCGATCGTGACCGTGGGCCGGGCTGTTCATGACGGCCTTCCTGCAGCCGGGGCTTGCCGGGCGCCGATGCGACGATGCCGCCAATTTGAGTCGGATTGTCTGTGGAAAGAGAACATGGCGGAAAGGGCCGGTCGCCTAGGCCGGAGCGGTCTCACACTGGACCGTTCGATGATCCTCGCACTGGCGCTGTTCACCCTCGGCGTGGGCGCCGGGCTCATGTATGACGGCGTGTATCGCGCGATCATGCTGATCCTGGCGATCCTGCTGCTGTTCGCGAGTTGGGTGATCTTCAGCGACGTCGACATCTTCAGCTTCTTCATCTTCGCCGGACACCTTCTGGCGCTCGGCTCGGGCTATCTCACGGGCCTGTATCTGCAGGATCGCTCCCTCTGAGACGTCCCGAGGAAAGGCGGCAAGCGAGCGACCTCGTTTACCCTTCATTAAGCCGAGTGATTAACACTGTCTTTCGAGGCTGCGTCGCGGTGCAGGGGCTTTTGGTCCCGGTTCTGCGAGGCTGTCTCCGCGAAAGCGCATTTCGCGGGCGAATAGCGAAACGATCCGTGTCAAATTCGACTCACTCCGACAAGGATCGTCGCCCTTCTCCCAGGAACCGCTTGCGCACGGGAATCACGGTTTGTTAACCATTGTGCCCGTAGCGTGTCGCGTGGCGTTTCATCGGGCAAGCGCCTTCTCGCTCAGGGCCGTTCGGGTTCGAGCGGAACGATCGGCTTGCCTGCGGGCGAAATTGGGGACGTGGACATGCGGGTTCTGCTGATCGAGGACGATAGCGCGACCGCCCAGTCGATCGAGCTGATGCTCAAATCCGAGAGCTTCAACGTCTACACGACGGATCTCGGCGAAGAGGGCGTCGATCTCGGCAAGCTCTACGATTACGATATCATCCTGCTCGACCTCAACCTGCCCGACATGTCCGGCTACGAGGTTCTCCGCAGCTTGCGCGTGGCGAAGGTCAAGACGCCGATCCTGATCCTGTCAGGCCTCGCCGGCATCGAGGACAAGGTGAAGGGTCTGGGCTTCGGCGCCGACGACTACCTGACCAAGCCCTTCCACAAGGACGAGCTGGTCGCCCGTATCCACGCCATCGTCCGCCGTTCGAAGGGCCATGCCCAGTCGGTCATCACCACCGGCGACCTGGTCGTCAATCTCGACACCAAGACTGTCGAGGTCGATGCCGCCCGCGTTCATCTGACCGGCAAGGAATACCAGATGCTGGAGCTGCTCTCGCTCCGCAAGGGCACGACGCTGACCAAGGAGATGTTCCTCAATCATCTCTATGGCGGCATGGACGAGCCGGAACTCAAGATCATCGACGTGTTCATCTGCAAGCTGCGCAAGAAGCTCGCCAACGCGTCCGACGGCAAGAACTACATCGAGACGGTCTGGGGCCGCGGCTATGTGCTGCGCGAGCCGTCGGAAGCCGAGGACCGCATCCCGGCCTGATTCCGGGTCAGGAACGGCGGCGTCACACGCCGGTCACGTTCCGCCTGTAGACGAGAAGACAGCCTGATCGTCGGATGTACACGACAGGTTGACGGGGACCCCGCCGCGAGGCGGGGTTTTTGTTTGGGCGGTGCGAGGTCGGCCTCGCGTGATCAGAATTTGCTGCCCGCGAGAGCTCGGATGGGTTCCAGCGGCAGGCTCATGGCGGCCGGCTGGGCGTGGACGCAGTTCTGGCTGCGATAGACGCCACGGTGCTGCCGGTCCGGCAGGATCGTCGTCGAGATTCCGATCACGGTTTCGGCCGCACCCAGGAACAGCGCGCCCTGCGGGGCCAGCCGGGGGGCGAGCGCCTCGAGGACCCGCGCCTTGGTCTGCACGTCGAAATAAATCAGCACGTTGCGACAGAAGATGATGTCGAACTGGCCGAGATGGCTGTTGGGCTCAAGCAGGTTGTGCTGCCTGAGATCGACCATGGCACGCAGGCGGTCCGAAATCCGCCAGCGATCACCCTCCTGGCTGAAATGCTTCAGCAGCATCTGGATCGGCAGGCCACGCTGAATCTCGAACTGGCTGTAGAGGCCGGTGCGGGCGCGTTCGAGCACCTCGCCGGAGATATCGGTACCGACGATCTGGATCTTCCAGCTCGACAGGCGCGGCGCCATCTCGTCGAGAATCATCGCCAGCGAATAGGCTTCCTGGCCGGTGGAGACGGCCGCGCACCAGATTCGCAGGCTGCGCGTGGCGGCATTCGTGGCGATCCGCTCGGGCAGGATGACATCCCGAAACAGATCGAAGGGGGAGTGGTCGCGGAAGAACAGCGTCTCGTTCGTCGTCATCGCCTCGATGACCGCGTGCTCCAGCGCCGCGTCGTTGCCGGGTCGCAGCTTCTGGATCAGGGTCGTGATGTCGGCGATGTTGCGGCGGCGGCAGAGAATGCCGAGGCGGCTCTCCGCGAGATAGCGCTTCTCCGGGCTGAGCGAGAGCCCCGAGCGCAGATGCAGCAGCAGCCGCAGGAAACTGAAGTCGGCATCCGTCATGACGGCTGCCCCATCCGCACCAATCCGCGGATCGCCGCGCCGATGTCGTCGAGGGCGATGATAGCGCTGGCATGCTGCGCCCGCACGATCGAACCCGGCATGCCCCAGATCGTGCTGCTCTGCTCGTCCTGGGCGATGACCGCCGCGCCGGCGCGGCGCAGGGCGCCTGCCCCCTCGGTGCCGTCCGCTCCCATGCCAGTTAGCACGAGGCCCAAAGCTGCGGGGCCGAGATGCCGAGCGGCATCGTTGAACAGCACATCGACCGCCGGACGGCAAAAGCGCACGGGCGGGCCGTCGTCGATGCTCGCCGTGATATGGCCGAGCCGACGGTCGATCCCGAGGTGCCGACCGCCGGGCGCGACATAGATCGTGCCGCGGACGAGACGCTCGCCGTCAAAGGGCTCGCGCGCAGGGATGCCGATATAGCTCGAGATCTGCTCGGCAAACGAGGCGGTGAACACCGGCGGCATGTGCTGGACGACGATCGTCGTCAGGTCGTGGAGCGCGTCGCCGATGTCGAACAGCACCCTCGCCACGGCGCGCGGCCCTCCGGTCGAGGCCCCGATCACGAGATAGCGCGGGACGACCGAAACCAGCTGGCGCAGGCCGGAATTGCCGCCGGGGATGAAATCGAGGTCGATATCGACGGGCAGGACACCGGGCTTGGCCCGCGCCTGCGCGACATTGCCGAGCTTGAGCAGGAACTCGCTGCGGAATTCCAGCGAGAGCGTCAGCCCGCTGCGGCTGTCCGGCTTCGAGACGACATCCATCGCGCCCTTGGTCATGCATTCGAGCGCGATGCGGGTGTTGCGCTCGTTGAGCGTCGTCGCCAGCAGCACACCGGTATGGGGGCTTTCACGCAGGATCTGAGGCAGGGCGGCGGCGCCGTCCACGCCGGGCATGTCGAGGTCGAGCACCATCACGTCCGGCTTGAAACGGCCCGCATGCGCCACCGCGGTCTCGCCGTCACCGGCGACTGCCACGAGATGGAACTGTCCGCTTTCCCCGAGCCAGCGGGCGAACAGGCCCCGGACCACCACGGAATCGTCGGCGATGACGACCGTCTTGTGTCGCGGGGCACCCGCCGCGGTGGAAGGGGACAACCTGTTCATGCGTTACGGACCCGCCCGGAAAGCACGGCTCGACCAAGATCCGGAACCGGCCCGGGGCCGATCCGCCTCGCCCGATGCGGGTCGGGACGTGCTCAAAGCAGCCCGACCTGATGGAACTTGGAGGCGACGATCTCCTTATCGAACGGCTTCATGATGTATTCGTCGGCGCCGGCATGCATGGCGCGGGCGATGTGCGCGATGTCGTTCTCCGTGGTGCAGAAGACGACCTTCGGACGCCGGCCACCCGGCATCTGCCGCAGCGTGCGCAGGAAGTCGTAGCCGTCCATGATCGGCATGTTCCAATCCAGCAGAACCGCGTCCGGCATCTCGCCCTTGCAGGCGTCGATCGCGCGCGCGCCGTCCTCGGCTTCGGCGATGCGGAACTGCAGGCCTTCGAGAATGCGCCGCGCGACCTTGCGGATCACCGCGGAGTCGTCGACGACGAGACAGTATTTCATGGTCAATCTCCAGATCGGTGCCGAGGCGCGTCAGGCCGCGGCATCCAGCTCAATTGCGAGGAGCGCGTCGATATCCAGGACGACGAGCAAGCGGTCATCCAGTCGGTGCACCCCGGTCGCCAACGCCGCCCAGGCCCGATCGAGATGCACCGGCACAGGCTCGAAGGTCGACTGATCCAGCCGCATTACCTCTCCCACGGCATCGACGATCAGGGCGTAGGCCTCGCCTTCATGGTCGATGCCGACGGCCACCAATTCGGTCTTGCCTTCGCGATCTTGCCTGAGGGTGACTGGGCGGCCCAGCCGCCGGCGCAGACAGATCGCGGTAACGATGCGGCCGCGCAGGTTGAGCAGCCCGATGATCTCGCAGGGCGCTCGCGGCACCAGAGTGATGCGGTTGGTGATGAAGACGTCGTGGACCCGCCCGATCGGCAGACCGAGAATCTGGTCGCCGATCATCACGGTGACGTAGTCGAGCGAATCGAAGCCCGGGGCGGCGGGTTCGGCGACAATGCGACGCTCGCTGTCTTCGCCCATGTCGGTTCGATGAAGCGTCATGCCGCCTCCCTCATGCCGGGCCGCCCCTCGGCCAGTTCCGCGAGCAGGGCGCGGCGGTCGAATTTGGCGACCACTTCGTCGAGCCTGGCCTGGCCGGCGCGCATGTGGAGATCGGGCGTGACCAGCGTGGTCATGCCGATCAAGCGAATGCGGTTTCCGCTCTCCTCGGAACGCACGGTCTCGGCGAAGGCGAACGCCGCGTCGATGTCGCCGTCGAGATCCAGGAGGATGGTCGCGACCTGCCCGGCGGCCATGATCTGCTGGGCCGTTGCAAAATCGGCCGCGAAGGTGACCCGGTGGCCGGATGCCTTCAGCACCGGCGTCAGCATCTCGCGCAGGAAGTTCGAGGGTTCGACGAGGATGACCTGCGCCGAACTCGAGGAGCTCCCCTGCGCGCCTGCGTCCTTGCGCCAGCTACGCTCGTGGATCGGCAGATAATGCGCGAGATCGATGATGTCTGTGGCACGGCCGCGGATCATGGCCGAACCGACGATGCCGCGATCCTGCGCCGCCGCCATCTCGATATCGAGAACCTCGTCGACGATGTCGACGATCGCATCGACCGCGAGTGCTACCGTCATGTCCCCTTCGCTGATGATGACCAGCGGCTGCAAACCTTCGGCGCGCAATTGCGTCTCACCCACGGGGACGACCGGCACCAGGCGATTGCGGTAGTGCAGCAGCGTGCGGCCGCTGCCATGCTCGAAAAGCGCGGCATCGACCTCTTCGAGCCGGGTCACGAGCGAAAGCGGCACCGCCCGGACGCCTTCCGCGCCGGTCCTGAAGACCAGCATCGTCGTCTTCTCGACCACGGTTGTCGCCGCGGCGGAGGCTTCGACGCTGAAGGCATCGCCCGCCCCGGTACCGCCGACGAGACCTGCGACGCCGTTGGGATCGACGATCAGCACCACGGCGCCGTCGCCGAGGATCGTGTTGCCGGAGAAGAGCGGGATGTGCCGCAGCTTGCTCGACATCGGTTTGACGACGATCTCCTCGGTGTGGAACACGCCATCGACGAGGATTCCGAACTGGCGCTCACCGATCTGGGTGACGACGATGAACCCGTCCTCGAAAGAGGGCTCCGCCGTGCCCATCAGGGCCGAGAGCGCGATCACGGGCAGCAGCCGTCCACGCAGCCGCAGGATCGGGGCACCATTGATGTTCTCGATGCGCTGATCGGCGCCCGATTTCACGCGTACGAGCTCGCGGACCACGATCTGGGGAATGGCGAAACGCTGCTCGCCCGCCACCACGATCAGCGCCGCGACGATCGCCAGCGTCAGCGGAATCTTGATCGTGATCGTCGTACCCAGTCCGGGCTTGCTGATGATGTCGATGAGGCCGCCCACGGCGTCGACATTGACCTTGACCACGTCCATTCCGACGCCGCGGCCCGAGATCGCGGTGATGCTGTCGGCTGTCGAAAAGCCGGGATGGAAGATGAAGCGACTGACCTGCGCATCGCTCATGCGCTCGATCTCGGCTTCGCTCGCCAGCCCCTGCTTGATCGCCCTGGTCCGGATCCGCTCGATGTCGAGGCCGCGTCCGTCGTCGGCAATGGCGATCGTCACCGAGCCGCCCTCGTGATAGGCGGCGAGCCGGATCGTGCCCTGCTCCGGCTTGCCGGCGGCGCGGCGCTCGACCGGCAGTTCGATCGCATGGTCGGCGCAGTTGCGCACCATGTGGATCAAGGGGTCCTTGATCAGGTCGAGGATCTGGCGGTCGAGTTCGGTGTCGGCGCCTTCGGTGACGAGTTCGATGCGCTTGCCGAGTTCGGCACCGAGATCGCGCACGATCCGGGGCAGTTTCGACCAGGCGTTCCCGATCGGCTGCATGCGCGTCTTCATGACGCCGTCCTGCAGTTCCGCCGTGATCAGCGACAGGCGCTGGAGAGGGCCTTTCAGGCCGTTGTCGTCCTGCTTGCGCGAAATTTCGAGCAATTGGTTGCGGGTCAGCACCAGTTCGGAGACCATCGTCATCAGGTGCTCGATGGTGTCGACATTCACGCGCAGCGTCGCCGGTCCGGTCGGACGCGGCTCGCGTGGGCCGGCGTCCTCCGGAGCGGCGACCGCATCCGCGCGCTCGATGCGCCCATCGGCCCCCCCGCTGCGGCCCCGGCGCGCTGCGGAAGACGAGGTCGAGCCCTTCCTCCGCCGGAGGCAAGGCACTCGAACCCGAATGGCGCGCGAGATAGGCCGCGACCGGGTCGGGAGCTCCCGGCGCGGCCGCAGCCTTCCGCAGCAGTTCGGAGCGGGCGTGGTCGGCGAGGATGCCGAGTTCGCGGATCAGGTTCTCGTCGTTGCCGGCGGGCTCCTCGCCCTTCTCGGCCAGCTCGGCGAGAATGTCCTTGACCCGGTCGATCGTCTCCAGAACGGCCGTGACCGCAATGGCGCTCACGGTTGCGCCGTCCCGGAACTGCCCGATCAGGTTTTCGGCGGCGTGGGTCAGCGCCTCCAGCCGCGGCAGGCCGATGAAGCCGCAGGTGCCTTTGACGGTGTGAACCAGCCGGAAGATGTTGCGCAGGATGTCGCCGTTGTTGGGCTCCTGCTCGAAGCGCACGAGTTCCCGATCGACGGTATCGAGATTTTCGCCCGTCTCGGTCAGGAACTCTTGCAGCAAGTCGTCCATGCAGGGGACCACCACTCAACGCGACAACACACGGCAACAGCTAAGCAGCAGAAGGGTTTATGATCAGTTGAGATCAGCGCGAAAGACGCGCCGATCGACTTGCCTCGCTTCAATCGGACTTGCGGGCGGTGATCGTGACCGTGTCGCCCTCGATGGCGAAACCGATCGTCATGCCGGCCGCGCGCGCGACCATCCCGGTATAGAGCGGCTGGACCGCATGGGCGTCGATCGTGCCGGTGTCGGAGCGGCCGGCGATCAGGTCTTCGACATGCGCCGGGATTCGGGCATGGGACCCGGTGGCGGTGATGACGAAGCTGCCCTGTTCGCCCTCGACGGTGGCGCGCGACGTCAGCTTGCCTCCGCGCGGAACCGCCTGGGCAGCCAGCACGAGCAGGTTCAGCAGGAGCTTGACCTGATTCTTCGGCAGAAGGGCACGCGGGGCCTCCCAGTCGAGCGCGAGCTTCTCATCGTTGAGGAACCCGTTGGCGACATTGCCGGCGTCGCCGAGGTCGATCATGGCCCCGGCCGATCCGGCCGCGCCGAAGGCCAGGCGCGCGAACTGCAACCGCGCCGACGCGTTGCGGGCGCTCTTCTTGATCAGTTCGAGCGCGAAATCGCGCATCGAGGGATCATCTTCCTCGAGAACCTCCAGCGCGTTGACAATGGCTCCGACCGGGCTGATCACGTCATGGCAGACGCGGCTGCAGAGAAGCGCGGCCAGGTCGAGCGGCTCGAGCGAGATGGCGGTCATGGGGCTTGTCCTGGGAACATGGCTGCGTGGCGCGAGGGGTCAACGATGCGCCGTTACCCCTGATATGGTGGTATCTTGGTTTTGATGTGGTTAAGTCCCGGTTTCCGACCGGGTGCAGCAGAGGACGCGCAGCCGTGACGGCTTTCCCGCCCGGGACACAGGACGATGGACTCTCGACCGAGCCGCGTCTCGCCGATCGCGACGACCTCGCCCGGCGTCTGGCCGAGGCCGCCCGCCTGGCCGGCGCCGCGCTGCTCGCGAAGCGTGCGGCCCGCGACGTGACGATCAAGGCCGATGGCTCCCCGGTCTGTTCCGCCGACATGGCGGCCGATCACACGGCCAAGAAGGCGCTCGCGCGACTTATGCCCGGCATTCCGGTCGTCAGCGAGGAGAGTGTGGCGGACGTGGCGCCGGCGGCACTGTTCATCCTCCTCGATCCGCTCGACGGCACGCGCGAGTTCCTGGCCGGCGGCGACAGCTATTGCGTCGCCATCGCCCTGATCCAGGGCGACAGGCCGGTCGCGGGCGCGATCGCGGCGCCGGCGACCGGCCGCCTCTGGTTCGCCGGTGTCGAAGCCTTCGCTCAGCAGACCTCGCCCGATGGCGCGCTGCTCGGCCCAGCCCGCCAGATCACCGTCCGACGCATGCCGGATGAAGGCCCGACCACGCTGGTCAGCCGCTTCCATGGCGATGCGCTGAGCGACGGCGTTGCGCACGCGCTCCACTCCGCCAACTCACGGCCGATGTCGTCCGCGGTCAAGTTCGGGCTGATCGCAGCCGGCGAGGCCGATCTCCACATCCGCGGTGGCCAGACGATGGAGTGGGACATCGCCGCCGGGGACTGCATCCTCTGCGCGGCCGGCGGCGTGGTGCTGACGCTCGACGGGCAGGTGCCACGCTATGGTCGCGTCGAGCGAGGCTATCGCAACCCGCCCTTCGTGGCCGCCTCGAGCGAGGCGCTGGCGCGGCGTGCGCTCGCCGCCGCAGCCTGAGCTTCGGGCGACGCGGATCGCCGGATCAGCGGGTCAGGGTCTGCGAAACGCTGGCCCATCGCCCATCTGCCTTCTGCAACAGGGTGCTGTCGGCGACGAAGCGCTTGCGGTTTTCGGCGGTCCTGAACAGGAACAGGCGGGACCCGATGATGGCGAACTGTTGAGGGTCGGTGTCGACCGCGCGCCCCTGGGCGACCGCCGAGGCGTCGAAGCCGGCGAAGGCGGGGGCGTAGATCTCCGGCGCATCGCGGAAGGCCGCACGGTTGGCCGCCGAGACGAAGCGCCAGACCACGCCCTGATACACGATCTCGTAGGCGCGGTCCCCCGCGACGGCCTGGCCTTCGAGCCGATAGGCAACCGGATCATAGCCGTGCAGGGCGAGTCCGGACTGGACGTCGTGCTGGACACTCTCCGTCAGGGAGGGCAGTTCGGGCAGCCCCGAAGGCAGCCCGGCCGTTCCGGCGTCCGCCTTTCCGGGCAGGGCCATCACAGCCAACAGCGCCAGCGCACCCGCCTTGCGGGCGAGGCGGCCCGCATGATGGGCGACATCGAGCGACGGGGCGCCGCGGCCCCGCCTTGTTCCAGCCTTCATCACCGGCAAATCCTGACCTCCGTCGCTGCCGGTGGACGTGCCCCCTGGCTGGCGTCTTCACGGGTTGGATACGCTTTCGGGGGTATCAGACAGGTTACCGAATTGGTTCGCATTGCACCGGATCCTGCGAGACGGTTGTTTTTCCGTTGACGGCGCCCGGCGCGGTGAGACCCGCCCCGCACCGCCGGTCGCGTGGCCGGCCGGAGACCCGAGACCAAGGCCCGCGCGCCGACAGCGCGACGACGCCCCCACCCGGAGATCGCATCCCATGAGCACGACCCGTCGCAACCTGATCAAGGGAAGTCTCGCCCTGGCCGGCGCCGGCCTCGCCGCCGGGCCGCTCGCCGGCACCGCGCTCGCGCAGCAATCCTACGGGCAGAGCCGCTCCTTCTCCCAGAACGAACTTGTCACCTCGGGCCACCAGTTCTTCGGCAATGTGTCGCGCGGCCTGGCGCTGGCGGTCGAGGAAGCGGTGCGTCGCTGGGGCGAGCCCAATGGCTATGTGCTGGGCCAGGAGGCGGCCGGCGCCTTCGTCGGAGGCCTGCGCTATGGTGAGGGTACGCTCTTCACGCGCAATGCCGGCGACAGGAAAGTGTTCTGGCAGGGGCCGTCCGTCGGCTTCGATTTCGGCGGCGAGGGCGCGCGCACGATGATGCTGGTCTATGGGCTGCCGACGGTCGACTCGTTGTATCAGCGTTTCGCCGGCGTCGACGGCTCGGCCTACTTCATCGGCGGCTTCGGCTTCACGGCGCTGGCGGCGGAGGGCGTCACCGTGGTGCCGATCCGCACCGGTGTCGGCTGGCGGCTGGGCGTCAATCTCGGCTATCTCAAATTCACCCCGCAGGCGACCTGGAACCCGTTCTGATGGCGGCCGCATGCTGCCGTTAGGAAATCCGATTTCCCGTTTCGGGCGCATTGCCGTAATCTGATACTCCCCCGCATGTGGAGCCGCTCGCCTTGATCGAAGCTGTCATGCTCGTCGCGCTCGGCTTTCTGTGCGCCAGCCTGCTGGCACTGTCGATCGTGCCGGCGCTCAACCGACGCGCTGACCGGCTGGCGCGCAAACGAGCGGAGGCGGCCTTTCCCCTCTCGCTCGCCGAGATTGCAGCCGATCGCGACCATCTCCGCGCCGAACTGGCGCTACGCGCCCGGACCCTCGAGCAGGAGGTGGAGCGCAGTTTCGCCGCCAAGGCGGCGGCGATGCAGGATCTCGGCCGCCGCGACATGAGGATCGGCGAACTCGAGGGCGTGATCAGCGAGCGGGACGCGCGCATCGCCGGTCTCGAGGCGGATCTCGACGAGACGCGCGGCGTGCTGGCGCGGACACAATCGGCGCTGGCGGCCGAGAGCGCGACGCTCGCTGAGACCAGCGCCACGCTCGAACGGCGCCTCGCCGACCTCGCCAGCATCGAGCGGGATCTGTCGGAGACGCGCGGCGCCCTGACCGGGACCGGCGCGGATCTCGCCGCGCGCGAGGCTGAACTCGCCGGCGAACGCGAGACGCTGGGACGGACCCAGGCGCTGCTGGCCGAGCGCGACGGGGAGCTCGCGCGGCTGCGGCAGGATTACGACCAGATCCGGGTGGCGCAGGTCGAGGACCGCACGAAGATCATGGTTCTCGAGGCCAAGGCGACCGATCTGGCCGACAGGCTGGCCGCGACGGAACGCGACCAGGCCGCGAGCCAGGCGGCGCTCGCGGCGATGAC
>NZ_JAUXYO010000253.1 GCF_030694325.1 Allobosea sp. | reverse complement strand
CCGGCCTGCCGGGCGAGCCGCCGGTGACGCTCGATCTCGGCGGTGACGGCCCGCTCGATTCGTTCGGCTCGACCCTGATCTTTAATGCCGGCCCGACCATCGGCGCCCGCGGCGATGCCCGGCTCGATCGCACCGGCAGCGAGCGCAAGCTCGATCTCGCGCTGGATGCTCGTATCGAAGGGCTGATGCCCGCGCCCGTCGCTCCGGTCTTCGCCGGCTCGACGCGGCTGGACGGCTCGGTCGGCTTCGCCGACGAAGGCGCCATCGACATCCGCAACATGGCGCTGGTCTCGGCCCTGGCCCGGCTCGACGTGCTCGGCCGCTATACCGCCGACAAGCAGCTCGACCTGCGCGTCACCGCCGCCGCCCGCCCCAATGCGGAGGGCAAGACCGTCGCCTCGGGCACCGAGATCGGCAAGCTCGCCTTCGACGCGACGATCAAGGGACCGGTCGCCGGGCCGACCATCGCGGCCACGCTCGACGCGCAGCAGGCCAGGCTGCCGGCCGGCGGCTTTACCAGCCTCGGCCTCACCTTCAACGCGACTCCGACGGGTACGATCGGCGAGCCCGGCACGCGCATTGCCCTGACCGCCGATGGCCAGGCCGCCGGCATCACCCTGGTCGACCGCGGGCTCGCCCGCGCCGTCGGCGAGCGCGTCACCTTCACGCTCAGGGGCGTCGCCCAGGACGACGGCACCGCGGATTTCGAGGCGCTGCGGCTGGCGATGTCGGGCGTGGAGCTGGACTATACGGGCAAGGCCGGCAACGCCCGCGTGCTCGGCCGCCTGCAGGCCGTGCTGCCCGATCTCGCCCGGTTGAGCGGCCTCGCCGGCCGCCCGCTCGCGGGCCGGGCCGAAGTGGGGGCCGAGATCGACGCCACGCCCCGCCGCAACGACTACGCCGCGACCCTGAGCGGGCGAGGGGACCGCCTCGCCACCGGCGACGCCCGGCTCGACCGGCTGCTGTCGGGCCGCCTCACGCTCGACGGCCGGGTCCGTTCGCTGGCGGGGGACCTCACCGTCTCTGGGCTGAGGTTGGCCGGCGAGCACGCCGCCATCACGGCCGAGGGCGGGCTCGGTGCGCAGGCGTCCGATCTCAGGCTCGCTGTGTCGATGCCCGATCTGAAGCGCGCCGATCCGCGGCTCTCGGGCCGCGGCGACGTCACCGCCCGGATCACCGGTCCGCGCGACAGGCTCGACGCCACCGCCCGCCTCGCGGTCGCGAACGCCACCGCGCTCGCCCGGCCGATCCCGCGGCTCGCCATCGACGCCGTCGTGCGCGATCTCCAGGGCGCGCTCGACACCCGCCTGACGCTGGACGGCGAGATCGATTCCAAGCCCGCCACCGGCACGCTCGCGCTCGCCCGCCTGCCGGGGGACGGCTGGAATCTCTCGGCGCTCGACGTGGCCATCGGCTCGGTGCGCCTGAACGGCGCCCTGACGCTCGATCCCACCAGCCGCGCCGAGGGGCGCCTCACGCTGGCCGCGCGCAATCTCGACGATCTCTCGGCGCTCGCCTTGACCAAGCTCGGCGGCCAGCTCGACGCCGACATCCGCCTCGCCGTGCTGGAGGGGCGCCAGAATCTCGACCTCACCGCGAAGGGCTTAAGGCTCGCCGGCCCCTCGGTCGCGATCGACCGCCTGGATGCGACCGCCGCCGCACGCGACGTCTATGGCCGGCCGCAGCTCGATGCGTCGCTCGCGATCGACCGCGCTGTCGTCGCAGGCGAGGCGATCAGCGCCATCCGATTCGAGTCGAAAGGCGCCCCCGACGCCAGCGCCTTCACCCTGAGCGCCGCCGCGCGCGGCTTTGCCCTCAACGGCGCCGGCCGTCTCGTCCCCGGCGAACCGCTCGGCCTCGAACTGGCGAGCTTCGAGGCGCGCCGCGACGGCCGCCGCATCGCGCTCGCCAACCCCGCCAGCTTCCGTTTCCCGGCCGGTGGCGTCGAGATCGCAGGCTTCGCGCTGGCGATCGAGAACGGCCGCCTGACGCTGGCCGGCCGCGCCGGCGAGGCGCTCGACCTCGACATCGCCGCCCGCAATGTCCCGCTGTCGGCGGCCCGCATCCTTGCCCCCAGCCTCGATCTCTCCGGCATGCTCGAAGCCCAGGCGAAGATCGGCGGCACCGCCGCCGCGCCGACCGGGCCGTGGAGCGTCAAGGTCACGCGCCTTGTGACGCCGGAGACGCGCCGGGCCGGCCTGCCGCCGGTCGAGATCGCGGCGTCCGGTGCGCTGAAGGGCGAGGTCACGACGATCGACGCGAGCGTCAATGCCGGCCGCGGCGCCAGTCTCACCTTGCGTGGTACGGCCCCGCTCAACGCAGCCGGCGTGCTCGACCTCGCGGCGCAGGGCCGGATCGACGCCACCCTCGCCAATCCGCTGATCGGCGCGCAGGGGCGGCGGGTCACGGGCTCTGTTGCGCTCGACCTGCGCGCCGCCGGCAGCCTGTCGGCCCCGCGCCTGTCGGGCACCGCCACCCTCGCCGGCGGCAGCTTCACCGACGTGATCCAGGGCATCCGCCTGACGGCGGTCGAGGCCCGCATCGCCGCGCAGGGCGAAAACCTCACCATCGAGCGCGCCACCGCCAGCACCCCCAATGGCGGCACGCTCTCGGCCACCGGCCGGGTCGCGCTCGATCCTGGCGCGGGCTTCCCGGGTTCGATTCGGGTGCAGGGCAACCGCGCCCAGCTCGTCTCAAGCGACATCGTCACCGCGGTCGCCAATCTCGGCCTCGAACTCGAGGGACCGCTGGCGCAGCGTCCGCGGATCGGCGGGCGCGTCGATGTGCTCTCGCTGAACGTGACCGTTCCCGACCGTCTGCCGGCGACGCTACGCCCCGTCGATGGAATCAGGCATGTCCGCCCGACCGGCACCGCCGCCGCTCGCCTCGCCGCGCAGAAGCGCGCCGCCCGGCCCGCCGGCCGTGCCGGACGGCCCGCGCCGGC
>NZ_JAUXYO010000250.1 GCF_030694325.1 Allobosea sp. | reverse complement strand
GGCAGGATCTGGCCGAGCGGCGTGCGGGCGAGCGACTGGGCGCCGGCATACTCCGGACCGGCGGCGATCAGAAGCGCGCCGCCCTCGCGGACATAGCGGACGATGTTGTCGAAATAGACCAGCGGCAGGATCGACTGGTTGGCGTAGCGGTCGAAGATGATCAGGTCGAATTCCTTGATCTTGACCTGGAACAGCTCGCGCGTCGGGAAGGCGATCAGCGAGAGCTCGTTGATCGGTGTGCCGTCCTGCTTTTCCGGCGGGCGCAGGATGGTGAAATGGACGAGGTCGATATTGGCGTCGGCCTTGAGCAGGTTGCGCCAGGTGCGCTCGCCGGGATGCGGCTCGCCGGAGACCAGCAGCACGCGCAGTTTGTCTCTAACCCCCTCAATTGTAATCACCGCGCGGTTGTTGGCGAGCGTCAGCTCGTTGTCGAGCGGGGCCGCCTCGATCTCGACGACATTGGGGCCGCCGCGGTCGATGCGGACCGGCAGTGACACCGTCTGGCCGACCGTGACCTCGCGGCGGGCGATAATCTCGCCGTCGCGCCGCACGGTCAGGGCTGCGCGACCGGGGCCGCCCTTCTCGAGCACGCGCAGCCGCACCGTCTGGTCCTTGCCGACGATGCCGAAGCGGGGCGAATCGACGAGCACGATGCGGCGGTCGATCTCGCGCTCCCGGCCCGTCGCGAGGACATGCAGTGGTGCCCGCAGGCCCAGCGCCTCGGCGGTCGGGGGCGTGTCATGGGCGAGACCGTCTGTGATGACGATGGCACCGGCCACACGCTCGGAGGGCACGTCGGCGAGACTGGCGGCCAGCGCCTCGAACAGCCTCGTGCCGTCACCCGATCCCTGTGCGTCGCGGACCTCGACGATCCGCGACTCGACATTGCCGATGCCACGCAGCTGGCGCTCGATCTCGGCCTGCGCGGCCTGGGTCTGGGCCGAGCGGTCGCTCAGGCGGTTCGAGGCGGAGCGGTCGACGACGACGGAAACGACGTCCTTCACCGGTTCGCGATCTTCGAAGACCAGGGAGGGGTCGGCCAGCGTCACCGTCAGCACGACGAGGGCGAGCGCGCGCAGGATCGCGCTCCTGCCGGCGAGCACGATGGCCGCGCCCGCCGCCAGCGCGGCCAGAACGGCCAGGCCGATCAGCAGCGGCAGCGGAACGAGCGGCGCGAAGGAGAGGCTCCACATCAGATCAAGGTCCTGTCGGTTTGCCTCGACACCAGCGCAGCCCTCATCCTGAGGAGCGCCGCAGGCGCGTCTCGAAGGAAGCTCCAGGAGGCTCCCGCACGATCTGGATCATCCTTCGAGACGCCGCTGACGCGGCTCCTCAGGATGAGGGCTGTGGGAGTTGCAGCCCACTTCACTGGCCCAGCCT
>NZ_JAUXYO010000245.1 GCF_030694325.1 Allobosea sp. | reverse complement strand
CTTCAACTATCAGCTCGGCCCGATGGTGCTCGGCGCCGAGACGGACTTCTCAGCGATGCATACCGGCGGCCGCAAGGCCTCGACCGTCAATCCCTTCGGCGTCGAGGTGACGACGCAGGCGCAGACCGAGCTGTTCACGCTGGGCACCGTGCGGGCGCGCGCCGGCGTCGCCTTCGGCGATCTCCTGGTCTTCGCCACCGGCGGCTATGCCTATGGGCATCTCGGCCAGCGCGGCGCGATCACGCCGGTGCCGACGAACAACCCGACCTATGCCGGCTCCAATCCGCAGATGGTCTCGGGCTGGGCGCTCGGCGGCGGCCTCGAATATGCGCTGGGGCCGATGCTCTCTTTGCGGCTCGACTATCTCCACTACGATCTGGGCACCCAGCGGCTTGTGCTCGGCGAGACCGCCGGGTTCTTCACCGACGAATATGCGACGATGCGGGCCAAGACGCGCGGCGAGATCCTGCGGATGGGCCTGAACATCGGCTTCTGAAGGCGCGCCTTCGGGAGGCGGCCGCGCTATCTCGCCAGGAACGCCCGGATCGCGCCTTCGGCCTGCTTCATCGAGATGACGCCGTCGAGATGGCCGCGGGAGCCCTGGATATGGACATGGGCGAGGTCGACGCCGCCCTTCCTCAGCGTGTCGGCGGTGCGGTCGACCGCATCGGCGGTGAAGACGAGGTCCTTGGGCTGGGTGATCAGCAGCACCGGCGCCTTGATCTTCGTCGCGGCGTCGGCGAGCGAGGTGCCGCCTGCGGCGAAGAGCTGGTTGGCCTTGACCAGATAGAGGAAATGGTTGGCGTCCGAGACCTTGGCGCGGGCCTCGCCGGCATTGTCGAGAATGCTCTGGACCTGGAACTTGCTGCCGAGCGCCTTCGCCGGGTCCTCGCCCTCCTTGGCGGCCCGGCGGCCGAAGGTGGCGTTGGCCCAGTCGGCGTGGTTGGCCTGCAGCGTCACGGCGGTCAGCGCCTTGGCGAGGCCGGCATTGGGCGGCGTCCTGCCGTAATAGTCGCCCCTGTTCCAGTTGGGGTCGACCAGGATCGGGGCCGCCCAGACGTCGAGCCATGCGATCAGCTGCGCATCGGCCTCGCCCGCGCCGATCACCGGCATCGCCTTGGCGACCATCTCGGGATAGCGCGCCGCCCATTCGAAGGTCTGGAGCGAACCCATCGAGGGCCCGGCGACCAGGGCCAGCCGCCTGATGCCGAGACTCTCGACCAGCGCCTTCTGGACATTGACGAAGTCGCCGACCGTCACGACCGGGAAGTCGAGGCCGTAGGGCTTGCCGGTGTCGGGATCGATCGAGGCCGGGCCCGTGGTCGTCGTCTTCGGATCGCCGGTGTTGAGGTTCACCAGCGTGTCGGAAGAGAGGACGAAGTACTTGTCGGTGTCGATCGCCTTGCCGGGGCCGATGATCGCGTCCCAATACCCGGGCGCGGCGTCCTTCGCGTCGTATTTGCCGGCGGCATGCGAGTTGCCCGAGAAGAAATGGCAGATCAGCACGGCGTTGGACTTGTCGGCGTTGAGCGTGCCGTAGCTCTCCCAACCGATCTTGACGTCCTTGAGGGTGCGCCCGCTCTGCGTGGTGAAACGCTCCAGGGAGAAGACCTGCTTTTCGGTCATCATTTCCTGGGCCGCCGCCGGGGCGCCACCGGTCATCAGGTCCATCGCCATCCATCCCAAGAGGCCGGCCGTGGCCGCGATCCAGTGATTCATCGTCTGCTCTCCCGTCGCCGTCCCGGTCGGCCGTCACGCGGCCTTGCCGTATCCAAGCGCAAGGCGACGCCCGACGGAAGCGCGAATGCGGGGAGCCTCAGCGCGAGGGGGGCGGCTCGGCCTCGCCCGCCCCGACCGGGCGCAGCAACGCCTCGGCCTGCAGGTCGAAAGCGGGAGCCGCGAGCGGGCCCTTCAGGCGGAAGGGCAGCCGAAGCGGGCCGGTGGCGGGCTGCAGCAGCGCCGCCATGTCGAGTTGTGCGTCGGCGAGGCCGGCCGTGCCGATCAGGGTGAGGCGGTAGCCCTGGCCGCTCATCTGCGCGTCGGCCAGGGTGAGGATGCCATTGGCGACGGTGACTGTGGCACCGGCGCTGTCGAAGGCCGTCTTGCCCTGGCGCCAATCGCGCAAGGCGAGGCTGGGATTGCGCTCGGCGCGGCGCACGAGTTCGCCGAAGGCGAAGCCCGACAGCTCGCCCTGGCGCAGGGCGAGATTGCCTTTGCCGCTCAGCGACGCGACAAGCTCCGGCAGGGTGTGTCCCAGCCCGTCGAGGCCGAACTGGAGCGCAGCGGTGCCGCTCAGCCGCGCGAGCGACGGCAGGTCGGCGCCGGCCCGGCCGAGATTGACCTTGTCGAGCCCGCCGGTGAGCTTGAGGTCGATGCCTGCGGGGGTCGCGGTCGCCAGCAGGCGGCCCTTGACGCTGCCGCCATAGGCGCTGGCGCGGCCGATGCCGGCCTCGAAGCGCCCTTTCTTGACGAGAAGGTAGGTCGCGACATCGGTGAAACGGGCGCCGTCCAGCCGCAATGTCTCGACCGAGACGCGCAGATCGAGATCCTGCGCCGTCCAGGCCGCGAAGGGCAGGGGAGCGGCATCGGGCGTGAGCGAGGTCGAGGGACGATCGAGTCGCCCGAGCAGGCGACCGGCATCCAGCGTCGCGCCCGCCAGCGTGCCGGAGAGCGCGGTGCGGCCCGCCGCCGTTGCCAGGTTGAGCGCGCCGTCGAGGCGATCTCCGTCGAGGCGCAGCACGACGTTGGTCAGGGCGGTGTCGTTGGGCCGCATGCGCAGATCGGCGCTGAGCGAGAGCGGCCCGATCGCGCCCGCCAGGCGCGGCGCCTCGCCGAACCAGCCGACCAGCTCCGGCAGGGAGCGCGTCGCGAGCGTGAGCTGGCCGGTGGTGATCGTCTCCGGAGCGCTGCTGCGCAGTCCCTCGAACTGGAGCTTCAGGAGCGGCGCTTCGACGCTGAGCATGGTGCGCCCGCGCGCGGTCGCGACCGGCCAGAGCAGGCTGACCTCGGTCGGCACGCCCCGCCAGGTGAAGGTTCCCGCCACCGACAGCGGCGCCTGCGCCTCGCGCTCGGCCAGGACGAGGTTGACGTCGCGCAGGATGCTGCGGATCGCCCCCTCCGCGCGCAGGAAGATCGAACCCGCGGTGATCGTGATGTGACTCTGGCCCCGCAGCCGCTGCAGGTCGTCGAGGGGGCCTGCCAGCCAGTCGGCCGGACCGTCGCCGGCCCGGGCGATCGCCACGTCGAGCTGCGGGCCGACGAGATCGATCCGGTCGACGTCGATCCGGCCGGCGAGCAGCGGCAGGAGCCTGGCCCGGGCCCGCAGCCGCAATGCGCGGCCGGCGAGCGAGCCGTCGCGCTGCGTGAAGGCCACCTGCGACAGGCTGATCCGCGGCAGCGGCAGGAAGGCGATCTCGGCGCGTTCGAGCGCTGTGACCGTCAGGCCGGTGCGGGCCTCGATCGCCCCGATCACATGCTGCTCGACCCGCGCGACCGCGAAGCTCCACGACTGAAGGCCGAGGAGACCGAGCACGAGGATCAGGCTGTAGGCGAGGATCGAGGCGCGTCGCGTCATGAAGTTCTTGGATGAAGATCCGAGGGAGGAGTGCAGTGGCCTTGGTCAGCAAGGCGCGGCGAACGCCGGCGAACCGCCGTTCGGGAGATCGTCAGCGGCGAAAGACCCATGCCGGCTGGCCTCCGAAGCCTCGCCCCGGCCGAGGCGGCGGCCCTTCGTCATGGCCCGGCGACGGGTGGGGCAGGCGTTCCCAGGCCCTCGTTCCGCTCATGTCCCCGTTTAGGACGACGGGCCGGGCTTGTCGAGCCGGCTCAACCAGGCCGCCCACCGGCGCGGGCCAGCCGCACCGCGGGGTAGAGGCCGGCGAGCACGATCAGCAGCCCGGCGAGCGCCCCGTCCTCGAAGGCGCCGCGCGAGGCGTGGCCGTAGACGGTGGTCGCGAGCGTCTCGACATTGAGCGGACGCAGCAGCAGCGTCGCGGGGAGTTCCTTGAGGCAGTCGACGAAGACGAGCAGGGCGGCCGCCGCGACGGCCGGGCGGGCCAGTGGCCAGTGCATCCGTCGCATCACCTCCGGCGCGCCGGCGCCGAGCGTGCGGGCGGCGTCGTCGATCCGCGGCGAGATGCGCGACAGCCCGCTCTCGACGCCCGAGACGGCGATGGCGAGGAAGCGGACGACATAGGCGAGGACGAGAGCCGCTCCCGAACCGATCAGCAGCAGGCCGCTGTTCAGGCCGAACCAGCGCCGCAGCGCGTCCGCCACGACGTTGTCGAGCGCCGCCAGCGGCACCAGCAGGCCGAGCGCGAGCACCGTGCCGGGCACCGCGTAGCCCAGCGAGGCGAGTCGCGACAGCGCGGGGAGCCATGGCTCGCGTCCTTGCCGCCGGGCCGCCGCGATGCCGACGCCGAGCAGGATCACGACACCGGAGGCGAGGCCCGAGAAGACGAGCGCGTTGAACAGGGCGCGCAGCATGGCGCCGTCGAATTGCTGCCAGAGATCGCGGCGCAGGACCTCCGCCGCGAGGAAGGCCAGCGGCAGCAGCGCGCCGA
>NZ_JAUXYO010000241.1 GCF_030694325.1 Allobosea sp. | reverse complement strand
GGCGCCTTGGCGAGCGCGGCCAGCGCCCCGGCCAACGCCGCGACGTCGCCGGGCGGCACCAGCAACCCCTCGACGCCATCGCGCACGAACTCCGGAATTCCGGCGAAATCGGTGGCGACGATCGGCAGGGCCTGGCTCGCTGCCTCCATCACCACGTTCGGCAGCCCGTCGCGGTCGCCGTCACCGGCCTGGCGCGAGGGCAGCACGAAGAGATCCGCCTCGCGCAGCGCGGCGATGACATCGCCCTGCGCCTTCGGCCCGGCCCAGGTCACGCGCTCCGCGAGCCCCAGTGCCACGGCCTGCGCCTGCAGCGCCTTCAGCCTCTCGCCGCCGCCGATATGGCTGAGGCGCCAATGCAGCCCGGCCGGAAGCCGCGCCAGCGCGGCCAGCAGATCGTCAAAACCCTTCTTCTCGACCGCCCGGCCAATCGTGACGATGCAAACCGGGTCCGCCGGGTCGCTCCCGTCGCGCAGCGGGCGCGGCGGCGGCGCCGGAAAGCGGCAGAGATCGAGCCCGTGATAGACCAGCGCAACCTTGTCGGGGCGGTCGGCCAGGCGCTGCAGTTCGCGGTGTCCGTCCTGCGTGCAGGTCACGCCCCAGGCGGCGTCCGCGATCTTCTCGCGCTTCTCCCAGTCCGGCGTTGTCCAGATGTCCTTGGCATGGGCCGAGAACGACCAGCCGATGCCGCGCAGTAGGGCGGCGTAGCGGATCACCGAGGCCGGCGTGTGCAGATAGTGGACATGCAGATGCGTCGTCGCCGCCGGCAGCTCGCGGGCCATCACGCAGGCCTGGCCGAAGCGGCGCAGGCGGTTGCGGCTGCGGTCGCGGGCGAGGTCGCGCAGGACAACCGGCAGCAGTCGCAGCAGGCCGGGCCTGATCAGCGCGCCCAACAGGCCGTGCAGCACCCGCCCCGGCTCCTCATGCAGATATTCCGGCAGATAGCGCACCGGCACGCTGATCTGGTCGTGCATCAAGTGGCGCGCCGCATCGGTCGGGCGCCGCAGCGACCAGATCGCGAAGGGCAGGCCGCGCTGCTGCAGGCCGAGCAGTTCCTGCGCGATGAAGGTCTCCGACAGGCGCGGATAACCCTTCATCGCGATCGCGATACAGGGCTCCTTCATCGCCGGCCGATCAGCATGAAGCGGGTATAGTTCTTCGTCGGCAATGAGCCGGCGAAGAGCGTCTCCGAGAGGTTCGCCTGCGCCTGGAACGCCTCCAGCGAGGGCACGCAGCTGCGATGATCGGGCTCGCGGACATAATCGTTCGACTGCAGCAGCAGGGGCAGCCCCCGCGGCAGTGTGGCAAGCCAGCCCGGGACATCGGCCAGGTGCTCGCAACTCGTGTTGATCACGAGGCCGGGCTTGGGCTCCTGAGCGGCGAAGTCCAGCGCCATCATATCGGCCGTCAGGCTTCGGAAGCGCCCCTCGGCGAGATAGCGGCGGTTGAGCCGCTCGGCGACATCGGCGCACGACGGATCGAGATCAACGCTGACGACCGCGGGAATAGCCAGCCTGTCATCGTCGAGCAGCAGCGCGCCGAGCACGCCATACCAGGCCCCGAGCACCCAGACCGGGCCGTCGGGCCGTGGCAGAACCTCCGCCAGCGCATCGACCAGCCAGCGCTTCGAGCCGATCTGCTTGTGGTTGAAGGCGATCCAGAGATCGGGCGGCATTCCGTCCGCGACGAGCCGGGCGAGATCGCCCACGACGCGGTTGCCGGTCAGGGCTGCGACGCCGCGCAGAATGTCATAGAAGGCGTCGGGCGGCGCGTCGGACGTCATGTCGTTTCAAGAACGGGGATCGAAGGTGGCGGGACCATATGCAAGCGCGGGCCCAAAGGCCAGCGAAGCCGGCCCGGACCCGGACGCCCTCGCCGGGACGAGACTGCCCCATCTCGCCGGCCCCGCGGCAGCGCTGCGGCAGGTGCTGGCGGCCCATGCGGTGCGCCACTGCCCTCATATCGTCGAGATCGGCGGCGCCGGCCTGCCGATCACCGGCTTCCTCACCCATACGCCCGACAGCGTGACGGTGATCGACCCGAAGATTCCGGTCCATGAGGCGGACAGCCTGAACGGCGCGCCCTGCCACCTTCGCCACGTCGCCGCCAAGCTGCAAGAGGTCGCGCTCGCGCCGCCGGGGCCTTATGCGCTGGTCCTGCTCGGCCTCTCGCTCAAGCCCTTCGGCCGTCGGGGTGCGGTGTCGCCCGAACTCCTCGCTCTGGCGGCGGGCGCCACGGTTCTGGTGATCGACTACGCGCTGGAGCTGGAGCGCGCGCAGGGGCAGATCGGCGCACTGACGGCGACCCGCACGGATGCGCCCGTCATCGACCTCTCGCTGACGATCCACGACGAAGCCTTGCGTGCCGCCGGCTTCGACCGCCGGCGCTTCCTCGTCTACGGCACCGCCTGAACCGCCGGCGGCCCCGCCATCAGACTCCGGTGTCGTCCGCGGGCGCGGCCTTCTTCGATGGCGCCTTCCGACGCGGCTTGCGCGCAATCGGCGCCGCGCCTTCGCCGCTCGCCTCCGCGGCGGGTGGATCAGGCTGCGCCGGCGCGGTGACGGCAGCCTCCAGCACGGCGAGGCCTCCGGCCGCGGCCGGCGCATCGACCGGCTCCGGGGTCACCGCGGGCGCCGCTGCCATGTCGGCGGGCGCCGGGCGACCGTCCCCCTCCTCCGCGAGTTCGGGGGCGCTGGCGAAGCCGACCGCGCCGAGCGGCTTCTCGCGCCCTCGGATCGTGATCTTCAGCGATGTCGTGCCGCGATAGCTGCGGCCGCTGGCGCGGATCGTATCCTCGGAAACCAGAATGTCGGCCAGCACCCGGCGCGTCGCGAGTTCGAGCTGCGCCGCCACCGCCACGGTCTCGCCGACGGTGATCTCGCGCCGCCCCAGGCTGTCGTTCTCGACCGCGCCGGTGATCGCCTGCCCGCTATGGATGCCGATGCCGATGCGCAGCGGCAGCGGCAGCGCCGCGCCGAATTCGCGGTTCAGCGCCTCGACCGCGCGGACGATGTCGGCCGCGGCCGCGATCGCCGTCTGGGCACTGCGCGCCGGCGTGCCCTCGAGCCCGAACACGGCCATGAATCCGTCGCCGTAAAAGGCATCGATGCGGCCGCCATGGGCGGTGATCGCCTGCGCCATCTCGTCGAAGAAGCGGTTGAGGAGCCCGATCAGCTCCTGCGGCAGTTGCCGCGCCGACAGGGCGGAAAAGGCGCGCAGATCGGCGACGACGACGGTCAGGCCGCGCTTGCCGATATTGCCGTCGGTCTCGATCTGGCCGGGCGTGTTCGGGTTCAGGCGCGAGGCGAGCAGAATCTGCACCTGGAGATCGTCGCGCGGCCGGATCTGACAGGCGAGCCGCACCCGGTCCGGCGCCCCGCCGGC
>NZ_JAUXYO010000238.1 GCF_030694325.1 Allobosea sp. | reverse complement strand
CCGTCTGCTGCGCCTGGCGATTGCACCAGGCCGCCAGCATGATCGCGACCGCGACGCCGCCGATGGCCACGCGGGTCGACGTCGCGCAACGCAGACGCGCCCGCAAGGCTGGAATTGCGGGCGCGAGAAACCGTGTGCGCTGACGCGCTTGAGTCGACATGGGCCCGGTCTAACGCGAAAAACCCTCCAGCCCCATGTTAAATGACACAGGCGGCCCGGTGCCCTCAGGCCTCGCCGTCGGAGTCGTCCCCGGTGAGGAACTGCCGGCCGAGGAGGGCCCCGAGGACGACGACTCCCCCGACGAGGGCGAAGCGCCAGCCCTTCTTCGAGGTCAGGCCCGTACCGAGCAGCTTTGCCGCCAGAGGTGCCGCGACCAGCGCGGTGGCCGCCATCGGGCGAGCGGGCCGCGGGCGATTCTTGACGTAGAAGCCAATCGCGATCGCCACGAGCCCCGTCA
This sequence comes from Allobosea sp., assembly GCF_030694325.1. Classification (GTDB taxonomy): domain Bacteria; phylum Pseudomonadota; class Alphaproteobacteria; order Rhizobiales; family Beijerinckiaceae; genus Allobosea. Next base: position 6,071 of record NZ_JAUXYO010000238.1, on the reverse strand, counting down.
GGAACAGGCCGCCCGCCACGAACAGACTAGCTTCCACCGAGCCGTAGCGCAGGGCCAGGGCGCTGTGGAGGGCGGCCACCAGGTAGCCGCCGGCACAGATCATCAGAAGGAGGCCGAGCCCCAGCAGGACCGCGACCGTGACGTTGCGACGGACCGCGCCGGAGATCTCTCCGGCGATATAGGCCCCGATACCCCCGAGCATGACGTCAGCGCGCCGAGAGGAAGCCGACGAAGAGGCCGACCGCCGCCGCCAAGCCGAGCGCCCGCAACGGACGCTCGCGGATCTCCTCCTCGATCAAGCGCTGCAACTCGGTCGCCTGCTCCTTGGCGACATCAGCCATGCGGTCGGTATCGACGCCGACGGAGCGGAGCTTTTCGTTGACGGTCGCGACCAGATCCTCGGCGCCGCGGGTGAGGCTCTCCTCGATGGCGCCGGCCTCGCGCTTGACACGGGCGGCGGCCTGGCGCGCTTCGCCCGCGATGTCCTCCCCGCCGGCGACAACCTCGTCCTTAACCCGCTTCGCGGAAGCGGCTGCGCGTTTGGCGGTGGTGCTGGTGGCCATGTCGGTCATCCTGTCCTTGCGTGATTCAACTCGATCGATCGTTTCGGCGATCCACCCCGGCCGGCGACATCGGCCCGGGCCGGATGCCGGGGCCAACGCCTGCGCGGCGCGCGGGTTCCCTGGCTTGCCGGCTCAGGACGGTTTCGCCTCGGCCTGTTCCTCGGCCTGCGAAGCGCGGTAGCGCGCGAATTCCTCCTGGGCCACCATGGCGACCAGCAGGATCGGAGTCGAGAGCACCGCGCCCACAGGCCCCCAGAGCCAGAGCCAGAAGATGAAGCCGATGAAGACCAGAAAGGGCGACACGGTCAGGCGGCTGCCGACGAAGACCGGCGTCACCGCATTGCCCTCGATCAGGTGGATGACGAAATAGGCCGCCGCCGGCCAGACGGCCGCGAGGACGACGGGCGCGTCGACCAGGGCACCGGCGAACAGCATGGCGGTGACGATGATCGGGCCGATAAAGGCGAGATAGTTGAGGACGAAGGCCAGCGCGCCCCAGAAGATCGGATAGGGGAGGCCGGCCAGCCAGGCGATGCCCATGGTGAGGACGCCCATCCCCAGGTTGATCAACGTCACCAGGCCGAAATAGCGCGCCACGCGCGTCTCGATCTCCTGGAAGAAGACGCCCGCTGACTTCCGAGCGCCACGACCGAGGCAGAGGCGCAGGGCGCGAGCCTTGAGGTGGCGCCGCGTGGCGAGCCAGAAATAGACGGTCGCCACGAAGATCAGCATGCCGCCCGCGATCGTGGAGGACGACATGGCGAGATCGATCAGGGGATTGCCCTGCGAGACGCTGAGTTCCGCGCCGGTCTTGCCCATCAGCGTGCCGATGGCAGCCTTCGCCTCGTCCAGCATGACGACGATGCCGGCGAGCTTGGTCTTGAGCGCGGTCATCATCGCCGGGCCCTGATCGCTCAGGCTGGCGACGGGGACTGCGAGCACGGTGAACGCTGTGATGATGACCCCGAGGAAAAGCAGGACGACGAGCGCCGCGGCGAGGAGCTGGGGCACGTTGCGGCGCACGAGCCCGTCGACCGCCGGCCCGAGCACCAGGCCGAAGATGATGCCGGCCGTGATCGGCAGGGCGATCACCCGTGTCAGATAGAGCGCGCCCGTCAGCAGGATCACGAAAATGCCGATGATCGCATAGCGAACGATCAGATCATGCTCGGACGGGGTGACGTCCTCGTGCAGGTCTTCCGCTTCGACCTCGGGCTCCGCCATGTAGCGCGGGAAGGGCCTCCAGGCAGACGAATTGAGCATGATGACAGGTTCCGACGCGCGACAGCGCCCCCCGGCGCGTATGCAGCGACAACGTGCCCTGGCGTCAGAAAGTTCCCGTCAGTGAGCCTCGTCCCAATTGCCCGCCGCGCGGGCATCGACCTGGAGCGGGACCCGCAGCTGCACGGCAGGCTGCGGCGCCTCGACCATCACCCGCGTGATCACCGGCAGCGCCGCCTCGACCTGATGGTCGGGCACCTCGAAGACCAGTTCGTCATGCACCTGCAGGAGCATGCGCACATCGAGCCTCGCCGCCGCCAGCGCGTCCTCCATGCGGATCATGGCGCGGCGGATGATGTCGGCGGCCGAGCCCTGGATCGGCGCGTTGATCGCCTGGCGCTCGACGAAGGCACGCTCGGAGGGGTTCTTCGATGCCACCGCCGGGAAATGGCAGATGCGCCCGAAGATCGTCTCGACATGGCCATTGGCGCGCACGAAGGTCTTGGTCGCGTCCATGTAGTCGCGGATGCCGGGGAAGCGCTCGAAATATTTGCGGATATAGGCGCTCGCCTCCTCGCGGCCGATGCCGAGCTGGTTGGCGAGGCCGAAGGCCGAGATGCCGTAGATGATGCCGAAATTGATCGCCTTGGCGCGGCGGCGGACCTCGCTCGGCATTCCCTGCACGGGCACGCCGAACATTTCGGAGGCCGTCATCGCGTGGATGTCGATGCCGTCGGCGAAGGCCTGGCGCAGCTGCGGGATCTCGGCGATATGCGCGAGCAGGCGCAATTCGATCTGGCTGTAATCGGCCGAGACCAGCTTGTAGCCCTTTTCCGCGACGAAGGCGGTGCGTATCTTGCGGCCGGCTTCGGTGCGGATCGGGATGTTCTGCAGGTTGGGCTCCGACGATGAGAGACGGCCCGTCGTCGTCGCCGCCAGCGCGAAGGAGGTGTGCACGCGCTGGGTCTGCGGATTCACATAGGCCGGCAGCGAGTCGGTATAGGTCGATTTCAGCTTGGCGAGCTGGCGCCATTCCAGGATCTTCGCCGGCAGCGGGTGGCCCTGCTCGGCCAGCTCCTCGAGCACACCGGCGCCGGTCGCCCATTGGCCGGTCGCGGTCTTCTTGGCCCCCGACAGGCCCATCTTGCCGAAGAGGATGTCGCCGAGCTGCTTGGGGGAGCCGATGGTGAATTTCTCGCCGGCGATCTCGTAGATCTCGTCCTCCAGCCGCGCCAGCGACTGGGCGAAGTCGCCTGACAGCCGCGACAGGATCTGACGATCGATCGCGATGCCATGGGCCTCCATGCGGGCGAGCACGGCGATCAGCGGGCGCTCCAGCGTCTCGTAGACGGTCGTGCGTCCCTCCGCAGCGAGGCGAGGCTTCAGGGTGCGCCAGAGCCGCAGCGTGACGTCGGCATCCTCGGCGGCATAGTCCGTCGCCTTGTCGAGCGCGACCTTGTCGAAGGTGACCTGCGCCTTGCCGGTGCCGGCCACCTGGCCGAAGGTGATGGTCTCATGGCCGAGATGCAGCTCGGAGAGGCGGTCCATGCCGTGGCTGTTGCTGCCGGCATCGAGCGCATAGGAAATCAGCATCGTGTCGTCGACGGGGGCGACGTCGACGCCGTAGCGCTTGAGCAGGACGAGATCGTATTTCAGGTTCTGGCCGATCTTGATCACGCCGGGGTCGGCGAGCAGCGGCTTCAGCGCCGCCAGCGCCTGATCGAGCGGGATCTGTCCCTCCAGCATGCCGCCGCCGAAGAGATCGGTGCCGCCGCGATGCTGCAGGGGGATGTAGCAGGCCTTGCCGGGCGCGACGGCCAGCGAAATGCCGACGAGATCGGCCTGCATCGGGTCGATGGCGCTGGTTTCGGTGTCGATCGCGACATGGCCGGCCTCATAGGCGGCGGCGATCCAGCGCTCCAGCGAGGCGAGATCGCGCACGCAGTCATAGCCCGTGCGGTCGATCTTGGCCCCGAGCGCCTCGCCTTTGCGGGCGGCGGCGAGATCGGCCGGCTTCAGCCAGCCCTCGCCGCCCGTCGCCGAGACCGGCTGGGTCACGGCCGCACGGGCCATCTCGGCCACGGAAGGCGCTTCCTCGGCTGCGTCGGCGCCAGCATAGAGCGCCTTGAGTTCGGCCGCGCGCGTACCGCCCGGCGCGAGATCGGCGTCGGCGTCGATCGCCGCGACATCGGCGTCATAGGCCTCGGCCACGCGCTTGGTGATGGTGGTGAATTCCATCGCCTTGAGGAAGGCGACGAGCCGGACGGGATCGGGCTGGCCGAGCGTCAGGTCCTCGAGCGGCGTCTCGACGGCGACATCGTCGACCAGGCAGACCAGCTTGTGGGAGATGCGGATCTTCTCGACGATCTCCGGATTGGTCAGGGTCTCGCGGCGCTTGGGTTGCTTGATCTCGGAGGCCCGCGCCAGCAGCGTTTCCAGGTCGCCATATTCGCCGATGAGCTGGGCTGCCGTCTTGATGCCGATGCCCGGTGCGCCCGGCACATTGTCGGTGGCGTCGCCGGCCAGCGCCTGGACATCGGTGACCTTGTCGGGCGTGACGCCGAAATACTCGACGACCTCGGGCTCGCCAATCTTGCGCTCGGCCCGGAAACCCGCGCCCTTCTTGGCGTCGCCGGAGGCGGGGTCGTACATCGCCACGCCCGGCCGCACGAGCTGCATCAGATCCTTGTCGGCCGAGACGATCAGCACGTCGGCGCCGGCCTCGCGCGCCTGTTTCGCATAGGTCGCGATCAGGTCGTCGGCCTCGTAGACGTCCTGTTCGACCGGCAGCAGGCCAAAGGCGCGCACGGCCTCGCGCATCAGCGGGAATTGCGGGATCAGGTCGGGCGGCGGGTCCGAGCGGTTGCCCTTGTAGGCGGGATAGATCGCCTTGCGGAAGGAGTTCTCGGATTTGTCGAAGACGATGGCGAGATGCGTCGGGCGGACGCCGAGCACGCCCTCGCGCACGAACTGGAAGAGCTTGGTGGCGAAGAGCCGGACCGCACCGGAGGGCAGGCCGTCCGAGCGGACATTGTATTTCCGGTCCTGGTTGATCGACTGGAAATAGGCCCGGAAGATGAAATTGGAGCCGTCGACCAAGAAAAGATGGTCGCCGGGCTTCAGGGCGGGCCCTGCGGTCGTCACGGCGGCGGTGCTGGCTGTCTCGCTCATGGCGCGGACCATAGTGGTCCGGCGCAGCCCGTGTCCATCGGCGCGGGCGGCCGATCGGCAAGATGCTGTCAGGAGCGGGGCCGCCTCATGGGGCGGCCCCGCGTGCCGATCAGAGCGCGGCGCGCTTGTCGGTCTTCGCGACGCGCGCCAGCAGATAGTCGACCTCGGTCTTCGCCAGGGCGCTGATCGCCGAGCCCGGCTTGCGCTGGGCGTCGCTGGCGAGGATGCCGCGCTTCATCAGCGTGTATTTGCGCACCGCCAGCCCGGCGCCGAGCTGCTGCTCGTAGCGCATTAGCGGCAGATGGGCGTCGAAGATGTCATGCGCCTCGTCGCGCTTGCCGGCCTTCTGCAGCTTCACGACGTCGATCAGCAGTTCCGGGAAGGCGTAGCCGGTCATCGCGCCGTCGGCGCCGCGCTCCATCTCGAAATCGAGGAAGAGGCCGCCATTGCCGGTGAGGATCGAGATCGGGCGCAGGGAGCCCTCCTTCTGGACCTTGCGGAGCGTCGAGATCTTCTCGAGCCCCGGCCAGTCCTCATGCTTGAGCATGACGCAGGAGGGGTTGTCGGTGACGATCTTGCGGATCACGGCCGGCGTCATCACCACCGAGAGCGTCAGCGGATAGTCCTGGATGACGAAGGGAATGTCGCTGCCGATCGCCTCGACGGCCTGGGCGTAGTAGCCGGTGATCTGGTCGTCGGTGCGCAAGCTCGGCGGCGGGGCGATCATGACGCCGGCGGCGCCGAGTTCCATCGACTGGCGCGCGAGCGTCCGCATGGCCGCGAAGCCCGGCGCCGAGACGCCGACGATGACCGGCTTGCCCGGCATGCCGGCCACCGCCGTCTTGACGATGCGCAGGGATTCCTCCGGCTCGAGCTTGGGCGCCTCGCCCATGATGCCGAGCACCGTCGTGCCGTCCGAGCCGATCTCGTCATAGAAGGCGTAGAGCTTCTCGGTGGAGGCCCAATCGACCGTGCCGGCGGGGTTGATCGGGGTCGGCGCGATCGGGAAGACGCCAGCGGCGTCGGCGGTCAGGGTCATGGATACGGCTTTCCTGCGGGATGGGGAACGGGTTCGTGCGCTCAGGCGATCCGGGTGCGGACGGTGCCGACGCCGGC